>CP064979.1:0-319943 GCA_016699575.1 Flavobacteriales bacterium | reverse complement strand
AAAGCACAAGGACACTGTCTATCGGGTTGGAGCAAAGGATCATGACCCGTACGCAGGAAGTCTGGCAGAAAGGATACATAAGTACCTGCTGCAACCCAAGGGCTTCGCGTTCTCTAGGGCGATGCTCGACCACATGGTCAAGGAGGTGACGGTGATTGATAACCAGGAATCTTGGGACGACTTTGCGAAGAAATATGGAGCTGATTCAATTGCTATCGTTGCAGCCCGAAAATATGAGGGCAAAATCAAGCTGACTGACAGTGAATACCAGGAAGTGCTGAGTCAAGCGAACAGGAAGCTGTACAAGCTACATTTTTTCAGGAAGCGGCTGGATCTTCCAAACAAGCATGAGATCATGTTTCACGACGAGACACGCGGCAACGTTATCAGGACGGCAAGCGCGTCAGAGATTGCGGAGATTGAACTGTTGGCAAGGCGTGTCTATCCATGCCCAATAAATGGATTCGATGTCAAGAAGCCTTGGCATGACAAGAATCCGTGCGTATTCTATATCTACAGGGATGACGAAGACCTATGGGCAAACATCAATTTGCTTCCGCTCAAAAGAAATTTTTATAATGCATTGAAGAATGGAGAAATATATGAGAACAGGATTACAGCAGATGACATTTATTCATTGGAGGAGAAGAGCTCCGTGAACTGGATTTATATCGAAGGCTTGGCATGCACCGTCCAAGATGTACTGCCGAAGTTAGCGTCAGCTTTCAAGATGATGGTTGCCAGCCTTGCTGATCTCAAAGAGAATTTAGTGATCTGTGCTATTGGAGGGTCAGCTGAGGGTGACACGCTGATGAAGAGGTGTGGGTTCCAAAGAACTGGATGGGCTGTCGATCCTAAAGACGGCGTACGCTACGAGTTCTTGGAGATATCTTGGAAGAGCTTGGAAGTCCGGCTTGACAAGGTTGTTTCCGGGTTTGAATCGATTTACAGCAAGGAGAAGTTAACCGCTGTTGGTGCCAAGCCTCAGAATAAGCATTGACAAATCACTGGAATATGGTACAATCTATGGGAACGACTAGTTTATGCCGATAGAGTATAGGAGATGTGGTATATGATTCCATACGATTTGTTTTCGGGATTGCAGCGAGAAAGACTTTTTGAGAATTACACGAATGATGATGATGCATCTCCAGTCGCACAGCTAGAAATCAAGAGTGCGAATTTGATCTATCTTGTGAATGGACTTGACATGTTCGGGCAAAGAGTAGCTCGTGGTATATCCAATCGACGTATGATACCTCATTTTGTTGATCTGCAGAGATTAATTCGAGAAGCTGCCCTGAATAATGACGAGATTGCGAATGACTTACGCTTCTATGCGCCCTGTCCATTGTCCGAGTGTCTTGCGGTTGCAAAGGATGCAGGTATTCCCACCGGGGACGCTGCTTCATATGCTGCACTCAAGGGGATTTGGGCGACATTGCAGGGCAGAGCCCACGATCTACAGTTGAGAAGAACGCCCTGATGTGACCGCGCTCATTTAGCCACCGCTGCATTAGACAGGTAAATTCTATGAGGATCTCCTTCCCATGAGTGGTGATTGATTGGCGGCTGGTGCGCCGTGGTCGAGATAGGATTTGCGGTAGGCGATAATGGTGAAGGCCCGGTAGTCAAAGGGTGTTACCTCGGGGATGTTAGCCCACGGGTGCATGTACATGGCCTGCCTGACCATCATCTCCGCTTGCAGGGAATAGACCAATTCGGGCACCTCGCCGAAGAACGCGGCAACCTTGTCCGTTACGCGGTTCTTGTAGTCAGTGAGCGTGTTGCTGTAGCGGCGGTATTCTTCCGTCGTAAGGTTCCGCTTCCCGATCCAGCCTAACTTGTTCATGTCGTCGTTGCGGATATGGGTGATGTGTGTCACAAGTTCGCGCTGATAGTCCTTGTCGGAGATCATGCCGACAGCGTGCTGCTCGATCAACGTGCGGACGAACACCTCATGCGGGATGATGATGTTCGGATGTGGCAGGTAACCCAGCATCTGGGCAATCGCATCCTTGGCGCGTTGCTCGTGCTGTGGATAGACCCCAACACAGGTCACGATATCCGACCAGCCAAGAGCGATGGCCAGACCATACTCGTTCTCGGCCTCTTCGCGTGTGGTGTCCCCTTTGTAGTGCGCATCGAGAATGCGGCGGTCTTCGAGATCGTCTTCCATGCTGTAGGTCATGCTTGGCTACCTCGGAGGTGCGGAATGGTGAAAGTGGTTATCAGGATAGCATAACTTCATCCCCGGATCAAGCACAAAAGAGCAATGAGCCTTTCGCCTCAGGAGGTGGCTGTAAACCAGCATCTGGCCGATGCACGAGACAGGATCACTGTCCTGGAATGGCAACTCAACAACCTGCCAGCCGACAAGGGGCCAGAACTGAAGCCATCAGGCGGGTCGGTCGCAACGCACACACGGGGTGAGCGCAAACTGGAACTGGAGAAGCAGATTGCCGAGGTAAAAGAGGCGATGTTGAAGAACGTGGAACGCGAGCTCGCAGGTGCCCCTCCGGATTTGCGTGAGCGATCCAATCTCGCCGTTGACAACATGCTCTACGGCGACCAGAAGCACGAAGCAGAAAAGGACGTTGATGCCTCGCAGGCTCATGCCAGCTCTCTCCGAAGGGCGTATCGAGAGCGGATTACGGATCGGCCATTGGCTAAAGGAGAACGCAAAACCCTAGATCAATCCCAGCGCCACGCATACCGCACGCGCTACCAGCAGGACGCACCAGAGCCTGAGAAAGCAGTTGCGGGAAAAGAAGAAAGGGGCAACGTGAAGGATCTTGATGCATCACAAGAACGCGCGTACAGACTGCGCTACAAAGACGACCCTGTGAAGACATTGGATAAGCGTGAGATCAAAGACAAGGATTCAATTGAACCGGACAAGGACTAAGGTTCGCTCAACCCACGCGCAAGACCCAAGGCCGTTGCTCACCTCTTTCCGCAGTCGCTCGTTCCGCCTTCGGCTGCACTCCGCTTCCTTGTCAATCGGTCAGCAACGACCCGCACACGCACCACGCGGATCGCTCCGAGACGTAGCGTCCACGTCGTGCGTTGATCCTGCGCGCAGTCAACAGCACACCGTAAACACTTGGTGCGAAACAGTCGGTAGGCAATTGTTAGAGTACCTCTGATCCTTCGCTGACGGCGACCGGCTGGAAGGTGGGCTGATCAGGGAGGGAGACACGCGCACGTTGAGGCTTCCGTTTGTCGGTAGGCTCGTTGGTCGCCAACGCCCACAGTTTCTGTTGCGCGTCGTCAAGCACACGGTAACGGTGCGCGGGTGCATAGTGCTTCAACATCCCTGCATTCGCCCTGCCCTGAAGTTCATTGATCACGTCTGGAGCGATCCCTAGGTTCTTCAGCATCGTGGCAGATGTGTACCGAGCAGTCTTTGTGGTGACGTGACTTTCGATACCGAGCCCTTGCGCAACTTTCACCAGCCGGTCATTGATCATCCGGATCGCTTGTTGGATGGCAAACTTGCGCTGCTTTGGTGTGCGATACTGTGGCCCCAAGATGGGCAACAGGTAATGTCCATCTCCCTTGTAACGCTCAAGGATCTCGGCCATCGCCGGTGTGATCTTCAGGCTCACCTCGATCGCCTCTTGTTGAGTGCGCCGCGACTTCATGCGCCGATAGTGGATGCGTCCCACGCGCACATTCTCCTTGGTCAGTGCTGCCAGATCTGCCATGTTCGGGCCGCACATGGCAATGAGCAAGCGGTACACATCCACCGCCCAAGCTGAACGTGGTTCTTCTGGACGAGCGTTGAGGAGTTTTGCGGTTTCCTCTTCGACTAATGGCTGTGGTGCGAGATCACCTTGGTAGTTGGACACTTTCAGCCCACCGGGGTTCCACACGTTCTTGAAAGGGATGTCATCGAAGCTGATAATGCGTTCAGCACGAGCACGGTAGAGAACGGCTCGCAACTGGCGCAGGCGCATACCCGCCGAGGCCTCGTTGTTGCCCCTGGCGATCATAAAGGTGGCCCAAGCTTTCACCCCTGCGATCGATGCCACATCAGAGTATGGCATACGCGTCTTGGTCGTTCGGGCTTTCACCTTGTCCCCTTTGCACTGAAACAGCCGGAGGGAATTCATGGCATCGCGATAAGCGCTCGCGGTGCCAACGCGCCCATCCTTCTCCATCTCGTTGATGATGGTGTTGAACATCGCGAATACATCTGTCCTGGACTGCTCATGAGCCCGGCGCTGGTCGTCGCTGAGCAGCAGTTCACTTTTGAACCGCTCATGGTCAAAGGCTTGACCCAAGGCGAGCATACGGGCGATGATCTCGCGACCCCGCACTTCAAAGTGCTGGATAATGTCGTTGATGCGCTTGCGTTCCTTGTGCGCACGAGTCACGCGACGGTCCTCATCGTCCCATTGGGTCGAGGCGACCGCAGGGCGTGGATCTCCAGCCAGAATGCGGGGCAGGCTGATCCGCTTAACTTCCCCGGCGACCGATGTCATGGCCATAATGGGGTGAGTGCCATCCCCAAGGGTCTTGCCCTTGAAGAGCTGGATGGAGAAGTTGACGGGTTGCATGGCGGTGTCAAACAGGTGTCAAAGAAAAGGCTTGAAACAGCAACTTGATGAGGTGAACCGCAAGCGTTGATAAATATGGCTTCCTGGAGCGTTTGAGGGCATTGCAGGAGAAATGAAGACTGAAGCAATGTTGTCTCGAAAACAGATGTGCCCGCAAGGGTACCGGGGGTTCGAATCCCTCCCTCTCCGCCTTCGCCCGCCGAAGCGCCTTTTCGGCCTCAAGCGAAAAGGTGCGAAGGCGGGCCGCTGTGGTCCGCACTTCCCTCTTGCGTGCACCTCGGCGTGCTTCGGCGGACGCTGTCCGCATCCTCGCTCAGCGTTCCTTCGCCTTCCTGAAGGCGCTGATACCATCACTTTTGATAGCGTTACCATGGCTTCAGAACATCATTGTGTCTACATCCTGAAATGCTCGAACGGCAAGCACTACACAGGTTGCACTTCGGACCTGAAAGACCGCATGGCCCGGCACCAAGCCGGTGCGGTGCCGGCCACGTCCAAGTTGCTTCCGGTGGAACTCATGTGGTGCTGCCGGTTCAACGACAAGTACAAAGCCTTCACCTTTGAGCGCTACTTGAAGTCCGGCTCTGGTAGGGCCTTCTCACTCCACCACCTCTTATGACCGGGTATTCCCGATGCCCCCAAACAAACCATGCCCATGCCCACCGAAGCCCAGGTCCTCGCTCACATGATGGACCGCTCCCGCGAGTACACGCTGTCCTACTTCAATATGTTGAAGGACAAAGACCTGCACAAGCGCTTCGTGTGTGAGGGCAAGGAGCTGAACTCTGCCTATTGGCTCATCGCCCACCTTGCCACCACGGAGAACGGCCTTTTGCTGCGCAGCACAGGCGGTGAGTTCATCAAGTTCTCATGGGCCAAGAACTTCACTCTCGGAGGAGCCGGGTTGCCGCCGTCAGAATGTCCACCGTTCGCCGAGGTGTTCGATGTCTTCAACACGGTGCACTCCAAAGCGATCGCGCATGTGCGTACGCTGGATGAGGTGGCGCTGAGCGCCCCCAACCCCACGGGTTTGCCGTTCGGGCCGCAGATACGCGATGTGATCACGCATGCCATCCGCCACGAAAGCAGCCACACCGGCCACCTCGGGTGGTTGTGCAAGCTGCACGGGGTGAAAACGATGTGAGGCAGTTGCCACCTGACCGGTATAGACTTCCCCAAAAAATACCCTGAATTGGGTATTGTGGAATTCCGACTGAATGCTTCCCTTCGTGATACGGGTCCACCTAACGCCCGCAAGCCCATGAAGACGTGTTCCTTTCTCCGAGCCGTGTTGGTGCTTTCCATCTGTATCCCCCCCCCCGATCGGGTGGAGTTCGCTCAATACTGAAGGGGTGGCGCAGCAGCCGCTGTGGTTCAATGGCAACCAAGTGCTCGATTTCGGCGACGTGCTCAATAACGGCATCGTGCAGAGCGCGGCCCCGCAATGCCCCGATGCAGCCGTGAACGATGCGTTCGAGTACCAAGGGCAAACGGCACAATACCACCAGAACGTGCAGTTCGACGAGAACGGTGAGCTGCTGTTCTTCATCGTGGACGGGAACCTCTACAACAAGGACGGCTACCTGCTCGCCGATGATGAAGACGGAGTGCTCGACGATGGGAACTGCCAAGTGTGTTTACCGAAGCAGGCCGCCGAGGTGCACTTCATCCCCGTTCCTGGGCATTGCTCCAAGTTCTATGTCGCTTCGCCCCAAGTGTTCGACCATGCCTTGGGTGGCACCGACGGTGGTATGACCATAGGCGTTCTTGATCTTGCTCTGCCCAACGACCTGGAACTTGGAGGGAGCGCCCACTATGCGGCCGTAGGAAAACCGATAATGGGGCGCTTCTGGAGCGAGGATGACTACTACAATGGCCCGTTCGAGATGGACAACGGTGCCATCACGGCCATGGGTGGCAATATGATCTACGGTAATGGTCCAACAGGCTACCTCTTCTATTATGGGTTGTCGTACACAGGACTAGGGATCGACCACATGCGCTCGGAGGTCATCGACCTTGCCAATGACGATCGTTATCTGATGGGCTTGGATACTTGGAACTCGATCAGTTTGGTCCTTTTCTCCGCTTCTGGTCCCCGAAGGGTGCTCGATCTGGACAAGATCGAAGGAGGACAGAACGGTCAAGTTACGATCTGGGATTTCAGGGACGGTGATCAGTCCGACCGGGGTGAGTTGGATATGCACCAGAACGGAACTCAATTGCGCATGGCCTACACCTCGGCTTGGGCCACGAGCCCGCCACCCGAGAAGCATGTGGCCGTGTACGTCATCGATTTCGATATCGCGGGACTTTCGGCGGCGCTGCCAACAGCAGCGTTCAATTACGTTGCCCCCGGTTTGCCCGGTTGGAACCCCAGGTTGTACGAAGTAGGTCACATTGAACCGGGCATGGTTCCCGAGGATGTCTTCGGTAACCCCATCACCGAACACCGCACGAGTGGTCTTGAGTTCTCTCCGAATGGGCAATATCTCTGGTTCCTAAAGTCCGATCACGAGGAGTACGGCGGGGCTCCCAGTTCAGCCCTCGGCTATTTCGATGTTACAGCCCCACCGGGTGGTTTGCCCCAGTTCATCCCCATCGGGCCCGATGCCGTGAGCCAGGGCCTGTTCAATTCGCGGTTGGAGATCAACGAAGGCCCCAATGGCGGCCCACCTGCTTTGTACATGGTAAGTGCAGATGCCAACGGCAACCACTACCTCAGCGCATTCAGCAACCCCGACGACCCGGCCAACGGCGTGTGGATGCCCAACCTGCAGCAGCTCGGCTCTGTGGCCACTTATGATGTGGGAGCCGACCCCGTTGAGTACCGCATGGTGAACAAACACATCACCCAGTTCGCCACGCCCGGTCTGTGGAGCGGCGGCTTGTGCTGCGACGAACGCGCCCAGTACTACGACCGCAGTTGGAGCATACCGCCGGGCAACTACAACTGGCAACCCGGCAACAACCTGTTCTGCGATGCAGGTTCAGAGATCTTCGTCAACGGCGAATTCCGCGTGCAGACCGATGCACACATCAACGTGCAAGGACTCACCTTCCGTTTCGGCCCCCAAGCCAAGCTCATCATCGAACCCGGCGCCTCCTTCACCGCCGTTGGTTGTACGCTTACCACCGCGTGCCCCGGCTATATGTGGCAGGGCGTTGAAGTGCAGGGCATCTTCAACCAGCACCAGTTCGGCGGGGCGCACGCCGACCATCAAGGCGAGTTCATCCTGCAGAACACCCTTGTGGAAAAGGCCGATATCGGAGCGCTCACCGGCCAGCGTGTTGGTGTGGGTTTCAACGGCCTCAAGAGCGGCGGTGTCATCATCTGCAGCAACAGCGTCTTTAAGAACTGCAAGACCGGCGTGCGCTTCCTGCCCTACCAAGGCATCAATACACAAGGCACCCAAACACAGCGCAACCGCAGCCGCTTCACCAGCACTACCTTCAGCGTGGATAGCGACTATCCCGTGGCCTTCGATTTCAAGCACCACGCCAACCTCTGGTACGTTGACGGCATCCCCTTCCTGGGCTGCACCTTCAGTAACCTGCGCACCACCGAAACCAACAGCCACCAACTGGGCATGGGCATCTACAGCCTCGATGCGCACTACGAGGTGCGCGAGAAATGCAACGTCATCATCCAGCAAGGGCAGGAATGCCCTGTGGGCAGCTACACCCCCAGCAGCTTCAGCGGCTTGGACCATGGCGTACACGCCCTCACCAGCCTTACCACCCGCGCCTTCGTGGTGGACCGTAGCACCTTCAGCGCCAACGTGTGCGGGGTGTTCGCCAGCGGGGTGGTGGGCGCGCGCATCACACGCAATTCGTTCGAGCTGGGTGGCAGCGTCGCGCAAATGCCGTTGACCAATCCGGATGAGCAATACTGGTTCGACTTCCACCGAGGGGTTTACACGTACAAGTGCTACGGCTTCCGGATCGAGGACAACACTCTCCTACAGAACGGCGCTTACATGGCTACTGAAGGCATTGTGGTGGGTTACAGCGGCGACCACAACGATGTGGTTCGGCGCAACTCTGCGAGTGGACTTGAGCGGGCGTTCATAGGCGAAGGAATTTGCGCTGACACGTACAATGGGCAGTCGAACTTCATTGGCTTCCAGATGCTCTGCAACACGAACTCCGGTAATCTTCGGGACTTCTGGGACAGGAAAGTGACTTCTGATCCTGACCCGGATGCACAGGACTTCCACAGCATCCGCACACTCCAAGGTGCACTGAATGCCCCTGGAGCCAATGTGTTCGACCAAACCTGCATCGACCCGCAGGGGGATTACATGCGCACCAGCGAGTACGCCGTGTTGAACTACATCTACGGGCAAACCCTGGATGATGACCCGCTCTGTTTCACCATCCCCTTGGTCAACAAGCAACTGGCAACAGCATTGTCCAATGCGCCTTGTCCTCCTGGTAATTATCGCCCAAGGGGCTTGCGGGATCAGGCCGAGGCTGATCAAGTGAAAGGTGAAATTGTTGCCGAGAAGTTGGCTTATGGCAACACTCGGTACCTCTACGGCCAACTCATTGATGGTGGAAGCACAGATGAAGTCGTTCACGAGATCATCACAACTTGGCCAAACCAAGCCTGGGATCTTCGCGACTACCTGTTGGCCAAGAGCCCATACCTGAGCACGGAAGTCCTTCGCGAAATGGTGGAGCGGAACATCATGCCTGCAGCCATGGTGGCTGAGGTACTTATTGCCAACCCGGAAGCAACGCAGCAGGACAGGTTTGTACAATGGATGCAAGAGGAAAGTGGCCACCCGCTGCCCGCCTACCTGCTTACCGCGGTTTACGCCAGTTGGGATGAGCGTACCTATCGCTTCACGGTAGAAGCCACCATGGCCCAGCATCACGCGGCAATGACGCAGCATGCGAACGCTCTCATCGACTACTGGAGGAATGACACCACCTATGAAGATGTGGACAGTTTGAGGGCTGTTTGGCAGCAGGTAAGGACCAAAGCAGGCCGCTATGCGGAAGCGTTGACCTATGTACAGCAAGGACAGTTTGCACAAGCCACCGCTGTGATCGAGGGTATAGTGGTGGAGCACGAGTTGCGTACACCCGAGGCGATGGAGCGCCAACGCATGCTCGACATCATTGCACTGTTGGAAGGCGTTGCACTCGACGGGCGGACAACTGCGGACCTTGCTGTACAGGAGCAGGATCAATTGGAAAGCATGATCTCCGATGCGCACGACCGCCCGGCTGTGTGGGCCAGCAACCTCCTTTGTTTTGCTTACGACCGCTGCCGTGCGCCGTTGACCGGCGGTAACGAAGCCTCGCTCAGATCGTTGTACGAGGTAGCCCATGAGGCTGCAGAGAGCGGTCCATCATTGACCCTTCAGCCAAACCCGGCGTCGAATTGGCTTGCGTGCACATACCGTGTCACATCAGCGGTTGGTACCCCACAACTCCTCATCCGCGACATGACCGGCCGGATCGTGGATCAGTTGACAGCTGGCGGTCCCGAGGGTCAAGTGATCTGGGATGCTCGCGCGGTTCCTGCGGGCGCCTACCAAGTAGAGTTGGTCGATGGTAACAAAGTGGTGGCCGTGCAACGGGCCATCCTGCAACCATGAGAATGAATGCGTTTGCGGGTGCTTTCTCCTGTATGGTGGCCTTGGCCACCATACAGGGAAAAGCCCAGCAGCCCTTCGACCTGGATACAACCTTCAGAGCTGCGATGGTCGCATCCGGGGGAAACTATCCACTTGGGGTGAACAGTCTGCTTGTGCTCCCGGATGGTGATTTGATCCTGTCCGGACAGCTCAGATTTCCTTGGGACCCAAATTGGATTGCGCCCCGTTCGGGTTGTCGTCTGAACAGCGACGGCACACGCGATCTGGACTTTGCCTCGTACCCATTAATGGGCGGGGTTGTGAAAGCGTGGAATGATCGGATGTACGTGCGCAACGGCCAAGGGCTTCGACGATTATGGTTGGACGGTCAATTGGATGCCCTTTTTGATATGGCCGGGGCACCGTACTTCTCTGCCGGAGTCGGTGGTGACTTCCATGTATTCGCTGATGGCCGTGTCTTGATCACCGGATCGCATGACTTACAGGACAGCATCCATGGTTATGTAGGAACATACGAACTGGTTTGGTTCAGTAACACTGGCTATTTGGATACCACTGCAGTGCACCGCAACTGTGATGGCGAGGTAATCCGTATTGAGGAGCAGCCGGACGGAAAATTCCTGAGCAGTTGCATCTGCACTGTGTATGAAGGTTCATCGGTCGGTCGCTTGTTTCGCGTTGAGGCCGATGGCGCACTGGACCCTAGCTTCCAAACGGACTTTGTTTGGGGGCACGCCAAGGACTTCACGGTGCTGGCCGATGGCCGAGTTCTGGCCTCCGGTTTTATGCGGCGCAACGGCGAGACGGATACCCTGCACATTGTCCGTTTGATGCCTGATGGATCCATGGACCCGACCTTCAACAGCACCTTGGATGTGCGTGATCTCCAACTCAATTTCCTGAGCGACTACATTTCAGTCTTCCATACAACGTTGCCCGATGGCAGGATAGTGATCCACGGCAACTTCGATCGCGTGAACGGAGAGGTACGCCGAGGCATAGCCATGTTGGATAGCAATGGGTACCTGCTCAGTGATCCGTTTTCCGGAACCGGGTGCGGCGACTACGACGATGGGACCTTTCCCAACTCGCATTCTACCATTTCCATGGCTCAAGACCCCATCGGCAACTGGTACATCTACGGCAGCTACGCTGGTTACGACGACGGCACCACCAACGACCCCCAGCAGCGCTTTGTGAGCAGGCTGCATGGGCTTAACGTGGGGGTGGAGGAGTTGGATCCAGAGCCTTTGGGAAGCTTGACCCTTCAGCCAAACCCGGCGTCGAATTGGCTTGCGTGCACATACCGTGTCACGTCAGCGGGTGGTAATCCACAACTCCTCATCCGCGACATGACCGGCCGGATCGTGGATCAGTTGACAGCTAGCGGTCCCGAGGGTCAAGTGATCTGGGATGCTCGCGCGGTTCCTGCGGGCGCCTACCAAGTAGAGTTGATCGATGGTAACAAAGTGGTGGCCGTGCAACGGGCCATCCTCCAGCCATGAGAACGAATGCGTTTGCGGGTGCTTTCTCCTGCATGGTGGCCTTGGCCACCATGCAGGGAAAAGCCCAGCAGCCGTTCGATCTGGATACCACGTTCCGAGCGACGATCACAAAGAAGAACGTCAACTCGCTCCTGGTCATGGACGATGGCAAAGTGGTGGTTTCAGGAAGGATCTACTTTCCTGGGGACCCGCCTTGGGATGAAAAGGCTGGGGCGCGTCTGAACCTTGACGGGTCACGTGACTTGACGTTCAATACCTACGCCCAAATGGGCGGAAAACTGACACGTTGGAATGATAGGATCTACGCGCAGAACGGCAATGGCGTGAGGCGCCTGATGTTGGATGGAATCCTGGACAACAACTTCATACCATTGAATCTGGGTCCATATTTCAGCACCGGCCAAGGCGGCGACTACCATGTGTACCCCGACGGACGGGTGCTGCTCGCCGGATGGCACAGCCTCCAAGACACCATCAGGGGTTTCACGGGGCTGCATAGTTTGGTGTGGATGAGCAACACGGGGTATTTGGATACCACACGCACGCACCGTGTTGGAAACAACGCCATATACACCATCAAGGAGCAGCCAGATGGCAAATTCCTGTGCAGCGGGCTTTGCACCGTGTACGACGGGCAGCCCGTGGGGAGCGTGTTCCGCGTGGAAGCTGATGGGGCGTTGGACACGACGTTCCTTCCCGACCTCCCTTATGGAATGGCGTTCAGTTTTACGGTCTTGGGGGATGGGCGTGTGATCGCATCTGGTTATTTCCTCCCCAGCGGTAGCACAGACACACTGAAGCTTATCCGTTTGATGCCGGACGGGGCACTTGATGCAACTTTCAACAATGACCTGTCCGCCCCGCGAGAGACCTTTGGTGCGTACTCTCCAATGTGGCACACGCGACTTACGGATGGCCGTATTGTCATCCATGGCCAGTTCTATGAGGTTGAAGATCAAGTACGCAACGGAGTCGCCTTGTTGGATGCCGATGGCAACTTGCAGAGTGATGCGTTCTTCGGTGAGGGTTGTGGTGACTACAATGATGGTTTCTCAGTGCTTCACGCCTCGGTGGGCATGGTGCCCGACGCGATCGGCAACTGGTACCTCTATGGCGCATACGTTGGCTACGACGACGGCACCACCAACGACACCCAGCAGCGCTTTGTAAGCAGGCTGCACGGGCTTAATGTGGGGGTGGAGGAGCGGGAGCTGCCACTACAGTTGCAGGTGTACCCCAACCCAAGCTACGGCCAAATGCAAGTGCAACTGCCGGGGGGCGTGCAACGCGCAACGTTGCGTGTGCTGGATGCGCAAGGGCGGCTGGTGCAGGAGCAGGAGGTGCAGAACAATACGCACACGCTGGACTTGCGTGGCCAAGCGCCGGGCATATATGCGGTGCGGGTGCGCACGGAGCAGGGTAGAGTTGGGCATGCGTTGGTGGTGGTGGAGCAGTGAGAAAGTTGCCTGCCAGCATGGCGCCGCAAGCCTTTTGGATAAGCCCAAAACAAAAGGCCCCGCTTTCGCGAGGCCTTCGGGTGGATGATCGGGCTTGAACCGACGACCTCCGGAACCACAATCCGGCGCTCTAACCAACTGAGCTACACCCACCGTTTCCCATCAGCTTTCGCCGAAGGGGCGGCAAATATAGAAGCGTAGGTGAGGGCTGGTTACTTTGCCGCGAATGCACGTGGTCTTCCTGCCCAAGTACTACCCCGGACGTGGCGATGTTCAACTGGGCGAGTTCATCCGGCGCCACGCGCAAGCCGTAGCTGCGGTGGCGCAGGTAAGCGTGGTGGCGGTGCTGAAGGACACGGCCACAGCCACGGGCTACTACGAGGAGGTCAGCGAGGAGAACGGCGTCTGGACCCTTCGGGCCTATTACCGTCCCTTGGAGCGAGGGTGGGCCTTGTGGCGCACGCCCTTGAATTTCCTGCGCTATCGCAAAGCCGCCGATAGGGCCTGGCAACGCTTCCTTCGCGAGCGTGGGCTGCCGCTCGTGTGCCATGTGCAAGTCCTCACCCGGCCCAGCCTGCTCGCCTACAAGGCGAAAAAGGAACTGGGCATTCCCTATGCGATCACCGAGCACAGCAGCGAGTTCCTCGACGGGCGTTGGCTTGGGCGCCCCTGGTTGAACCGCTGGTTCACGCGCCGCGCTTTCGCCAAGGCCGGAGCCGTTTCCGTGGTGAGCGAACGGTTGGGCAGGGCCATCCGCGATCTGGGCCTGGTGGAACTCTATGAGGTGATCCCCAACGTTCTTCCCCTCGAACGAACATCCGTGGCGCAGCGTGGCCCAGCGCACCACGCGATCATGGTGGCCGATCTGGTGGATCGCGTCAAAAACGTTTCCGGGGTGCTCGAGTGCATGGCGCTTTTGCGCAACGAACTGCCCGACTTGAAGCTCACCATTGTGGGCGGGGGAGAAGATGAACAGCGCTTGCGGCAGCGGTGCAAAGGCTTCAACCTCGATGATCGTGTCACCTTTCTTGGTCAACTCTCCTCAGAGGAAGCCATGCAGCAAATGGCGAAGGCCGGTTTCCTCATTGTCAACAGTCGCCACGAGACCTTCAGCGTTGTGACAGGCGAAGCTCTGATGCTCGGCAAACCCGTCATCGCTACGCGGTGCGGCGGTCCGGAGTCGTTCATTGACGGGCACAACGGAGAACTCGTTCCGGTGGACAATGTGCCTGCCTTGGCCGATGCCGTGCGCCGCATGGTTGCCGGTCATCATCGGTACGACCCCGACCGCATCAGAGCAACAGTGGACGAACGATACAGCAGCGCGTGGATC
This sequence comes from Flavobacteriales bacterium, assembly GCA_016699575.1. Classification (NCBI taxonomy): domain Bacteria; kingdom Pseudomonadati; phylum Bacteroidota; class Flavobacteriia; order Flavobacteriales; species Flavobacteriales bacterium. The sequence goes on along the minus strand of CP064979.1, from coordinate 305,471 downwards.
GGCCAGCGATTCCTCACGCTCTATCAACGCATGCTGTCCGACCAGGCCTGACATGGAATTGCGCATCGGCATATTGTGCAACGGCACAACGTTCAGGGCGTGGGAGGCGGAAGCCATCCGCAAGTTGCTCGCGGTCCCTGGGGTGCGCATCGTGGTGCTTGTAAAGAACCGGTCGGCACAGGACCTTCCGCAAGCCGGTGTGCTGCAACGTGCACTGCGTTATCCCTGGCGCATGTTCCTGTACCTGCAGTACCGCAAGCGCTGGTTCAAGCCCAAGGCAATGGTGCTCGAAGACCTGGGCACACTGCTTGGGACCGTGCCGGTGGTTGAAGTTGACGTTCAGCGCAAGGGCTTCAGTGAACGCTTCATCCAGCACGACTTGTCCGTCATCGCTGGGCATCATCCCGATGTTCTGCTGCGTTTCGGCTTCAACATCATCCGCGGGGAGATCCTGCAACTGCCGCGTTACGGTGTGTGGAGCTTCCATCACGGCGATGAAACGAAGTACCGCGGTGGGCCGCCTGTCTTTTGGGAGATCATGCACGGCGATGGCGTCACGGGCGCGATCCTTCAGCGCCTCACGGACAAGCTCGATGGTGGCAGGATCCTTCACAAGGGTTGGTTCCGCACGGTGGACCACTCGTTGGTGGAGACCGTTGATACCGTGCTGACGACCAGCGCGCATTGGCCGGCGCAAGTAGCGAAGCGTTTGCTCAACGGCGATGCCAGTGCGGCGGATGGGGTGGATAGTCGCACGGATGCACCGGTGTTCAAATATCCCGGTAACCTCACCTTCATCCGTTTCCTGGTGCAGATGGCCCGCAACAAGTGGCGTTTCCACCGTGGCCGCACCGAGATGCAGGAGCAGTGGAACATCGCCGTGCTCAACCAGCCGATCGCAACGCTCCTGGAGGAGAAGCCCAGCCTTAACGCCAGGTGGCTCCCCGAACCCGCCAAAGGGCAATTCCGGGCGGATCCTTTCGGTTACATGCGCAACGGTGAACTGAACGTGCTCTACGAGAAGTACGACTACCGAACACGCCAAGGGTTCGTGGCACGGATCAGGCCGAAGGGCGATAATGTGCTGAAGCGCAGCCGCACCATGTTGGACGAAGGCAGGCACTTGAGCTACCCGTTCATCGTGGAGCACGAGGGAACGGTCTTTTGCGTTCCTGAGTCCATCGCTGACGGTCGCGTGATGCTCTACAAAGTGAACGAGGCCAACGATGCATTGGAACCGGTGACCAAGCTGCTCGATGAGCCCCTTGTGGACCCGACGCTCTTCCGGCACGACGGGCGCTGGTGGCTCTTCGGTACCAAGGCGCCGCTCACCAATGTTGAACTGCATGCTTTCTGGAGCGACAGTCTCACCGGTCCGTTCGTTGCGCATGTGCTCAACCCGTTGAAGCACGACATCCGGACGGCCCGGCCCGGCGGCACACCTTTCAGGCGGGGCAAGGAACTCTGGCGCCCGGCCCAGGACAGCAGTCGCACGTACGGCGGACGCATCGCCTTCAATCGTATCGACCGCCTCTCACCGACCGACTTCGCTGAAACAACGGTTAAGTACTTGGAGCCTTTGCGTGGAACCTCTTTCAACAAAGGCCTTCACACGGTATCCGCCGCAGGGAACATCACGCTTCTCGATGGCAAACGGTACGTGCAAGCAGTACAGGCCCAACGCGGTCGACCACTGCCCGAGGAGGATGAAGCGGACGACGAATGATGGTGCGATCGGCCATAGGGTCCATTGCAGCGCGCATCGTGGTGGCGTTGAGCAACCTGCTGATCTTCTCGGTGGCGGGCCACCGGCTGGGGAAGGAGGGCTTGGGCACCATAGGGCTGATCGTGCTCGGCATAACGCTGGCCGTGCTCTTGGGCAATGTGGTCTGCGGCCCTGCGCTCACCTACCTGGCAGCACGCGTGCGGCGACGCGATCTGCTTTGGCGGGCTTATGCGTGGGCCGTGGTGTCCGCGTTGATCTCGTATGGCATTATCCGACTGACCCGCGTCGTGCCGGATGCATTCGCGCTGCACGTCATCGCGTTGGCGTTGCTCACCATGCTCTTCACCGTGCACATGGGCCTGCTGGTTGGGCAACAGCGCATCAAGGCGTTCAGCTGGATCTCCATCCTTCAGAGCGTTGTGCTTCTGGCCTCGTTCGCTCTTTTATCGGCAGCCGAGGAGAACAGGTCGCCGATGGCATACGTGCACGCTGGTTACATCGCCAATGGAGCTACTCTTCTCGCTTCGCTGGTGGTGTTCGTTCGCGCTGAAGATGCACGCACAAGCGAGGAGCATGTGCCGGTGTGGCGCAATCTCTTCAGGCACGGCGGCTTCACTCAGCTTGCGAACGCGCTGCAACTGCTCACCTATCGTTGCTCGTACTGGTTCATTGATCGGATCACCGGAACCCCGGCGCTCGGGGTATTCACCGTTGGTACCCAAGTGGCCGAAAGTGCCTGGCTTGCCCCGCGCGGGCTGGCAACGGTCCTTTATGGCAAATTGAGCAACACGCCGGAACTGAAGGAACAACGTGCCAGCACCATCGTCTTCTTGAAGGCCTCGTTCATGTTCGCGGCGATTTCCATGGTTGCGTTGATATTGGTGCCCAACGCCATTTACGAAGCTGTCTTTGGAGGTGACTTCAGTGGGATACCGATGATCCTGCTGTACCTGTCGCCCGGCATCCTGGCCATGAGCGTTTCGCAAGCGCTCGGGATGTTCTTCTCGGGCACTGGCCGCAACCAGCACAATGCGATCGGAAGCGGGCTCGGCTTGATGGTGACCATTGTGGTCGGGCTGATGATCATTCCAGAGAAACACCTGCACGGGGCAGCCGTCACAGCGTCCTTGGCGTACATGACCAACACGCTGTACCAAGCCCTGGTCTTTCTGCGCGTTACCGGAACGCGGTGGCTCGAACTTCTGCCGACGATGGCCGACCTGCGCTCCGCCGCTCGCCTCGTTCAGCGGTCGTGAGCCGACTTCTTCAGCGCACCAGAAGCCTTGTGGAAGACCGACGGCCCGAAGAACCGACGGTGCTTACCACATAGCTGCCTGCGCACAGCGTGGATACATCCAAACGGTGATTTCCTGGATCCCGCGTGGCACTGCCATACGGAACGGACAGCACCAACCGGCCCGTTGCGTCGGTCACCTCCACACGCAAGACTTCAGTGTCTCCGGTACTCATAGTGACCATCCCGGATGCTGGGTTCGGCCAAAGAACGAGGCTCGCTGTAGTAGCGGTCCTGGCTTCGAACAGACCCACCACGGTGCTGTCCACCCATTGGGTCGTCTGTGAGGTGGTCGTGCTTCCGTTCACCGTTGTGCTCGCATCCGTGATCTGCAGCACTGGGAAGGGCAGAAAGCGGGTGAAGAAGCGGTGCGTCATCACATCGTGCACCACGGTACCGAGCGGCGTGGCGTCCTGGTATTCCTCGTGCAGAGCCACCCGCAACACGCCGTACACCGTTCCCCAAGGCAAACCAAGGTCGCCGTAGCCGTCAGCGATGCCTTCGATGGTGCCGGCGCGGGTCACGTTCTGGCCTGCGATGACTATGGTGCCGGCGAGGATGTCGTTCCAGGTGTCCGAATAGTCGCACGGGAAAGGCCAATACTTGGCGCCATCGCTCAAGGGGAATGCAATAGCACCATCGTCGTTGCCCACCAACGTGAAGCCCGTTGCATCGCTTTGGAAGTAGCTGTAGTTGCCATCGTTGTCCACCATGGCGATGGTGGCCGTGGTGAAATCCGCACCGTTCGGAGTGGTTGCGGGGTCAACGAACTGGAGCTCGTCCGAGCCCGTTGCCGACAATGCGCTGAAATCCCAGAACAAACCTGCGCCCGCACTCCCGGGAGCGATGTACGTACCGGTGTTCACGCTGAAGCCGGTGCCGATCAAAGGATCGTGCTCGGCTGGCACAAGAGTGATCTGTCCAATGGCGTGCGCAGCGAAGAGCAGGAAGGGGGCGGTAGTGATCCTCATTGTCATTTGGGTTCGTCGCAAACGTAGATGCCACTGCCGATACATTCGTTGCCCCATGAAATTCAGCGTCAGCGAGCTCACCGAGGTCATCCGTCACCGCCGCACGATCTTCCCCAAGGACTACAGCGACCGCGTTGTCCATCGCGACATCGTCGAGCGGATGCTCTCCAACGCCACCTGGGCGCCCAATCATGGCATGACCCAACCGTGGCGGTTCCATGTGTTCACCGACGCTGCCCGTCATCGATTGAGCGCGTTCCTCGGCGAGGAGTATGCACGGAGCACACCTCCGGACAAATTCCTTCAGAAGAAGTACGACAACGTGACACAGCGGCCCTTGCAGAGCTCGGTGGTCATCGCGTTGGGCATGGCCCGGGATCCGAACAAGAAGATCAGTGAGGAGGAGGAAAAGTTCGCTGTGGCCTGTGGGGTCCAGAACATGTACCTCACGTGCGCTGCCTATGGCCTAGGGGGATTCTGGGCCACGGGTGCCGTGCTGACAAGCGATGCCATGCGGGTTTTCCTGGGCATGCCTGACGGGGACAATGTGCTGGGCCTGTTCTATGCAGGTTACCCCGCCATGGAATGGCCGCAGGGGTATCGCAAGCCGCTCGATCACTTCGTGGTGTGGAAGGCCGAATGAGCCTTTTGTGACCGGTCAAGACGGGGATGCGCTCGCCGGGCGAAGCTGCCCTTTTGTCGGATCCGGGGAGGGTGCTTTCCGGGTCGCAGGTATCCTCGCGGCCCTTTTCAACGTAGTACGGCCCGCTGGGCCGCAAATGCCTGCTCTGCAAAACCATGTTCCGCCCCCTTCAAATGTTCTGCTTTGTGCTGTGCGCGGCGCTGGCTTTTCCGCTCCACGGAAAGGCCGCGGACGGTGGAGGTGGCACGGATACGGTGGCGGCCGTGGTGCAGTACGGTAACGAAAAGCTGCTGGAAGGAGGGGAGGCCCTAACGGACGAACGGCTCGACCATCTGCTGGACTCCCTTTGCGCCTTGGAGGACGCACCGTCCGACATGATCCGCGATCTTGAACTTTTCAAGCGGATCCGGTCGTTGGACGATCACGGCATCGTGGATATGATCGACTCGCTTTTCGAGCTTGATACGGTGCCCTATGCGCTCATCAATGAGATCAACCTCTACGCCAGCCAGATGCCCACGGCCAATGAAGTGGCGCACGGTTTCGCGCTGCCTTGGTACACAGGCCTGGCCCATCCGGCCGACGAGATCTATGGTGCTTGGAACACCACCAACCCCAACGCCTATGGCCCCGAACTGAGCAAGGGCGACAGTGTGGTGCTGGTGCAACTGACCGACGATGACGCCCTTTGTGGTTTCCACATGCCAGTGCCCGGGGTGCTCACTAGCCGGTTCGGGTGGCGCGATGGTCGTCCGCACAACGGCATCGACTTGGACCTTGCCGTATGGGATACCGTAAGGACGATGTTCCCAGGTGTGGTGCGCTTCAGTGGGCCGTACGGCAGCTTCGGTAGGCTTGTTGTCGTGCGCCACTACAACGGGTTGGAGACGTTTTACGCGCACTTGCACCGCTTGAAGGTGAAGGTGGGCGATCATGTGGACGCGGGTCAGTTGGTCGGGCTCGGCGGCAACAGCGGTCGCAGTCATGGCAGCCATTTGCACTTGGAGGTGCGGTTCAAAGGCGTGCCCATCGATGCCGGTCGTTTCATCGATCTGAGGAACGGCGAATTGCTCTGCGACACACTGGTGCTGGCCAAAACGCGTTGGAGCTATGCTGCGTATCCGTTGGGCACCACGTTCCATACGGTGCGCAAGGGCGATCATCTCAATGCCATAGCTGACCTTTACGGCGTCAGCATCCAGCAACTGTGCGAATTGAACGGGATATCACGACGGAGCATGCTGCGCGTTGGCCAGCAACTGCTCATCGCCGCGCGCTGATCCGGTTCCCGTCCGCCCTTTTCTTCATCTCGTTCTCCCTTGCGCTCATGGCCCAAGAGCGTGTCACCACGTTCGGGCTGCAGGTGAAGCCGGTATTCCCGCTCAGCTTCTTCAAGCCGCTTACCGCATGGCAGGAGGGCGCGTTGAACGGCGAGGTGGAACTTCAAGGCGGTATCGCGTTCGGCGGCGTGGTCCGAGCAGGGCTCACCAATATGCTGTCGTTGGAGGTGGGCATCAACCAGATCCAGCGCAATTACCGATGGTCGCTCACCAACGACACCACGGCGCTCGGCGGCGGCAACACCATCAAGTGGGTCGGCTATGAGATCCCCGTGCAAGGGTTGGTGTACGTGCGCTTGGGTGAGCGCACCTGGATGAACGCGGCGGCCGGCGCCAGCGCGGACATGTACCCCACCGATGCCGTGGAAAACGACGTTGAACTGCGCACGTTCTGGTTCCGCAACAATTGGCTGCAGGCGGCTGTAGTGGCCAATTTGGGTTTCGAGTACCGTACTCCGAAGTCCGGTTACTTCTACTTGGGCGCGTCCTATCACCGGCCATTCGGCGAGATGGCCATCGCGGAGCACACCATGCGGATCAATGGCGGTGAATACAGCACCCGGCAAGGTATCGTAGGCACCTACCTCACCTTCGACGTGCGTTACTTCTTCCACGAAGACCCGGAACGGCGCGGACGCAGGAACCGCAATTGACAGTTCCCGAGGCGGAACGGCCGGGTATATTCGGCGCCACTCCAGCGCCCCCTATGATGAGAACGAATACCCTGTTTGCCGCACTGCTTTGCTGCTCCGCTCTAGTTGCCCAGGTGCCGAACGACGCATGCACCGGGGCCATCACCATCGGGTGCGGCCAAAGCCTCAATGGGAATACCGATAGTGCGGCCGTGGATACCGTCGCATTCTGTGGAACCGGAATTGAAGCAGCAGGTGTGTGGTTCACCTTTCCTGGAACCGGGGCGTATATGACCGTTACCACCTGCAGCGGCGCTTCGTACGACACGCGCCTCAACGTGTACAGCGGTTCCTGCGGCAATCTGGTGTGCGTGGATGGCAACGACGACGATGCGCAGTGCAACCTGCTCAGCACCGTGAACTTCCAGTCGGTGAGCGGCACTACCTACTACATCCTTGTTCAGGGCTACGACGGCGAGACCGGTGATTTCACGCTCACGCTCGAGTGCCCGACCTGTCCCACGGCCGAGGACGTGTTCATCAGCCCAAGCGATGTGGAGGCGTTCGTGTTCTTCGATCCGCTCGGCGCAACGGGTTTCATCATCGAGCATGGTCCGACCGGTTTTACGCCCGGCACCGGAACGCTCACCTCAGGCACCATCGGTGTCGATGGCCCTCCGGCGAACATCACCGGCCTCGATGATTCTACGGACTACGAGGTATACGTGATGCTGGATTGCGGCGGTGGAGACACTAGCGCTTGGGGAGGTCCCTTTGCGTTCACCACGTTGGAACTACCGCCACCGGCCAATGCGTTTTGTGCCGATGCGTTGCTGATCGTTTGTGGTGATACCCTGGATGGTACCACCGAAGGCTCGATCGTGTCCATCGCCCCGGAGTGCGGATCTGCGAACGTGAACACGGCAGGTGTTTGGTACTACCTCGTTGGTGCAGGTGATGAAGTGACCCTGAGCACGTGCAACGATGCCAACTTCGATAGCAAGATCAGTGTGTTCGCTGGCAACTGCAATGCGCTCACCTGCATGGCCGGCAATGATGACGGACCGTCGTGCAATGGCAATACTTCCGTGACCACGTTCGTTGCGGAGATGGGCGTGAGCTACGGGGTGCTGGTTCACGGCTACAACGGAGCGGTGGGAAACTTTTCGCTCTCCGCATCCTGCAACCCACCTTGTTCACCCACGCTGGCCAACGATGATTGTGACAGCCCTACCGTGCTGGTGCCACAGCCCATCGATCAGTGCGCGCCTACTGTAGCGACCTTGGTATGCGCCTACGCCTCGCCGCTGCCGAACCCCGGCTGCGATCCGTACGAGAACGTGAACGACGCGTGGTTCGTTTTCAATACCGGCCTGCAAACCGAGCATACCATCATCACAGCGCTCGGTGATGCCACCACTCTCAGCGTGGCTTTGTATGAAGCTTGCAGTGAGCCGGATTACATCGCCTGCTTCACGGACAGCATCGGCGAATACACTTTCAGTGGATTGGATGCTGGCACCGACTACTTGGTGCGCGTATGGAACGGCGGTGGCGTTGAGGCCGGCGATTTCACCATCTGCGTGGAGACGGCCTTGCCCGATGGTGTTGCTGAGAACCGGTTGGCCGGTGTGCAGATCTACCCGGTGCCTGCACGCAGCGAACTCACCGTCCTCGGGCTCCCCAACGAGGTGCATGCACTGAACATCCTCGACCTTTCCGGTCGGCGGGTAGCCCAGGTGGCCAACGTTCCCGGCATGCTTCTGCGCCTCGATGTAGGTGGTCTGGCTCCTGGCAGCTACTTGCTCACCGCCGATGCAGGTATCCCGGTGGGACGTTTCGTGGTGGAGCGCTAGAGTTCGGAGAGGCTGAAGGCCCGCTCCAAGCGCACGCCCTTTTCCGTTTGCTGCACCATGCAGCATTGGTTGTTGGGGTCGTGCTCCAGGAACAACACGTATTGCTCTGCTGCGGCTTTGCTCAGGAAGGCGGCTTTTTCATCCAGCGTGAGCAGTGGTCGCGTATCATAAGCCATCACCCAGGCGACCGGGACGTGGTGCACGCTGGGCAGCAGGTCCGCCATGTAGGCCACCGTGCGGCCCTTGCACTTCAGGTGCGGGATCATCATCGCATCGGTGTGGCCGTTCACCGTGAGCACGTCGAAACCCGGGAACAGGTCCTTCACCAGCACGTTCTCATGGGCCTGGCCGCGAGCAATGGGAACGAATTTCAACTGACCGCTTTGCTCAATGGGCAGGATGTTCTCTTGGAGGAAGCTGGCTTTCTCGCGTGCATTGGGGCGGATGGCCCAGGACCAATGGTGCTCGTTGCTCCAGTAGGTGGCGTTGGGGAAGGCCGGTTCGAAGCCATCGCGCTTGCTGTTCCAACGTATGCTGCCGCCGCAATGATCGAAATGCAAGTGGCTCAGGAACACATCGGTGATGTCGTTGCGGTTGAAGCCGTGCCTGGCGAGCGACTTGTCGAGGGTGTCGCCCCCATGCAGGTCATAATGGCTGAAGAATTTGGCGTCCTGCTTGTCGCCGATGCCGTTGTCGATGAGGATGAGGTGGCCACCGGTTTCCACCAAGAGGCAGCGCATGGCCCAGGTGCAAGCGTTGCGCTCATCGGGCGGGTGCATTTTGCCCCACAACGTTTTGGGCACCACGCCGAACATGGCGCCGCCGTCGAGCTTGAAGAAACCGGTGTCGATGGGGTAGAGGTTCATAGCGGCGAAGATCGCTTGTACGGTTGGAGGCTGCACATTTGCGATGCATGGCCAAACGTCGTCCACGGTGCATTGTGATCGCTGGTCCGAACGGGGCAGGGAAGACGACGTTCGCGCGTCAATTTCTGCCCAATGAGGCGGACGTTCTGCATTTCGTGAACGCGGACCTTATCGCTGCTGGATTGTCGCCCTTGGATCCGTCGGCTGTGCAAGTGCGTGCTGGACGGATACTGTTGAGTGAACTTGACCGCTTGGTGTCGGCCAGGGCGGATTTTGCCTTCGAGACCACTCTGAGCGGCTTGTCCTACGTTGGTCGGCTGCGGCGTTGGAAAGCCGTTGGATACCGATTGGAGTTGGTGTTCCTGAAGTTGCCGAGCGCGGAAATGGCCATTGAACGTGTGGCCTTGCGTGTGAAACAAGGCGGACATCATGTGCCGGCCCACGACATTCGGCGGCGTTTCAAGCGTGGTTGGCATAATTTCGGTGCCGCTTACAAGACCCTTGTGGATTCATGGGCTGTGTATGATAATCAGGGCAGGCGCCCTGTTCTAGTTGATCAATCAAATGGCTGAGAAGCGCTTGAAACCGAAAACCGAGTTCGCCAAGTCAGTTGAGCGGGCTTTGAAACGGGCTTATCGTGATGCCTGTAAGTCGGCCAAGATGCACGGCACTCCTTTGGTCGAGTGGATCGATGGGAAGGTGGTGCTGGTGAAGCCGTGATCGGGTCAATGGTTTGACACCCCGGCGTTCACACATTGTTGTGCAGGGCTGCTTCGGGGGATGGCCGTATGGGATCTTCACGCCATGAACCGCGTCCACTTCATCGCCATAGGCGGCAGCGCCATGCACAACCTGGCCATTGCGCTGCACCAGAAGGGTTTCGACGTAACGGGCAGCGACGACGAGATCTTCGAGCCGAGCCGCAGCCGCTTGGAGCGTTTGAACCTCCTGCCAAGTGCGCTAGGGTGGCATCCAGAGGACATCACGAAGGACCTGGATGCGGTCATTCTCGGCATGCATGCCCGCGCTGACAATCCCGAGTTGAAGCGCGCGCAGGAACTGGGCTTGCCGGTCTTCAGCTACCCGGCCTTCTTCCACGAGCAAACGAAGGACAAGACCCGTGTGGTGATCGGTGGCAGCCACGGCAAGACGACCATCACCAGCATGATCGTGCATGTGCTGCGACAGTGCAAGGTGGAGTTCGATTACCTCGTTGGCGCACAGCTCGACGGTTTCGATTGTATGGTGCGCCTCAGCCCCACGAGCAAGGTGGCCATCATCGAGGGCGATGAGTACATGGCCAGCACCCTGCAGCCCGTTCCCAAGTTCCATCTGTACAAGCCCGACATTGCGCTGATCAGCGGTATCGCATGGGACCACATCAACGTCTTCAAGACGTTCGAGAGCTACGTGGACCAGTTCCGCATGTTCATCCGGTGCATAGAGCCGGGTGGCAAATTGATATGGTGCGGCGAAGACCCTGAGGTGCGCAAGCTGGCCGACCCCATCCCCGTCCCTTCCCCGATGGGGAAAGGGGCGCCCACTGCGAGCATTCCATACGGAACTCCGAAGCACCGCATCGAGAACGGTGTCACCGTGCTGGAAACAACGCAGGGCGATGTCCGCCTCCAGGTTTTCGGCAAGCACAACCTGCAGAACCTGGAAGGCGCGCGGCACGTGTGCCATCAACTGGGCATCGGTGATCGGGAGTTCTACTCGGCCATCGCGACCTTCCACGGCGCGGCCAAACGCTTGGAGAAACTGGCCGAGAGCGGTTCACGTGTCGTCTTCAAGGACTTCGCGCACTCTCCGAGCAAGCTTACCGCCACGGTGCAGGCCGTGCGAGAGCAGTTCCCCGATCGTAAGCTCACGGCGTGCATGGAGCTCCACACCTTCAGCAGCCTGAGCGAAGGTTTCCTCGACCAATATGCGCACACCATGGACATGGCCGATCATGCCATCGTGTTCTACGATCCGCACGCCGTGGAGCTGAAGCGCCTACCGCCGATCCCACCGGAACGTATCCAGCGTGCGTTCGGCCGTGCGGACCTCAGAGTTCTCACCGATCCTATCGAAGTGATGGGCGGCGTGCGCACATGGGCCGATGACAAGGCCGTGCTGCTGATGATGAGCAGCGGCAATTTCGGCGGCCTCGATCAGCAGGCCATGGCCGAAGCCTTCATTGCGTAGTGTTCAGCGCAGCTTGCGCAGCACCTTGTGGTGCACGGCGCCCATGACCAAGGCGAAGAGGATGCCCGCCGCCATGTATATGATGAGCGTGAACGTGGCATAGTTCAGTGGGGTGAACATGGACTGCATGCGTGCGCGTGCTTCCGCCTCTGGCACACCGTCGGCTACGGCCATGTCGATGCGCTCGTTCACCTCGATGGGGAAGTAGAGCGGGTCGATCCAGGTGTAGAGCGCGTAGCTGAATACCGCGATGCTGAGCGCATAAACGACAGCATTCCGGAAGCCTGCGCGCACGAGCATCGGAAATGTCGAGGCGGCATTGGACCGCAGCGAGAGGTGCTGCGCGAAGAAGACCGCGAGCAGCAAAGCGAGCAAGTGGATGGGCGTGAAAGAGTGCCCGTCGGTGATGACCTTGTCGGCGTGCAGCAGCCAGCGCAGGGTGATGGCCGCGAACGCGATGATGGCGGTGTAGCGCATCACCCGTTCATGCTCACCAGGAACTCTTCGTTGCTCTTGGTGCCTTCCATGCGCGTCTTCACGAATTCCATCGCTTCCACCGGGTTCATGTCGGCCAGGTGCTTGCGCAGCACCCAAGTGCGTTGCAGCACGTCCTTGTGGTGCAGAAGGTCATCGCGGCGTGTGCCGGAAGCAAGGATGTCGATGGCGGGGAAGATGCGGCGGTTGCTGATCTTCCGGTCGAGCTGCAGTTCCATGTTGCCCGTGCCCTTGAATTCCTCGAAGATCACCTCGTCCATCTTGCTGCCGGTCTCGGTGAGCGCCGTGGCAAGGATGGTGAGGCTGCCTCCGTTCTCGATCTTCCGTGCAGCGCCGAAGAAGCGCTTCGGTTTGTGCAGTGCGTTCGCATCGACACCGCCGCTGAGGATCTTGCCGCTGGCCGGTTGCACCGTGTTGTAGGCACGAGCCAGACGGGTAATGGAATCCAGCAGGATCACCACATCGTGGCCGCATTCCACCATGCACTTGGCTTTTTCGAGCACCATGCTGGCCACTTGCACGTGGCGTGTGGCAGGTTCGTCGAACGTGCTGGCGATCACCTCGGCACGCACGCTGCGGGCCATGTCCGTGACTTCCTCCGGCCGCTCGTCGATGAGCAGCACGATGAGGTACACCTCTGGGTGGTTCGCCGCGATGGCGTTGGCCACGTCCTTCAGCAGGATGGTCTTACCGGTCTTGGGCTGCGCTACGATCAGGCCGCGCTGGCCTTTGCCGATGGGCGAGAACAGGTCGAGGATGCGCGTGCTGAGGTTGCCGCCCTTGGTGGTTACATCGAACTTCTCATCGGGGAAGAGCGGCGTGAGGAACTTGAAGGGCACGCGATCACGAACCCAATCGGGGTCGCGGCCGTTCACACGGTCCACCTTCACCAGCGGGAAGAACTTGTCGCCGTCGCGCGGTGGGCGCACATAACCGCTTATGGTGTCGCCGGTCTTCAGGCTGTGCGCCTTGATCTGCTGCTGGCTCACGTACACATCGTCCGGCGATGCCAGGTAGTGGTAATCGCTGCTGCGCAGGAATCCATAGCCGTCAGGCATGATCTCCAGCACACCATCGGTCTCCACGAACGCATCGAACTGCGGTGGTGGCTCCCGGTGCGGGCGGTTGTCCTGGCGCTGGTCGTTGCGTTGGTGGTCACCGTTGCGCTGCTGATCGCCACCGCGCTGTTGGTCACCCTGTTGTTGGCGGTCGTTGCGTTGGCCTTGGTTGCGGTCATCACGGGGTTGATTGCCCTGTTGCTGCCCGCCTTGGTTCTGGTCGCCTTGTTGGCGGTCGCGGTCGCGCCACCGGTCGCGACGGTCGTTGCGGTTGCCGTCGTCCCGTTGGCCGCCTTGGCGCTGCTGGTCGTTCGGTTGTCCATGGTTGCGGTCGCCGCGGTCGTTGCGGTCATCACGACGGCCTTCGTTGCGTTCGCCACCTTCCAGCTTGGCGGCTTGCGGGTCGCGCTGGCCTTTGCTGTCCCTGCGCTCGCGGAACTCCCGCTCGCGCTGGCGGCGGATTTCCTGTGGATCGCTGGGCTGCGTTGGCGCGGGGGGGGCTTCCGGGCCTCCGTTCACGCCTTCCGTTTCTTCATCATCATCGCCGTCCTCATCATCCTCGTCTTCATCATCCCCGTCTTCCCCGTTGGCGCCGTTCTCCTCTTCATCATCGTCGTCCTCGTCGGGCTCCGGATCTTCCACGGGCTCAACTTCGTCAGCCACGGCCTCCATGGCCAGCGGATCTTCGGCCGCGGTTTTGGGCTCCGGCCTTTCGGCTTTTGCGCCGCCCCCTTGCTCGCCGAGGATCTTGTCAATGAGGTCCTGCTTGCGCAGGGTGTCGGCCTTTTTGAGGTTGAGCTTCTTGGCGAGCTCGCGCAGCTCGGCCAGCTTCATGTCGTTCAGCGCCTTCGCGTCGTGCATGAGAAAGGATGTCGGGGGTGTGGAACGGTGCTCGTGCACCGGGTGAACCTATCGGTCAGTAAGCGATGATCAGGGAGAGGGGCAGTGTCCCGGAACCGGGCCACCGCAGAAAGTCGGGGGCAATGATAGGCGAAAGTTCCGTGGTGCCATCTTCGCCGCGCAACCCGGCCATGATCCAACGCAAGCAGACCCTGTTTTTAGCTCTCGCCGCACTGTGTGTGGCGCTGATGTTCGTTTTCGCCATCGGCATCTATAAGCTGCCGGACCAGCCAACGGAAGTCACGTTCGGTGTGCTTGGTACCATGGTGGGTGGACAGGATGCGCTCTTTGCGCCGAAACCCCTCGTGCCGTTGCAAGCGGTAGCCGGTTTGGCCATCCTCATGCTGGGTGCCACTGTTTTCATGTTCAAGGACCGTAAACGGCAACTCCGTTTCGCCAACTTCTGCTACATGGTGCTGCTCGCCTTGTTCGCGGCCGTGTTCATGAGCGAGCACAGCATGCAGGCGGTCATTGAGGAGAAGGGCGGTGCGGGCGGAGTCGGCATTGGATATTTCCTTCCGCTCATTGCCTTGGCATTCACTTTTCTGGCGGTCCGCGGCATCAAGGCCGACGAGGAGTTGGTGAAGAGCGCCGACCGCTTGCGCTGAACTTCAGCCAGCCACAGCTTTGGCCCGGCTCGTTGGGCTCGTCACTTGCGCAAAAGCTGCGTCCATGGCGGCCTTCACGAAACGGATGAACAGGGGGTGCGGCTGCGTTACCGTGCTCTTGTACTCCGGGTGGAACTGCACACCGACGAACCACGGGTGGTCCTTCAACTCGACGATCTCCACTAGGCCGCTCTTCGGGTTGATACCGCTCGGTAGCATGCCGGCCTGTTTGTACTCGGCCAGGTAGGTGTTGTTGAACTCGAACCGGTGCCGGTGCCGCTCAGTGATGTCGGTCCGACCATAGACATCGAACGCACGTGTGCCCTCGCCCACGGTGCACGGGTAGGCCCCCAAGCGCATGGTGCCGCCCTTGTCGGTGATCTTCTTCTGGTCTTCCATCATGGCGATCACCGGATGCCCGGTGTCGGGGGCCATTTCGGTGCTGTTGGCGTCGGCAAAGCCCAGCACGTTGCGCCCGAACTCGATGACGGCGCACTGCATGCCCAGGCAGATGCCCAGGAATGGGACCTTGTTCTCGCGGGCGAAACGGATCGCTTCGATCTTGCCTTCAATACCCCTATTGCCAAAGCCGGGCGCCACAAGAATGCCGCTCAGGCCGGCCAGTTCTTCGGTCACGTTCTCCTTTGTCAGACGTTCGCTATGCACCCATCGGATGTCCAAGCGGGCCTCATTTTCGGCACCGGCGTGTTCCAGCGCTTCCTTGATGCTCTTATAGGCATCCTTCAGTTCCACGTACTTGCCCACCAGGCCAATGCGCACGGTGTGCTTCGGGTTCTTGTACCGGTGCAGGAAGGCGATCCACTGCGTGAGGTCGGCCTCGGGGGCGTTCGTGAGGCCCAGCTTTTCCAGCACCACCGTGTCCAAACCCTCTTGTTGCATCAACAACGGCACGTCGTAGATCGTGGATGCATCAGCACTTTCGATAACTGCGTTGGTGGCCACGTTGCAGAACAGGGCGATCTTCTCCTTCATTCCCTTGCCCATGGGATGCTCCGTACGGCACACGAGAACATCAGGCTGCACGCCAAGACTGAGCAGTTCCTTCACGCTGTGCTGCGTGGGCTTCGTTTTGAGCTCGCCTGTGGTGTTCAGGAAGGGGAGCAACGTCAGGTGGATGTTGAGCGCGTCGTGGCCCAGTTCCCAACGCAACTGGCGGATGCTTTCGATGTACGGCAGGCTCTCTATGTCGCCGACGGTTCCGCCTACCTCGGTGATCACGAAATCGTAGATCCCCTTTTTCCCCAGCGCCTTCACATGGTCTTTGATCTCGTCCGTGATGTGCGGGATCACCTGCACCGTTTTGCCGAGGTACTTGCCGCGCCGCTCCTTGCTGATCACGCTTTGGTAGATGCGGCCCGTGGTGACGTTGTTGGCTTTGCTCGTGGGCGTTCCGAGGAAGCGCTCGTAATGGCCCAGGTCAAGGTCGGTCTCTGCACCGTCTTCGGTCACATAGCACTCGCCATGCTCGTACGGGTTCAGCGTACCGGGATCAACGTTGATGTAGGGGTCCAGCTTCTGGATGGTGACGGAGAAGCCACGTGCTTGCAGCAGCTTGGCCAGGCTAGCACTGATGATGCCTTTGCCCAGGCTGCTGGTAACGCCGCCGGTAACGAAAATGTACTTGGTGGAACCCGTCATCGCATGGTGAGAGGGCCACTGGACGGGCCGCGATCACGGGGCGTAAATGTAGGAACGGAAACTGCCGGTGGGGCAACACCGCCCGAAGTCGAAGGCGGGATGGCGCGGATCACACCCAACACCGGTCCTTGGCGTACTTCACAAGTCCCGCAGTACTGCGCACATCGAGCTTGGTCATCAAGCTCTTTCGATGCGACTTCACCGTATCGGTGCTGATGAAGAGTTCGGCGCCGATCTCGTCGTTCGTTTTCTCCAGGGCGATGAGCCTGATGACAGCCCGTTCGCGCTCAGTGAGCCTCAAATACTCGCCATCAACCCGCTTGTCCGTGTGCTGGTAGCCACGCGCAATACTGTCACGCGCGGCTGGACTGATGTAGCGCCCACCGTCCATGACCAGCTCGATGGCCGAGCGCATTTCGTCGTCCGAGCAGCCCTTTACCAAGTAGCCCCGGGCGCCTTCGATGAGCATGCTGTTCACGTATTCGATCTCCGTTAGTGCGCTGTGGGCCAGTATGCGGACCAGTGGGAAGCGGGTGCGCATCGTCCGCGCGGTATCGATGCCGTCCATGATGTGCATGGAGACGTCCATGAGCACCAGTCCTATTTCATGCTCGTTCAAGTATCGCAGTAGCTCCGCCCCGTTGTGAACGTGCGCAGCGAACCTCAGCACCGGGTCGTTCCAGAACCGCTTGCGCAGACCTTCGAACACGAGCGTCTGCGCATCGGCCACAACAATGGATACTGGGGACATGCCGCTAAGAAAGCAAGCTGCGCGTTGGTGCACAACGCGCGCGGCCGGACTCCCGCCCGGCCGCACGCTCTTTCCTGCCAACCCACAGCACTGACGAAGGCACAGGTCCATTAGGTGCCTCGCCCATCAAGTTCTTTGAGAACGCTCCTGATCTCCGTGAAACTGCTTGGTTCGAACTGCAACGATTGCCGCTGGCCCCGGTCCACGGGTTTCTTGCACAGCATCGGCTTGCCGTCCTGCACTTTGTAGGCAAAGAGGATGGCCGGTTCCGTAACGGGTACTCGTGGGCTGGTGTAGCGGTCTTGATCGGACTTGCCAATGGCCAGGATGCTCTTGATGCCGGTGAACACGAGGAAGACTTCTTCTTCAGTTGCGTCCGGATCGCGGAAGGCGATGATGCTTTGTGGCTCTTCGCTTCCATAGAACCTGTCGCAGTTGATCCAGCCCAGCGAGGAGACTGCGAATACGTAGGCGTTCAGGAGACCACTGGTCGCCCCGGTGCCCGTACTGTCGGCTTTGGCCACGTAGGCCGAGAACGCACTGTCGCGTTCAACCCGCCAGGCTGCCATGATGCTGTCGTTGCGCGGCCGCACTGCTTCCTTCCGTCGCTCGTAGAGCTCAAAGGCTGGTTGGTACACGTCCCGTTGCCAAGCGGCCAACGAAGCCTCCTCGTCGCACGCCCACTTGCCCATGGCTTCGGCGTGTTCTTCCAGCCGTTGCGGGAAAGCAGCACTGTCCGCCTTGTATTGCTTCACTTGTCTGTGGAACTTCTCCATGCGTGCCAAGTAGGCCTCGTGCGCCTTGTCGAAACGAGCCTGGTCTTCGGCGGCATGGGCCGCTTTGCTCGTGAACGTCCACCAGTTCCAGGCCGTGGTGTAGCGCTCGCGCACCGGCTTCAGCGGTTCGCGCGGCATGGCCGGCGAAATGGGTTTGCGCGGTTCAGGGGTGCTGCCGGTGTATTGCATGTACTCCATGGCCGGCCATTTCAGCGCTGGCGGGTTCTGGTACTTGTAGGTCTCTTTAATGCCTTCGTCCTGGACGCTCCAACTATTTATGATAGGCTGTGCGGTGGCCCAGTTGCTGCCGTTGTCGCTGAGAAAGAGCTGCATGCCGTCCTTCTTCACTTCGGTGGGCAGTGTGATGGTCATGGGTTTGGTAGGGTCGAGGACCAAGGCATTGCCAGCGGCATCGACCGCTTCGATCTTCAGCATGCCCCCGGTTTCCAAAAGCTGATCCCCGCTCACGGTGCTCAGCCGGTGACCTATGATGGACTCCAGGCCGAGCGCGTCAGTGATGTGAAGGTCGACGGGACCTGTCGCGGGCCTTCCGTTCTCGGCGACCAAGCTCAAGGAGCCTAGCTGCACCGTGGCGCCCGCGGCCGTAGTGAGCGATTGCTCCAACGTGGGGTCGATGCGGAAGACTTGTTCGGAGCCTTGCCGCAAGCGCGCAGTGAGGTCGGCCGTGCTTTCCCACCGGTGCACGGTTGCGGTGATCTGCACTCGACGGTTCAACGCCTGGCCCTCTTCGTTTTCGTTCGTGGCCACGGCCATGCGCTCGCCGAACGCATTGATGCGGATGGAGGCCTCGGGAACACCACGTTGCAATAGGAACTCCCGGACCTCCTTCGCGCGGAGCTGGGCCAGCCGCTCGTTGTAGTTGTTGTCCGCATCGCTGTCGGTGTGGCCGGTGATGGTGAATTCCGCTTCGCCTTGCGCGATCGTGGAATTCACGAAGGCTTCCAGGGTGATGAGCGCTTCGGCCGTCAGATCATGCTGATCGCTGGCGAAGTGCAATAGTGTGTCGCGTTGCGTGGTTACTGCACGGCCGCTGACGAAGGCCAGCAGGAGGACGATGATGAGGGCGATGCGTTCCATGGTCGTTCGTTCGTGTTGCTTGCACCTTGAATGCCCGATGTGGCAAAAGGTGACCGGTCAACGATGTCCCCGGGTCTATCGCTTCCCCTACTTTCATGCGCCCATCCCCGATCCTCATGGACAAGCAATTCTCGAACTTCGTGCAAAGGGTGACCGTGTACGCATCGGCGCAGGCCGTCTACGATGTGCTCATGGATTCGAAGAGCCACACGTTGCTCACCGGAGCACCCGCGAAGGTCAGTAAGACGGTCGGTGGAGAATTCGCCGTGTACGATGGGTATGCTTACGGCAAGAACCTGGAGCTATTTCCCGGTCGGCGCATCGTGCAGAGCTGGCGTGCTCGGGAGGCCGAGTGGCCCGAGCGCCACTTCTCCGAGGTGACCTTCGACTTCACGCGTTTGGCCAAGGACAAGTGCGCCATCAGTTTCGCGCACCGGCAAGTGCCCACGCCCATGGTGAAGGAGTTCAAGGACGGCTGGAAACGCTACTACTGGGATCCACTGAAAGTGATGTTCCCGGCGCGCTACCTGAAGAAGGCATGAAGTCCGTTCATTGCACAACGGTCGTTGCCGCGGTGTTGCTGCTCTGCCTTTCGGCTTGCCGACCGGTGATCGTTGAACCGATGGCTTATGGCCGGTATTACGTCGACAACCGTACGGACAGCGCACTGGTTGTCAGCGCCGAAGCGCTGTACGGTCAAGCGGACCTGCTCACCGATTCCCTACAAGCGCAGAGCATCACGGCCATTGACGACGTCGTACAAGGCTCCGGCGGCCATGTGCTTCCGAGCAATTTCTACCGGGGTTTCGCTGTGACTTTCGTGGACAGCATGGGGAACGCAAGCGTGCTGTACAGTGGCGTTCGTAACGAGGATTGGGAACGGGTCAGCACGATCGCCGATCGAACGGAGCTGATCCTCGTGATCGACTAGGGTAGCATCACCTCACCTTCACCATGTTCTTCACCTGCTGCACGCGCTCGTTCTGCAGGCGACAGTAGTACACTCCGGCAGGAAGTGGGCCGAGGTCGCAATCGATGGTGTAGCGGCCGGGCGGCATGGTCTCGTTCTTCAACGTTGCCAGCACCTGGCCTTGTTCGTTGTACACCTGCACCATGGCGCGGCCGCCATTGGTGGTGAAGGTGACCGATGTGCGATCGGTGAACGGATTGGGGTACACATCGAGCACACTGGTGCCTGCTTGCTGGTTGGCCTCGTGTATGCCCACGCCCAAGCAGCCCGCGGGATCCACCACGGCCAATGGCTGGTAGGTGTTCAGCAGGATAGCGTCCACCTCGGCGGGCGGCAGGCAGAACCAATCGGTGAGCACGCTGGCGTAGACGCTGCGGAAGTCGTACTGCATGGCCAGGTTGGTGTTCACTCCGGTGTTCGCAGGTATCACCGGATTGGTGCCCAGCATGCCGGGCAGCACCTGTGTGCCGAACATGAACATGGGCAGTGCGCTGCCGTGATCGGTGCCACCGCTGCCGTTGCTCATGATGCGCCGCCCGAACTCGCTGAACGTCATCCCGAGCACCCGGTCTTCGAGGCCCAGCAGGTTCAGGTCGTCCTGGAACGCATGGATGGCATCGCTCACGCCCTTGAGCAGGTTGGCGTGCACACCGATGCTGTGGTCGTTGTCGTTCACCTGCTGTGCATGGGTGTCGAACCCTTGCTCGCTCACCCAATAGATCTTCGTTTTTAATCCGCCGCAGATGAGCTGTGCCACGATCTTCAGCGCTTGGCCCAAAGCGGCCCCGGGCTGTATGCCGGTCGGATAAAGCGTGCTCAAATTGCAACCGCTCTGCGCGGCCGCTTCGATCACATCGCCGTATTCATCGGCTTGGCGCTGCACCGTGCGCAGGAAGTCCAGCTTGGCCCCTTTGCAGTCCGGGGTAATGGGATCCTGGTAGATGTTCCCCACCAGGCTCAACGGATCCTGCGTGTTGTTGATCGCCACGGCCATTGGGATGCCCAAGTGATTGAGCGCCGGCCCCACCGGACCGCCGATGCGGATAGCCAGCGGGTCGGGCATGTCCACGTTGGGGAATCCGTTGGGGTAGTTCGGCCATTCGTTGTTCAAGTAACGACCAGCCCAGCCGCTGTCCAGCACGGTGCTGCTGCCGCTGCCGGTTTCCCAGATGTCGGTGGCGCGGAAGTGCGAGTAGTTGGGGTCGGGGTAGCTGACACCTTGGATGATGCTCAGCTTGCCATCGTCCCAGAGGTTTTTCATGCCGGTCATGCTCGGGTGCAGACCGGTCGCACCGCCAGTACCGCTCAGCACGAGCACATCGGCCTGGTCAATGAGCACGTTGTTGCGGAATTGGCTCAACAGGCTGTACTGGTCGATGGGGATGACGGTGTTGAGGCCGTCGTTGCCACCATAGAGCTGCACCACCACCAGCACCCGGTCTTCGGTGTTGCTTTTCGCCAGCGATGCCAGCATAGGGTTGCTGAAGCCGCGCACGGCCATGCCGCCCACGGTAACTGCGCCACCGGCGCGGAGGAATGATCTGCGATCCATGTGTTGCGTCAGTGGTTAGTGGAGGTGGTATTCGGCCGCGGTCTGCATGTCAAGGAACAACTGCAAGAGGATCAGAGGTACCAGCATGCCGTAAGGGTCAGTGGTGTTGGGGTCCGCACTGTACACCGTCCATGCCTGCATCCAGTAGAGATCGGTCTGCTGCCCGAAGAGCAGGAAGTTGGTCTTCATCTGATCCCGCACGGCTTGCGAGATCGGCGTGGCGAAGAGCAGTTCGCAGGCTTCCGCGATGAGCGCGTTGGGGTCCGTGGGGTTCTGGAACTGCGCAACGAAGTCGGGGAAGTGGATCTTGAAGGTGAGGTTGGCGCTCTGCGGTTCGTAAGTGGTGCTGGGCGTGGATAGGCCGGCGAAGCACACGTAGTCGCTGATGAACTTGCGCAGGGCGTAGTTCGCGGCGTCCATCCACAGCGTGTCGTACTGCGGGAACTGGTGGTAAGCCGGCCAACCCGCCACGTTCGGTGGGTCGCCCAGGGCTTGCCCGGCGTATGCCGCGATGTTGCGGATGTCGAACCAGGTGCTGTACTGTGCCTCCAACTGCGTGTTGTTCGGGAAGGGGAGGCCTAATTGCCGCACCATGCCATAGGTGTAGTCGATCGGGCTCTTCACCATGCAGCCGCGGATGTTGGTGTCGAAGAACTGCGCGCTGGTGAAGAGCGCGTTCAGCACGAAGCTCATCTGCTCCGGGTCGGCGCTGTTGTCCCGGAAGATCTGCGCCAGCGGTTCGATCACGTCGGCCTCCACCGTTGCATCGATATCGCTGTGCACGAAGAAGCGGTAAAGCTCCCGGCAGATGTGCAGGCTCACTTCCTCCTTCAGGAAGATCATGTCCAGCAAAGCGTTCAGTTCCGTTTGTCCACCGTTGGGTCCGGCATCACCCACGATCACTGTGTTGTTGAAGAAGCTGCTGAACTGCTTGTTGCCCGTATCGTGCAGGAACGGGAAATACGTGGTGATGGGCACGATGGGGTTGCCGCCCGATTCCACCAGGATGGTCCATCCTGTCAGCACGCGTGCGGCTTGCTGCACATCGCTCTCCGTGTAGCCGCTCCCCTCGCCAAGGGTGAAGAGCTCCATGAGTTCGCGTGCGTAGTTCTCGTCGGGTGCGAAGGCATTGTTGAGGTAGCCGTTCAGGTAGTAGAGCATGCAAGTGTCCACCGACATGTCGTACATCATCTGCCTGAAGTTCCCCTTCGCGTGCGTGCGCAACAGTTGACTGTACCGGTAGTTGGCCTCGGGAAGAAAGGCGACACTGATCTGGGTAACCAGCGTGTTGTGCCAGAACAATGTCAGCTTTTCGCGCAGGTTGCGGTCCTGGTGGATCATGAGCCCGCTCCACCACTCGATGAAACTGATCATGCGCGAGATGGCCGGATCCGGGTTCACTTCGTTAGGGTCGCGCGGTGTGTTCACCCACGTGGTGCCGTACTGAACCGGTGTGTCGAGCAAGGCCGGGTCCAAGTTGCCGTTGCCGTCATCGGCACTGTAGGCCTTCAGCGGCGGCGTTGTGTTGTTGGTGAAGGTGAGCAGCTCGTCCACTACCTGCTGTAGGGTCATCCCATTGAAGTGGGCCAGGTCGGCCGGCGACACGCCGAAGAGCGTGCGACGCAGCAGGTGGATGAGTTCAGGCCTTCCGAAGGGCCCGGCGTAGGGGGTCAGTGGCATGCGGCGTGGGTTGGTCGGTGCGACACGATCGGTCTTGTAAGGTTCGATCGGGTGAACCGATGAACGCAAATTAGAAGGCCTAACGTGTGCTGCACGTTACCGGACGTTGCGGGTTTTGCACAGCGCTGCCTGCGTTGCCCCCGTGTTCCGCGACCTGTCCGGCGGCTACATTCGGCTCCCATGAAACTCGTCTCCTTCAACGTCAATGGCATCCGCGGTTCCGTGGGCAAGGGCCTGCACAACAGCCTCAAGCTCATGGCGGCCGACATCTTCTGCTTCCAGGAAACCAAAGCCACGCCCGAGCAAGTGGCCGAAGCGCTCAAGGGCGTCAACGGTTACCACGTGCACGCCATCGGCGCGGAGAAACCCGGCTACAGTGGCACAGCGATCATGTGCAAGGAAGCGCCGCAGAGCGTGGCTTTCGGCGTCGGCATCGGGGAGCACGACAAAGAAGGACGCGTCATCACGGCCACGTTCAAGGATCACATCGTGGTGAACACCTACGTGCCCAACAGCGGCCAGGATCTGAAGCGCCTTGGCTATCGGGCAACTTGGGACGAGGCCTTGCGCAACTACCTGGTGAAACTCGCCAGCGGCAAGAAGCCCGTCATTTTCACCGGTGATCTCAATGTGGCCCACCAGCCCATCGACATTGCACGGCCCAAGCCCAATTACAACAAGACCGCGGGTTACATGCAGAGCGAGATCGACGGGATCGCTGCGCTTTTGGATGCGGGTTATGTGGACACCTTCCGGCATATGCACCCCGAAGTGGTGAAGTACAGCTGGTGGAGCCAGCGCTTCGGCGCGCGCGAGAAGAACGTGGGTTGGCGAATCGATTACGTGCTGGTGAGCAAAGGCTTCGAGAAGAAGGTGAAGGATGCGTTCATCCTCAATGAGGTGATGGGGAGCGATCACTGTCCAGTGGGGATCGAATGGTAATGTCATACCGGGTTTTGACTCGGGATCGCGGAACAAGCATGGACATTGATCAAAGCGGCCATGAAAACACTTCTGAAGCTCGAAGAGGCAGCGCAGTTCCTGATCTGCCTGGTCTTGCTGACCTTGTTCAACGCTCCCTGGTGGAACTATCCGTTGCTTCTCATCGGACCCGACGTTGGCATGCTTGGGTACTTGGTGAGCCCACGCGTCGGCGCATTCAGCTACAACCTCTTGCACCATAAAGGTGTCGCCATCGCCTTTTTGCTCATCGCCCTGCCACAGATCTTCGGTGTCTGGCACCCGATTTCCTGGTGGATGAATGAGCTGGACCTGTTCATCGCAGGTATCATCCTCTACGGCCACGCGAGCATGGACCGCATCTTCGGCTATGGACTCAAGTTCGGCGACAACTTCCACCACACCCACTTGGGGTGGATAGGAAAGATGAAGGACCAAGAACGGTCCTGATGGCAGGCTCCGGATGATCGTATGAACAGAGAAGGCCCCGCTTTCGCAGAGCCTTCTTTCACTCAAGTGCCCAGGACTGGATTGGCTTCGCCGGACCAGGTTGGGGCGTGACGTGGATCGAAGCCCGGTCCGCTTCGCGGTCCTTGGGCTTTTTCGTGGACGCCCTCGCTAGAACTGCGCTCGGCTCGGTCGTCCACGAAAAAGCCCCGCCGCATTGCGGCAGGGCTTCCATCATCAAGTGCCCAGGACTGGACTCGAACCAGCACAGCCTTTCGGCCACACGCCCCGCGTTTCCGTAGGGTTTCCGAAGACCTTACCGCGTGAAGGGCCTGCCAATGTTAAGGACTTTTCCCAAGGGAACCCGAGAACCCTTATCCCATCTGCGCTTCCCCTATAGTGGGGGGTGTCTGGATCAGGTCGCAGAAAGCCCCGAATGGGCCAAGATTCTCCCCTGATTCTCCCCCGAAGAGGGGCTCTTTCGCGTTCGTCAATCAAACCTCAGGAGCAGGCATGCACATACTCACGGTGTCTCTGGAACCTCGGCAGGACGGGATGGCCATGGTGAAGGTCTACCTCAACGGGCTCTCGCCGATCCGCGAAGGCAACAGGATGAAATACCAGCGTTTGCGCTTCAATGCAGGGATGATCCCCGCCAAGAACTGGGACCCGATCCTGTGCCGTCCATCCGCTGCCTTTTCCAAACGGGATGGGGGAACCCTTCACCGCTCCATCGACTTCATCTGCCTGAACCTTCAGAGGGCCTACGCTGAGACGCCCATGAAGACGGCCGCCGCTGTCCGCAAGCGATATGATGAACTGCTTGGCAAGGGTGTACTTGTGCAACGGAAGAGCACGCTGCTGCTCGACGTGGTAGAAGGCTGGAGGAAGCGGGATGACCGCGATGCCCACACGATTCACACTTACACGGTCTTCGGGAGGAAGGTCGAAGAATACGAGCGTAACCAAGGGACACGCCTTGATCTGGCTGATTTAACTGCGGATGACCTCGTGCGCTTTCTCAAGTGGGTGCAGAGCACCTATAGCCTCTCGCCAAATACAATGGCCACGCAGAACAAGTTCGTGAACATGGCCCTGCGAGAAATGAGGGACCACGGTGTGGCCGTTCCCAAGAGCGTCAAGATGCACTCCTTCGTAACGCCGAAGGTTGAGGTCCTTGACTGGAATGAGGTTGCACGGATCCAAGCCTGCGAACCTGATAGCCGTACCGAGGTCACAGCCAAGCTCATTTTGATTGGACTTCTGACGAGTGGGGTCAGGATATCGGATACCTACTTGTACTTCCGCAGCATGGCGAAGCGTAACGGGATCCTCTGTGCTGATTTCATCTGTTCCAAGAACGCCAAGAGGCACCCAGTCACAGTAGGGCCGATCGTGTTCGAGCCCGTGCGAGCGCTGCTCCAGCAATACGGGGAGCCTGCTCGGATTAGCGAGAAGCACATTCGGTCGTCTACCAAGGACTTCGTGCAAAAGGCGGGCATCCAGAAGGCTATTCAGGTTCATTCATTGCGCCGTTCGTTCGTCTCCAACTTCCTTGCACTGGGTATCCACGATCACTTGCTCATGAAGTGCAATACGGGGCATGTGCTGAAGGGCGAACTGGGCGGCGGTGGAGGTCGAGGCATGCTCCACAGCTACAATCATGGCGGAATGACGATCGCTCAGCGCACCATGATCCAGATGCTGCGACTGGTCGATCAGAAGCAGACCGCAGGTATCGAGTTGCTCTCACCGGCGGTCTGTGATTTCTAACCCTGCTTCTACTTAGAAGGGGATATCGTCATCCGCGACCTCTGCAACCTCCTCGTCCTTCTTGGCTGTCATAGCTTCTTTGCTTTCCCCGTTGATCATGTATTCGATATCCTTCTTCATCAGCAATGCGCGGAGCAGAATCTCATCGACGTGTTCCTTGCCATTTGCGGCGAGTAGGGTGGCCGCGAGGTATGATGTGGCACAAACGATGGTGCTGCTTAGGTCCGGATTTGGCGATTGGGTTGAACGGGCAGCGACACGTTCAAGAGACACGGGTTGATTAGTGGCAATGACCTCTCGCCGACGCTCTAAATCCTGAGGGGTTATGTTCTGGGGCGGAGTGACCTCGATCTTCCAGATCATTTTTCCGTGGCACTCTTTGGGAACAAGGTCATAGTGTCGCACTACATTCAAGGGGTAGTTCTTTTCGAGGCTGCGTTGGTCCCTTGCCCATATTTGACCTTTTAGGCCTTCGGCCGTTTCTGCCTCGCATCGTAGGCCTTTGATCTTGCCTCCATTTAAGTTGACGGAGCCGATTACTTGGACCTTGACGATCTTGAGCAGTTGTTTCTCTTTTCTTTCCATGGTTCTGTATGTGTTGGATGTTCGATTGGTATTGCTTGATGGCGATGGTCACGAAATGCACCGTGCAAGGAGAACGACACGCACCGCAGGGAGTGGGAACATGAAGCGCTCGATCCTTCCAGCGAGGATTTTGCCGCTGGCCAGCCTATCCTCTGGGAGGACGGTCGCTTCGGCCTGTATGGGCCGCGCTTCCGCCCTCGTTCGGTGATTGTGATCGATGATGCCCCTGAACTGCCTCGCGTGTCTTTCAACGGTCCTGAGCGGGATCCCTGTGCCTTCCATGATCATCCTGTTCGTGAGCTTCTTCTCGCTCGTATACCCCTCGATGAACTGGTAGATCCGCGCTGCGGTCTGTTCACCCTTGGCTTGGTTCATCTTTCTCCGAGCCTCGCTCTGTTTCTCCCTTGGAGACTTCTTGATCCGTGGATTGAACAGGAACGTGCGCTTCACGTTTGGGTAAGCGGGGTACCGATTCAAGAACACCTTCTTGGTGATGGCGGTAATCTCCTCCGCTCCCATGCGAGGTTCGCAGCGTTCATCGAGCTTCCGACCAAGGGCGTTCAGGCTGGGGAGGGATAGAAAGGGATTGAGGTGAAGGATCCTGATCAGGTTCCGGAACACGAACGCATTCCTGTCACCTGCCTTGATCTTTCTGTACGAACGCTCGACCTGAACGAGCATCACCCCGTTCGGGAAGTAGAGATAGGGTGTATCCTGATCCTCATTCGTGAAGAATCTGTCGATGTCGGAGAATCGGAGACCGCCGTCCTTCCCCATACCTGCTTTTTCTGAGTTCTTTTTTTTAGGAGTGGGTGGCGGTGTTGCATAGGACTGAGTGGCGGTGAGGTGAGAGAGGTCAAGGGGCGGAGCTTCCCAATTCACGAATGCGTCATCATCGATCGAGATGAACGTTGGTCTCGTGCGGGTGAAGCAACTTGGATCAAAGCGATAACCATGAAAGCTGAAGGGGGCAAAGTGGTCCCGCAACGAAGACCAGTTGCGGTCCTCAATGCCCCTTGTATGTATCAGGATTCCAAGGCCCCTACCTCCGGATGATCTCCAGCACATCAGCACCGAAGGGAAGGACATCAGGATTTCCTGTTTCACGACATCGAAGTGATCCGGATGGATCTTGTCCACATCAAGGAACAGGAAGGGGTTGAATGAGATGACATCCCTATTCTTCTTTCCGCCATTCGTGCGGACGTTGAACAGAACTATCGGGAGAGTCTTCTTGAGCGTATTGTACTCGACTGATCCCTGCTCATGGAGCCGTAGTTCATCGATCGTGTCCCTTAGATGGGACATCCTGAGGAAGTCACCAAGGGCGATCGTTTCTGTGCTGTGCGTTCTCGTTACTGAGTTGTAGTACTGGATCTGTGAATCTTTCATCGCAATAAACGGCGAAGGGTGATCGCGAGTCGGGAGGCCGCCCCTCCTTTCTCGCTTTCACCCTCCGTGGGATTACTGCGGTGAATTGATCGTCATACGGGCGGCGTCATGGCGATCTTCCATACAAAGTGTTTGTTCGAGATGAGGTCGGGCGTTGGCGTCCCCGCCAAAGGGGAAAGCCAACGGATCGACCGTTACTCGTGCTCCTGAATCAGTTGTATGACAAGAGCCGCAGCCCTTGTGTGATCGGCGCGGAATCCAGTGGATTCCGATGATGCACAATCACCTCCTTGGTGCGAATATACGAAGACGCGATGCGAGAACCTATGGTTCGGAGAAAAAATATCGTCAGCGATCACGCGGCTGAGTTTGTCCTGATGGGATCGGCATGCAGACGTTGGGCGATGCGATGCCCGTCCTACCCTTGACAACGCAAACTATCGTGGGTTGAACGTGAAGGGGCTGGTTGATCACGCTTCAAACAAGCCCCTAGTTCATGCGCATGCGAGCGTGGGAAGCGATGATCTGATGCCCTTCAGCCTCTGTCTCACTGCCATAGCGATGGCGCGGCCCATGGCAGTACGAAGCCCCTATTGAGTTCAAGCAGCCTTTGGCTTGGTCGGTGTGCTGCGACTGTCCACGGTTTTCATCCACCGATAGTGGGCCAATATGGTGCTGTACGCGGAATCCTCTTGCTCGTGGAGCTTGAACAGATAGTTGGCTGAACTCGTCCGTAACGAACCGTTGCCATGGACGCTGACCAACGCACAGATCTCGCGAAGGATGGTGGCATGTGGATCTCTGCCCATCGCGAATGCGATGATTGTGTTCTGCTCGGGAATGTGAGCAAGCGTGAGGGTACGGGCCATCAGATCGGCCATCTCCTTCCGGTAGATCTTGGAGAGAAAGAGCCTGACCGCGTTGCGCAGATCTGGGATAGTGCCCTTCTCGGACTCCACGAGCATCATGGGCCCGCTCCAGCACCTTCCGTTCAAGCAGCGGTCATCATCATCTGGGGGCATTTGTGGCTTCATCGTTCTCCACTCTAAATAGTCCCACTTCCACCCATGGGTTGGATCCGATCCCGAAAAACTGGAGCGAAAAATTTGCGACGGGTAGGGGCTTCCTTGGATAGGGCCTTGGTTTACCGGCTTATTATCGATACGGGCAGATCAAGCCCTTGATTAGGCCCCGTGATCTGGGCCTAAATCAAGGTCCTATCGCAGCACTCGCTGCAAAGCCCTTGAAACCTTTTCGCGCGGATCACGTACGATAAAAAGCGTGCTCGCCGCATCGATGGAGTCACCAATGCAGCTTATACAAGTTGCAACGTGATCATCGGGACAAGGGTTACGGTACGCCGATGTTGGGGATGAAACACCGCCCGTCCGCAGCATCGCCACCACAGGCGGGCAGTACTGTGAAGCCGTGTTATCGGGGAGAACACCCCCGTCTACTCCATCGAATGCTGGAGGGACACGGACCGCTGCATTCAACAAGGCGCATGAGCGTTACACCTGCCCGCTCTTGTGTCTCCAGCAACGGCAGGGAACACTTCAGAATTGCCACATGAACAACAAACAACTCAAGACGAACACGATAACGGAGATCTATCTCCATCAGTTCCTTCTGGCCGTGAGAACACCACACTACGTTGCGATGACACAGAACATAGCCATGATCGGACGAGACACTGCGGAGATGCCATTCGCCTTTGACTTCGCAAGGTTCTGGGAGACCAAAACTGCATCGCTGTCCAGCATGATGGAGGACATCTGGCATATGTGTTTGGATCATATCGAGGAGAACCCGAAGGCTGTGGTAACGGTAGCAGACGCAGAGGACATGTATGTGTTC
Organism: Flavobacteriales bacterium; assembly: GCA_016699575.1. Taxonomy (NCBI): domain Bacteria; kingdom Pseudomonadati; phylum Bacteroidota; class Flavobacteriia; order Flavobacteriales; species Flavobacteriales bacterium. The sequence goes on along the minus strand of CP064979.1, from coordinate 275,392 downwards.
TCGTTCGGGGATCTGCCCATGCTTCGCGCTGGGGCAGCCAACTGACCGAGCGTACCCAAGGGTACCTCAGCGCTGCATCCTGTTGAGGCCGAGGCCGCCTCCGTTCCCAAGACGGTTGGCGGCTTTGGCGTGACATGTCGGGAGGGTTTGAGACTTAGGGACAACCGGCGGTACTTTGAGCCCGCATGTCTGACAAGAAACTCACCCTTCCGCGTCTCGAACGCCTCCTCTTCACCGCCTGCGACATCCTGCGGGGGAAGATGGATGCCAGCGAGTACAAGGAATTCATCTTCGGGATGCTCTTCCTCAAGCGCCTCAGCGATCAGTTTGATGCTGATCGCGATGCGCTGCGGGCGAAGTACGAGAAGCAGGGACTTTCCAAGGACCTCATCGAACAGCAACTGACCAATCCCGACAAGTACGACTTCTACATCCCCGAGGACGGTCACTGGGACAAGGTGAAGCACCTGAAGACGAACGTTGGTAGCGGCCTGAACATCGCTTTGGCTGCTATCGAGGAAGCCAATCCGGATACGCTCCAGTTCGTGTTGAAGGACCGCATCAACTTCAACCGGCGCATCGGTCAGCGGACGTTGACGGATGAGGTTTTGGTGGACTTCATCGATCACTTCGCCAAGATCAGGTTGACCAACGCCGACTTCGAGTTCCCTGATCTGCTCGGAGCCAGCTACGAGTACCTCATCAAGTACTTCGCTGACTCCGCAGGAAAGAAGGGCGGCGAATTCTACACACCAGCCGAGGTCGTGCGCCTGATGGTCCAGTTGCTGGAACCGCAGGAAGGCATGAGCGTTTACGACCCCACCTGCGGATCTGGTGGCATGCTCATCCAAAGCTGGCAGTATGTGCAGGAGGTCGGTGGTGATCCGCGCAATCTCTCACTCGCAGGACAGGAGGACAATGGCGGGACATGGTCCATCTGCAAGATGAACATGATCCTGCACGGCGTGTTGAGCAGCAGCATTGAACAGGGAGATACGCTCAAGGAACCGAAGCACATCGAGCCCAATGGCGAGCTGCGGAGCTTCGATCGTGTGATCGCCAATCCGCCCTTCTCGCAGAACTACAAGCGCGAGGGCATGAAGCACACGGGCCGCTTCCATACGTGGATGCCCGAAAGCGGCAAGAAGGCCGACCTGATGTTCGTGCAGCACATGATGAGCAGCCTGAAAGCCGATGGGCGCATGGCGGTGGTTATGCCGCACGGTGTGCTCTTCCGTGGCGGAGAAGAGAGGAATGCCCGTGAACGGTTCGTGCGCCGTGGCCTGCTCGAAGCAGTGATCGGTCTACCGCCAGGTCTATTCTATGGGACAGGCATCCCCGCTTGCATCCTCGTGGTGAACAAGGCTGGTGCGCAAGAGCGGGATGGCGTGCTCTTCGTGAACGCCGACCGCGAATACCGCGAAGGCAAGGCCCAGAACAGTCTTCGCCCAGAGGACATCGAGAAGATCACGCAAGTGGTCGCCGGTCGTGTCCCCGTGACGAAATACAGTCGGGTGGTGCCCATTACCGAACTGGAGATCGAGGACTTCAACCTCAACATCCGTCGGTACGTGGACAACAGTCCTCCACCCGAGCCACATGATGTGCGGGCCCACCTCCACGGTGGCATTCCAGTGGCCGAGGTGGAAGCTCTCCAGCACTACTGGAGCAACTACGCGGGACTGAAGGAGGCCCTCTTCATCGCACGTCCCGATGGCAAATACATGGACTTCGTGCCAGCGATCACGGACAAGTCTGGGATCAAACGGACCATTGAGGAGGCGGCTGGCGTGCAGGCGCGGGCGAAGGAGTTGCGCGATGCGTTGAACGCTTGGTGGACGAAGCACCGGCCCAAGCTCGAAGCATTGCCCACCACCGGCAACGTGTTCGAGTTGCGGCGGGCCTTCATGGATAGCATCGCCCAAGCGCTGGTGCCGCTCGACTTCCTCGACATCCACAAGGTGCGGGGAGCCTTGGCCAGCTATACCAAGAAGCTGGAGGCTGATCTGAAGAGCGTTGCCGCCAGTGGATGGGGCGCTGAACTCATCCCTGAGGACGACATCCTGAAGAGCCAGTTCCCCGACATCCTCACCAAGTTGGAAGTGGACCGTGCGCGGGTGGCGGAGTTGAACGCCTTGTTCGCTGCGGCCGATGACGAGGAGGCTGAGGTGGATGAGGAAAGTGGCGTGTTGCCCAGCGCTAGTGTGAAGGACCTGAAGGCCGAGCTGAAGACGGCCAAGGGCGATGCCAAGGATGTGAAGAAGGTGAAGGAAGCATTGAGCGGCTTGCACAAGCTGCTGGCCGAACTCGGACGGCCGCTTCCGAACCGGATCACCAGCTACCACCGCGACTTTACAGCCGAAGGGTTCAGCGCTGCGGTCGTGTCACGCTTCCTTGACCATGCCTTTGGCGCTACGTTGGAGCCCAGCCCCGAGGACCCACCCGTGCTGAAACCGTTGGTGGATGACTTGGAGCGGCTCACGAAAGAGGTGAGCGTCAGCTACCGACGTGTGAACGAGATCGAGACCCAATTGGAACGCCACAAAGCGCTTGAGCAGGAGTTGAAGGAACTGAAGTCTGGCATTAAGGCCACCGAGAAGCAGACCGATGAACTTGTCGAAGCTGCACGGGCGAAGATCAACGACGCCGAGGCCAAGCGGTTGATCTTGGAACGACTGGAGGTTGTGCTGATCGAGGAATACGACACATACGTGCGCCAGTATCGACAAGCCTGCACCGCTGCGGTCCAGAAGCTACTGGCGAAGTATAATGTCACCGCTCATTCAACTATCAAGACTCGGGATGAGCTAGTAGAGAAACTCAACGACTACTTGGTGGCATTGGGCTATGAGTAACTGGGAATCCATTCTGCTCGGGCAGGCGTGTGACATTCTTGACAACCAGCGTGTGCCGTTAAACGATGAGCAACGCTTTTCGATGGTAGGTGATGTACCCTACTATGGAGCCAACGGTGTGGTGGACCACATCGACCGCTTCATGTTCAACGAGCCGCTGATATTGTTGGCGGAGGACGGAGGCAACTTTGATGAACATGAGACACGACCTATTGCCTATCGCATTGATGGAAAGAGCTGGGTTAACAATCATGCTCACGTGTTGCGGGCCAAGTCCGAGTTCGAGCAGGACTTTGTCTTCTACGCACTACAGCACAAGGACATCAGATCGTTCATCAAGGGGGGAACACGAACCAAGCTGAACCAATCAGACCTCCGCGCTATCAGGTTCGAGTACCCGAGTGACCGTGACATACAGCGCACCATCGCTCGCATCCTCGGAACCATGGATGCCCTCATCGAGCAGACCGAAGCACTGATCGAGAAGCAGCGCCAGATCAAGCAGGGCATGCTGCATGACCTCTTCACCCGTGGCGTGGATGCCAGCGGCCAGTTGCGGCCACCTCAGCACGAGGCACCGGAACTCTACAAAGAGACCAAGCTGGGGTGGGTGCCGAAGGATTGGGAGCAGAAGACACTGAACGAGGTCAAGCAATTCATCACGAGTGGATCGCGTGGCTGGGCGGCCTACTATGCCGATGAAGGCGCTTTGTTCATTCGCATCGGCAACCTCAGCCGTGACCACATCAACTTCCGCTGGGAGGATGTCCAGTACGTGGTTCCGCCCATGGGCAGTGAGGGAAGTCGCACGGCGGTCGAGGCAGGTGACTTGCTCATTTCAATCACTGCCGATCTAGGAATAACCGCCGTTGTTCCTGCGGGCATGGGTGAGGCTTATGTGAACCAGCACATCGCATTGGTACGTCTGGACCCGAGTGCGACGAATCCTCGGTGGGTCGGTATGTACTTGGCCGGTGAGAATGGCGTCACACAGTTCCAGCGGCTGAACGATGCGGGAACCAAGGCAGGGCTCAATCTTCCGACAGTAGGAGCGCTGCGCTTCGCGAATCCACCCCGCGATGAACGTGACCATATCGTGGGCCTCATCGATGCTCAGGATGCGCTCATAGCTGAGGAGACAGCGAACCATAGCAAGCTCCTATCCATGAAAGCAGGCCTCATGCAAGACCTCTTAACTGGTCGCGTGCCGGTGGATCATCTCGTTGAATCCATGAACGAGAAGGTGGCCACGGTCGCCAACCCGAGCTAAAGCGCAACGAACATGAGCAACAAGGTTCTCACAGGGCTTCTCATCGTGGCGGGTGTGATCATCTTCTTCCTCGCCATTGATAACGTGGAGAAGGAGAAGAAGCTGGCAGCACTGCGTCGCGAGATCGAACGGAATAAGGAGTTGGGTAAGCAGTTGCAGAAGATGCTGCTGGACCTGATCGAGCAGAACAAGACGGTGAACCCTGCCTTGGCCAATGAACTCACCCAGATCATCACGCTGTTGAGCGTGCAACAGGACACTACGGCCCTGATGAAGCTGGCCAAGGTGATCGAGAACCTGCTCAAGGAGCTTTACGAGAAGGACGAGGAGTTCCTTGCCAAGATGAAGGAGACAAAGCGCCGCAAGCCCGTCTTCGCCGACTACCTCGACCACGCCTATGCCAAGAAGGTCGTGTCCAAGGAGGACTACCACCTGCTCTCCGTGCTGCGGGAGATCCGCAACGAGGAAGCCCACGAGAACGGCGTTCGCAAGGAGGTCACGCGCATGGCAGCCGCGTTCGTTGCTGGCGTGAGCGTGGCGATGATGCTCTGCAAGAAGTTGAAGAGGACGACTGTTGAACCGAGTGCGCTGTGATGGATGGCCAGCAGCAACAGGAGGAATTGAACCTTCGCTGGAAGCTCTTCAAAGACTGGTATGATCACAAGGGAGGTGCAGCCCAGATCCAGATGATGGGACTTGAGGAAGATCTGGAACGAGTGCAGATCGATGAACAGGGCAACGTGCAGTTGGCCAGTGTGCGCGGACCGATCAACGCCTTCATGCTGGCCATGTTCAACGGGAATCTGCACCCGCCGCCTTACTCGGGAAAGGATCAGACCACATACGACAGCCTGTTCAACAAGAGCATCTTCATCGCCCCCCAACAGATCGAGACGGAGCAGGAGTTCGATCAAGTTTGGGACGAGCATGTGGACAAGTCCAACCACTTCTATCGTGGACAGCGAGAGGCTGTCTGGCAACTGTACACCACGGGGCAGCGTAAGTGGATCGATGATCGACTCCACGAGAGTGAAGAGAGCTATGGCGCATTCATGCAGCGCATGGTGGCTAACGCGCGAACGATGTATGGTGGGCTTTTGGTGAAATACTTGGAGCGTATCGGGATGGACCCGCAATCGGACATCGCCGTGTTGAGCTTCCTACAGCACTACGGAGGACCCACGCCATTGCAGGATTGGACCTTCAGCTTTGGTAACGCAGTGTTCTTCGCGATGGACGGCATTCGCAAGGAGGGGGATGCCGAGGCCGACCACTATTTCAGCGTGTATCACATTGAGGATAGCGGCTTCGCCTCTGCGGATCTGCAACAGATCTTCCGTGAAGCGATCGAGGCGGCTTTACCGGATCTCAGCGAGCGCTCGGAAGAGTGGGCTCGGAAGAATGGAGTTGAGGAGGCGCAAATTGAGCGAGCGAGGAACGGGGGCTTTTTCGCGGACTACATACTTCAGAAGATGGGCCCCAACATGGTCAGGGATATGGCATCTGTTGCCAGCCTGATGCGAATGGCCGACAATGCCCCATTGAACTTCTTTTCCGACCGAGAGGACTTCCCTTGGCTGAGCTTCTCGATGAACAACAGCCTGAACATTCGTAACCAGAGGGGCGTGTTCCTCTGGAATCATCACGAAGCTCTGCCCACGGAGCAAGTCGGCAGGGAGTTGCACTTGGCGAACAACGATAGCGATGCGGGTTACAAGTTCTGTCGCTGCTTCAACATCAACAAGAAACTGGAAGGTCACATCCGGAAGAAGCTCAATGAGGCGGGCATCACCCATCGTTTCATATACCCCGATCCCACCCCAATGGAGTTCGGGATGGATCCATGGGCCTTTGCGAGAGAGGTCTATGAAATGACCAGAGACGAAGGACGACGGAACACCTCTGCCTAAACAGTCTTGAGACATGGCCGATCTGAAACCACTCAGCAGTCTATTCAATCAGGCGCTCTTCAGGGTGCCGGACTATCAACGTGGCTACGCATGGACTCAAGAGCAGCTAGAGGACCTATGGTCCGATCTTGTGAATCTGTCGCAAGGCGGTCAGCACTACACGGGCGTGTTGACCTTGAAGGAGATCACGGCCGACAAAGTCAAGGAAACGGACAACGAGCATTGGCTGATCACCGGCGGGCACAAGCTCTACCACATCATCGATGGTCAGCAGCGCCTTACGTCTTGCATGATCCTGATCCAGATCATCATCGAGCAAGTGAGGCTCCATGCGCGAAAGAACAACCCGAAGGCCACTGACTCGGAGATCGCCTTTGCGGACCAATACCTCAAAGTCTACGTGGATCGATACCTGTATGCCGATCGTGCGGGCAGCTTCATGCGCACGTACAAGTTCGGCTACCATACGGACAACCCTTCCGACCGATACTACCGCCACGCCATCCTGAAGGAGGAACATGGGGGAGATGTGGAGCAGACTTTCTACACGCTGAACCTGCACAACGCCCAGACCTACTTCACGGATCAGGTGCGTTCGCTCCTCACTGAGGGCCTCAGCGCCGTGGAGCGGTTGTTCAAGAAGCTGACCGTCGGCTTCTTGTTCAATGAGTACGTGATCCCTGCGGGCTTCGATGAGTATGTCGCGTTCGAGACGATGAACAATCGCGGCAAGCGCCTCAGTACGCTGGAACTGCTGAAGAACCGGCTCATCTATCTCAGCACGCTATACAAAGGGGAGGAAGCGGATGCCAGTGAAAAGGAGGCCTTGCGCACCGCGATCAACGATGCTTGGAAGGGCGTCTATCACGAACTGGGCAGGAACAGGCAGCACCCCTTGAACGACGACGAGTTCTTGCGTGCGCATTGGATCCTGTACTTCATGTACTCCAGACGGAAAGGCGATGACCATATTGACTTCCTGCTGAAGGAGTTCTTCACCAGCAAGCGCATCCATGAGAAGGTTCCTGTGGAAGTGGAGCTTGAGTCCTTCGAGGAATTGAAGGAGGATGCAGTGGATGATGATGAGAATGGTGCCGACGATACGGAGGTGGAATCTCGCATGGAGGCACAGTTGACGCCTAAGGAGCTGAAGGACTATGCTGGCAACCTCCGAGAGACCAGTCATGGCTGGTATCTCTCGTGGTTCCCCCACGCCCATGAAGAAGTGGACCGCGAAATGGCGGATTGGGTGGATCGGCTTAACCGGCTACCCATGTTCTATGCACGCCCCATGGTGACGACCCTTCTGCTGCGGAACGATATCCCGAAAGCCGAGCGGATCACATGTCTGAAGGCGATCGAACGGTGCTTTTTCCTGCTCTTCCGCCTGTCCGGTACGAAGGCCAACTTTGGTAGCAGCGAGTTCTACAACCTGTCGCGGGATGTTCACCACAAACGGGCAGGCACCAAGGCCATTCTGGAGCAAGTGGAAAAGCAGTTGAGCTGGGCGATGGATGGAGGGAAGTTCAGGCACGAGCTGTTCACCAAGGAGATCGAGAACCGTTACAGCATCAAGAGTTCGGCGGGGTTCTATAAATGGTCAGGACTCCAGTACTTCCTATACGAGTACGAGGAGCATCTGCGCGGGAGACGGGAAGAGCGTAAGCTGGACTGGAATGATCTTGTTCGCAGGCAGGACAAGAAGAAGTTGAGCATCGAGCACGTTCTGCCTCAAACCCCCACGGAGCCCTATTGGGATAGCCGTGTGAAGCACCTAGACCCTGTGGATCTGAATCGGCTGACGCATTGCTTGGGAAATCTCCTTCCCCTGAGCCGATCGATCAATTCCAGTTACCAGAACGATGGGTTCACGGACAAGGTCGATCCGAAGCTGAATGCCAAGGGTGAGAAAGTGCGCACGGGTTATCGCGAAGGCTGCTATTCAGAGATCGAGGTGAGCACATTCACTGACTGGGACGTTGCGGCCATCCAAGAACGTGGGCTGCGCATGCTGAAGTTCATGGAGCAGCGATGGGAGATCTCGCTCGGAGGACCTGATGACAAGATCAAGTTGCTCCATCTTACATCCTTCCAGACCGCGAACGGGACGGTGCCCGTTCAATCGTGAAGTGGTTTCTTCGTGAGCAACTGAGCCATGTCCGAATACGCCTTCGTCGAACGCCCCCTCCTTACCCAGCTTGAAACACTGGGCTGGACGGTCATCGATCAAGGCGAAGGCATTCCGAGGGATCCGAAGGTGAGCCTGAGGGAGAGTTTCCGCGAAGTGGCGCTGAAGGGAGAGTTCAAGGAGGCCGTGCGGTCCATGAACCGCACGAGCGACGGTAGAACGTGGCTCACCGATCGGCAATTGGAAGAACTCCTTGCCGAGGTGACTGGTCAGACCGGCCGCTCATTGATCGAGGTGAACCGCGACGTGCTGCAACTGCTGTACAAATGCACAGTTGACTGCAACGAGCTGACGGGAGAGGAATTCCCCGTGGTGAAGCTCATCGACTTCCAAGAGCCCGAGCAGAACAAGTTCACCGCCATCAACCAGTTCCGCATCGACACACCAGGTCGCGTGAAGGATCACATCCGGCCGGACATCGTGCTCTTCGTGAACGGGCTGCCCTTGGTGGTGGTGGAGGCCAAGGATGCCAATGCCTTCACCAGCGATCCAATGGCCGAGGCGGTGAAGCAACTCCAACGCTACAGCGAGCAACGGGAGGAGACCATCGCAGCGGGTCTAAGAGAAGGCGAGGAGCGCCTGTTCCATGTCAATCAGTTGCTCATCGCGACCACGGGGGAGCAAGCCCGCTTCGGCACGATCACAAGTGGTCCAGAGCACTTCTATGAGTGGAAGAGCATCCACCCTGAGAAGTACGCCAGCTACACCCCGCCATTGGGCAAGGAGCGCAGCCAAGAGGTGCTGGTGCAGGGCATGCTGAACAAGGAGGTGCTCCTTGATCTGGTGCGCAACTTCAACATCTTCATGAGCACCAGCGAGCGGCTGGTGAAGGTGATGGCGCGTTACCAGCAGTACCGCGCGGTGAGCAAGATCGTGCAGCGGTTGAGGACGGGCGCGGATCCCGACGCTCGCTCAGGCACGGTCTGGCACACGCAGGGAAGCGGGAAGAGCCTCACGATGGTCTTCCTCGTGCGCAAGCTGCGCCGATGCCCCGACCTGCAAGACCTGAAGGTGATGATGGTCATCGACCGCATCGATCTTGAGGACCAGTTGGGCGATACCGCAGCGTTGACCGAGGAGCGCGTGAACCACATCGACAGTAGTGCCGATTTGAAGAAGGAGCTGGCCGACGACCGCAGCAACCTGAGCATCGTGATGGTCCACAAGTTCCGTGAGGCCAAGGACCAGTTACCTGACTATGTGAGCGACGTGCTGCGGCCACAACCAACGGGGCAGTTCACCAATGACCCGATCCCCGAATACGGGCTGTTCGGTGTAGTGAATACCAGTGACCGCATCGTGATCATGGTGGATGAGGCGCACCGTACCCAAGGCAGCACGCTCGGGGACAACCTCTTCGAGGCCTTCCCGAACGCCACCCGCATCGCGTTCACCGGTACGCCGCTCATCGCCGACCGCCACGCCCAGAAGACCAAGGATCGTTTCGGATCCTACATCGACAAGTACAAGTTGCAGGACGCCGTGGAGGACGGCACTACGGTGCAGATCCTGTACGAGGGCCGTACACCGGAGACCGCGCTGAAAGACCGGCATGTCTTCGACCAGACCTTCGAGGACCTCTTCAAGGAGCGCACCCCGCAGGAACTGGAGGCCATCAAAAAGAAGTACGGTGCCAGCGGGGATATTCTGGAAGCCGAGGAACGCATCGCCGAGGTCGCCCGCGACATCGTGGAGCACTACATCGGCAACATCCTGCCCAACGGCTTCAAGGCACAGGTGGTCTGTCACAGCAAGATCGCGGCGGTACGTTACAAGGATAAGATCGATCTGGCCCTGAAGGGATGGCTGGAGCGTGAAAGGGCCAAGACACAGCCCGATGAAGAGCTATTGCAGAAAGTCGCCTTCCTCCAGACCGCAGTGGTCGTGTCCTCGGACGGCACCAACGAGAAGGCCGTGATCGTGGCTGCCCGCAAGCATGCACAGGAGGTGGGGGCCATCGACAACTTCAAGAAGGCCTTCGACCACGCCAAGCCCGAGACGGGCATCGCGTTCATGATCGTGTGCGACATGCTGCTCACCGGCTTCGACGCGCCCGTGGAGCAGGTCATGTACATCGACAAGCGGATCCGCGAGCATACGCTCTTGCAAGCGATCGCTCGCGTGAACCGCGTGGCCGAGGGGAAGACGCGCGGGTACGTGGTGGACTACATCGGCCTGACCAGTCACCTGAAGGAGGCCTTGTCCATCTACTCGGAGGAGGATCGGAACGAGATCCTGAATTCGCTGCGCAACGTGAAGGATGAGTTGCCGGTACTTGAAACGCGCTACCAACGGCTCATCAACCTGTTCCGCGACAATGGGGTGGCCGACATTCAGGACTTCGTGGAGCAGAAGCTGAAGGACGAGCGCCGTCAATACGCCGTGCTGGAGCAGGCGGTGGAGATCATGGAGGATATCAAGCTCCGTGAGTCGTTCGCGGTCTTCTACAAGAAGTTCCTCCAGAGCATGGACATCATCCTGCCCAGCCCCTTGGCGCAAGCGTTCAAGATCCCCATGTGGCGGTTCGGCTACCTCATGAGCAGGGTGAAGGAGCGCTACAAGGATGAGTCGATGAACATCGCCAGTGCAGGGGAGAAGGTGAAGAAGCTGGTGAACGACCACCTGATCAGCCTCGGCATCGATCCGAAGATCCCGCCGGTGGAGCTGATCTCGCCCACCTTCATCAAGAATTTGGAGCAGAACAAGAGCAGCCGCGCGAAGGCGAGCGAGATGGAGCACGCCATCCGCAAGCACTGCAAGGTCCATTTCCAAGAGGACCCCGCGCTCTACAAGCGGCTCAGCGATAAGCTCGACGCACTGATCCTGCAACACAAGGAGGACTGGGACGCGCTGGCCAACGCGCTGGAGGGATTGACCGACGAGACCCAGCGCGGTCGTGGTGATGCAGTGGGTACCATCACCGCCACCTTCAGGGATATGGTGGCCGATCTCGCCTTCAACGGGGACAACCTCGGCGAGACCGACCTGATGGCGCTGGAATTCGTCACCACCGGTGCCATGGACAAGTTGCGCGGCACCATCCACATCGTGGACTTCTGGGACAACGGCTTCCAGATCAAGCGGCTGAAGGGCGAGTTGAGCGACGTGGTGCTGGCTTCGCACCACCCCAAGCTGATCGCCAACAGCGACAAGATCGTTACCGAACTGACGGCGCTGGCCAAGGCCCGCCACAAGGACCTGCTCGCATGAGTTTGCGCTACAAGGACATCCAATACGACCTCAGCCGCAGCCAGCGAAAGACAGCGAGCATCTACATCGAGCGCGACGGCCGCATTTCGGTTATGGCACCTGACCAGTGGTCCGATGAACAGGTGCAGCATGTGCTGGAGCGCAAGCGGCCGTGGATCTATCGCGGTCTGGCCGAATGGGAGGACCTCAATGCCACGCGGGTCGAGCGCGAGTTCGTGAGCGGTGAAGGCTTCCTTTACCTCGGCTCTTCCTACCGGCTGACGCTGGTGGAGCGCCAGAGCGAACCATTGACGTTGAAAGACGGCTGGTTCCGACTGCGAGCCGATGAGGTGGCCAGCGCACCCGAACGTTTCAAGGAGTTCTACCGCGCCAAGGGCTTGGAGCGACTACCGAAGCGTGTGACCTACTACCAAGTGAAGATGGGCGTAGAGGCCACCGGCGTGCGCGTGATGGAGTTGAAGAACCGCTGGGCTTCCTGTTCCGCCGATCACAAGATCAACTTCCATTGGAAGTGCCTGATGGCACCCATGCGCATCCTCGACTACATCGTGGTCCACGAGCTGGCCCACCTGCTCCATGAGCACCACACCCAAGCCTTCTGGGGCACCGTGGACAAGGTGATGCCCGACTACCGCGACCGCAAGGAATGGCTGCGGACGAACGGGGCGGGGATGGATCTGTAGGGGTGGGTCCATCTGCGTCTTGAGACGGGTTCTCCGAGTCCGAAATCGTGGATCGGTTTCAGGTACTTTCACCGCACAGCAACCCAAAATCCTTCTTGTTTAGATGAGCCGTCGGATCTCCCTCACCACATTATCAATCGTTCTCCTGATCGGCCTCGGATGTGGAGGTGGGTCGAGTGACAGCGCTACTACATCTGTTGAAAGATCGGATCACCTTTCACCGAAAGAGGTTGGCGGCAAGTATGGCTTTGTCGATAGCCTCGGTCAGACCGTGATCGAGCCGCAGTTTGACTATGCCTATCCATTCAGCGAAGGACGTGCGGTGATCAAGATGGGGAAGGATCCGCACGGGAAGTACGGCTTCATTGATGCCACAGGGGAATTGGTCATTCCCGCCATCTACGACAGAGCCAATGGTTTCAGTGAGGGATTGGCAAGCGTTGGAACGGGCGATGCAAATGGAATGATGGTCTTCCAAAATGGGTTCATAGACCCCTCGGGAAAAGTCGTTATTCCGCTAACGCTCTATAGAGCAGGAGATTTTCACGAGGGCCTAGCGCTTTTCGCTGTGGACAACAACAACACGGAGTCGTGGGGCTTCATCGACAAAGAAGGGAAAGTGCGTATTCCGGCCGAGTTTGACACCTACGATTTCTGCGGTTTCAGGAAAGGGTTGGCACCAGTGCGTTTGCGGAACGGGGCAGACGAGTTGTGGGGATTCATTGACAAGAAGGGCGAACTCGTCGTTCCATGCCGGTATGGGCTATCCGAGATGAAAGACAGTTGGGCCGTCAAGAGGCCCGATGGTCAGGAGCTGGCGTTACGGATCACCGATCAAGGCAATATCGAGTTCTCGAATGAACACGGTGAAGTGGTGGATGAGGAGTACTTGGAAGGAGAATATGAGTTCAGTGATGAAGGGACCGAGGGAGATTCTACGCTCTTCCCTGTCGCACAACCGTCTCACGGAAGCGTCACGGATATCGAAGGCATCGCTTATTCAACTGTCAAGATTGGGGATCAAGAGTGGATGGCGCAGAACCTGCGTGCTACCAAATACCAAAATGGGGACCCAATTCCGCGCGTGAGTGATGGTGAGCAGTGGAGTGATCTGCTCAGCGGCGCTTGGACGACCTATCAGAACAATCCGTTGAACGCCGCACCTTATGGCATGTTGTACAACTGGTACACTGTGAGCGACCCGCGAAATGTATGCCCAGCAGGTTGGCACGTCCCAACTGAATTAGAGTGGAGCATCCTGACGTCCAGTTTGGGCGGTGTAGCAGATCGACTAGATCCCGATCAGTTTGAAGGAGCCGGTGGCAAGATGAAAAGCACAGACACGAAGTACTGGAAGGGGCCGAACACCGGTGCCACCAACGAAAGTGGCTTTTCAGGCCTTCCTAGCGGCAGCCGCTACTGGATGGAGGGAGACTTCGTAGACCTCGGCATCACCGGAAGCTGGTGGAGTGCTCAGAGCTATGGTGAGAAGAACGCTTGGTGCCGAGATTTGAACCACAACAGTGCAGCCTTGCGTCGGAGTTACCGTGCAAAGGTTTCGGGACTATCGGTACGTTGCGTCAAGGATTGACAGTTGTTCACGCGATCTGCATTGTCGAAGAACCTGATGTGCCCCGCTAGACATCGTTGACTCCTATCGGCGGGACTTGTCCTTGAAATCCTCAGTTAAGATGGAAGCGCTCACCGCTGCGGCCTTTCTGCTCCCTGAAGGCCGATGACAGCCAGAAGTAGTGCATCGAGAGGATGGACACCTTTTGTGTGTCGGAACCTCCATGGATAGTGACAGTGTATTTCGCCAGCGCGGTTTCGATGGCGCTATTGTACTGGAGCAGGCGGGCGTAAAGGTCGATGAGTACGCAATCGGCGAGAGAGGTGTCGGCAGTCACGATAATGACCATATCCAAGCGATCTCGACTGTGCATGCAGTTGAAATTGAGCGACTGCGTCATCAGCAGTGCAACACCAGCGGGGTGATGCAGAGCGATGAAGCGTCGAATGCCACGTTTCAGATCCGCGATGTTGCCCTTGCCTTCAATCTCGAAGACGAGGGACGTATCGCCAAGTCGCGGTCGGAATTCACTAGGCATGTCCATGGGCAGGTAAGGAGAACGTATGGGTCCCCACCTATAGTGGTTTTCGGCCCGTATTCTCCCCTGTGGGTGCGCTGACCTCCTGAAATGCCCGTCAATGCTGAAAAGGTTTGAGTCCTAGGTTGACTCGGACCTTTTGGTCAGGCCGCGACCGCGATGCCGTTCATCCTCCTGAACTCATTCTGGAGGTCGAGGTATGCCTGCATCGCCTCCCTGTGCAGTGTCAACCAGAACCCTTCAAACTCTTCCTGCGTCGGGCGACGGTTGTCGTCGTAGGCGAAGAGCATGCAGCGGTCGATCAGGCCGCGATAGACATTGATGAGCGCCTCGATCTTGTCGCATACCTCCTCGGTGAAGTGGATCCTGTTCTTGGCGTAGAAGATGAAGACCTCGTTCACCTTCGGCATGGCGGTTTCCGCTACTTCCATCTTGTAGCTCTTGGGGTGAGCGCCCCAGACCGCACCGCTGAGCTTGATCAGGAAGATCCTAAAGTCCCAGCAGTCGCCGCTGAGCTTGTTCATAATCTCGGTTCGTTGCGAATGAAGTGCGACGAACTGCGCTTGTCGCTGATCCTGTTCGATAGCAAGTTGAGTCTTGTACTGGGCCAATTCCCGAGCATCCTTCTTTTCCAGCCAACGCTTGAAGAACCAAATGGTGAGAGGGGAGGTCACTCCAGCCGTGATCAAGGAGGAAATGATGGCGGTTGTCGGTGCATCCATGGCTATTGCTCTTGGCGTGTGAAAGTAGGCTGGGCTCCGAGCCAGTCCTAGGTGGGGCCAGCGCTCGAATGGCCAGAGTTAGGAGACTCCATTTGCTCGCACCACCCAGAGAAGTCCTTCATGCGATCAAGCAGGACGGTCATGCGCTCATTCTGCCCACGGGCTTTCAATTTGCTGACCTGCTCAAAGAGGTCTTTGATGGCTTCGCTATAGCGCACCCAATCCGCGAGTAGACCCAGTTTGGTCGGGAAGTGTTGCAGTCGAGCGTACCCCATCACGCCTCTTTTCAGAATGAGGGCGCTGTCGTCCAGACTCTCGATGTGAGACATCGGATACCTCATGCGTGCCTTTATCTCCAGCAGGAGGCGAATTGTGCGGCTGTCCAAGTACTCCTTGAAAGTCAGCAATGCCTCGACAGCCTCCATGGACCGCTCGAACTCGGCGTGGATATCCGCCAGTAGTCCTCTGAACTCGTCCTTGAACGGACCACCCTCGTCCAGCGGCTGGAACGGTTCAGAATGGAAGGCTTGCGACCTGAAGAGGCTGCGGGCCTCGCCGCCATCACCGATCGGGAACTTCGCCATCCTGAACGATAGCATGAAGTAGCCCTCAAGGATGGTGTACAGATGCCTCTCGATGTACGTGGACATCGTTTCCTCGCCTTCGATCTTGTCGAAGTGGTCGGCAACGAAGAAGAAGATCCACGAGCCGACGTAGGCCAAGCAGAGGTTCGAGGTGAGGTCTGCAACGCGATAGGCGTCTGCCCACCCCATGAAGGGCGGCAGACGCCTCAACCCGAACTCGGTGATCAGGTAGAGCGCAAGGAATAGACCCAAGAGGAGGTTCAACTCACGCCTGACCTTCCTTGCGGTGCGAAGGAGCTTCTTCACGAGTTGGGGTGGTGGAAATAAATGTGCGTGGCCTTCTTCGGGCAGGATTCCAAGAACCTTGCCCAAGCCACGACCAACACACGATCCTGACAAGGTTGAGCGCCTGTCTGACAGGTTGTTGCCTGTCGAAACCATTCTCCCCTAATTCTCCCCTCCGTCTTTTTTCGGGATCTGGGATCGGAACCCCTGAACCTCTGGAACACCTTGGTACCGTAGGGCACCAAAGGAAACGGAGACCAAAAGGTCTCCGTTCATGGGTGCCCAGGACTGGACTCGAACCAGCACAGCCTTTCGGCCACTACCCCCTCAAAGTAGCGTGTCTACCAATTTCACCACCTGGGCAGGGGATGCGTTCCATTGAAGGGGCGGCAAATATAGAGGCCGCTGCATATGGGGATCGCTAGTGCCGCCCGGCACCCTGTTTGGCAGCGCTCTTCAGGAGTTCCTTCTGCCGCATCAGCAGTTCCGTGCGTGCAGAAGCCAGCTTGCGCAGGTGCTCCGGGTCCGGGCCTTCATCCTCCGGCCGGTCGCGTTCGGCTTCCTCCTGCATGGCCAACAAGGCCCACACGTAGTCGATGGCCCAGTTGCCAGGGGGAACATGTTGGGCTGGAACGCGTGACATGGCGTGCGACTTTCTTCGGGACGAACCTATCGCCGCACAAAGGCCCCGTCCATACCCAGCTGTGGGTAGTTCTGAACCGCCTGCAAGGGACGACGGGACACGTCACGGAAGAACGAAGCCTCTCGTTTTCGAGAGGCTTCATTTTGTGATCCCGCTGGGGCTCGAACCCAGGACCCCGACATTAAAAGTGTCGTGCTCTACCGACTGAGCTACAGGATCTTCCAACCACCGTTCTTGCGAACGGGGCGGCAAATATAGCCGCGCACTTGAACCTGCAACTTTCAATCCTTCCTTTCCATGATGGGCTTGCGCTCGAAGGGCTTCGTCCGGTCGAAGAGGTAACGATAGGTGGCCAGGTTGCGGTAGTTCTCGGCGCCCAGTGTTTCGCACATCTTGATCATGCGCGGATTGAAGTCGCCTATCCAGGTCATGATGGTATCGTCGTAAATGCCCTTGTCCGTCACTTGCGATTCGGCATACACGATGAGTGCACCTTCCATGCCTTTGCCCTGCCACTCCTTGGCAACGCCGAAGACGATGCCGGTCATGTTGCGTACGGTACCCTTCCATTTGTGGTAGAGGAACTTGAGCTTGCCGATAAGGTTCATGTTGCCGTTCACATACCGGAAGATCTCGTTGAGTTCCGGGAGGCTCAGGTAGAAGCCCACGGCCTTCCCCTTGTAATCAATGAAGAGCATGATGCGCTTGTCCATGGCAGGCTTCATGGCCTTCATGATCTTCAGCGCGGCCTCCGGCTTCATGGGCTTGAAGTTCTCGTGGTCCACCCATGCCGCGTTGTACACGGTCCTGAAGTCCTCAGCGATCTTCTCGATGCTGCAACCCACCGCGTTGCGCACCTTGAAGTCGGGGTCGCGCATCAACTGCTGGTACTTGCGGTGGAAGATGGGTTGCGCCCGCACGCGAACGCTCCGCTTGTAGAAGAGCTGCTTGAAGTACAACTGGAACCCGTACGTGCTGAAGAGCTTCACGTAGTACTCCGGGTTGTAGTTGTTGCCGTATACCGGCATGTCATGGAAGTTCTCGATGAGCAGGCCCCAGAAGAGGTTCTTGTCGCCGAGATTGATGGGGCCGTCCATGGCTTCCATGCCCCGTGCCTTCAGCCATTCGCGGCAGGTATCGAAGAGCATGTTCGCGGCGTTCTGATCATCGATGCACTCGAAGAAGCCCATGCCGCCCGTAGGTTGGTCTTCCTGGTGGGCTGTCTCTGGGTTGATGAAGGCAGCTACGCGACCGACGGCCTTGCCTTGGTGATCATAGAGTACCCATCGGGCAGCTTCACCTTTCTTGCCTGTCTCGGGATGCGGGCGCAGCAGCTTGTTCTTCTCTGGATCGAACACCTTGGCGATGTCCTGGCGCAGGTGCGGGATCCAGTTCTTGTCGTTGGCGTAGATGGACCACGGTAGGTCCATCCAGTCCTTCTCCGTGCGGCGGTCGGTGACTTCCTTCAGTTGCATGCGGCTCTTGGGCTGTGCCGCAAAGATGCTTGCTCGCTAACATTGGCGCATGCCGCAGGCGCCCATCTTCCTCATCGGTTTCATGTGCAGCGGAAAGACACGCGTCGGGCGGGAACTCGCACAGCACCTGGGTGTTCGGCACATCGACATTGATCGGCGCATTGAGGAGCGGGTGGGACCGTTGCAGCCCTTCTTCGCCAAGCAGGGCGAAGCGGCCTTCCGGGAACTGGAGCGCGAAGTGCTGCTGGATGTGATCGAGGATCGCGATGTGGTGATCTCCACTGGCGGCGGAACCCCGCTGGATGAGGCCAATATGGAGGCTATGCTCACCTTCGGCACGGTGGTGTTCCTCGACGTCCAAGAACGGGTACTCCAACAGCGCATTGCGTGTAGCGGCGGCGACCGCCCATTGCTGCTTGGCCTGAAGGGGGAGGAACTTGAGGGAAGGGTTCGGCAACTCCTTGGCGAGCGCTTGCCGATCTACCGACGTGCGCACGCTTCCGTCCCGGCCGATGGCCCGCCAACCGTTGTGGTGCAGGCCATCGCTAACGCGATCGGTCAGGCCAGGTAGACGGCGTCCCGTTTGCCGAGTTCTACGTGTATCCGCTCTTGCAGCGTGGTGCTTAGCGTGAGCCCCACGATGTCGGCGCGGATAGGGAAGGTGCGGTGGCGCCGGTCCACTAGCACCACGGTCGTCAGGCGCTTCAAGGGGTGCTTGACGAGCTGGGCAGCAGCATGCATCAACGTTCGGCCGCTTTCCAGCACATCGTCCACGAGCACCACGGTCGTTTTCTTCAGTTGCCCGGCATCGCCTTTCAGTTCGAACGGCTTGTTCATCGGGTCGTCCTTGTCCAGGTGCAGTGCCATCACCACAGCATCAAGCGGTGAGATCTCCTTCAGCAGGCTTGCCAAGCGCTCTGCCAGTTGAATGCCGCGCGGCGCGATGCCGATGAGCACAATGCGTTTCTCGCCGTGATGCTCTTCGTGCAGTTGATGGGCAATGCGCGCGAGTTTTCGTTGCACACGCTCGTGGTCCAGTACGATGGTCTTCCCGGCCGTCATGCCGCCAAAGTACAAGTGGGGATCATGGGTGCTGGACCAGGAGCGTTATCCCTTCCACATGGTCCAGCCGGATCTCGCGGCCATCGGCCAAGCGCACCCACTCGGCGCCGTCGTGCTGCCAGAGGTCGGCGATCACACCGTCCACTTGCTCTTCGGCACCGAGGAAGAGCCGCACGCGTTGCTTCAACGTGGCGGCTTCTTCCAAACGGTCGTAGAAGTTGCAATCGATGGGGCTGTAGTCGTCCATCGATGGTGAATGTAGTAGCCTATGTCCAGTCGATCAACTCCAGCCGCACCACGTTCTCCACATGGTAGGTGTGCGGGAACATGTCCACTGGTTGCACGTGCGTGATGCGGTACATGTCCTTCAGCAGGGCAAGGTCGCGTGCTTGCGTGGCGGGGTCGCAGCTCACGTAAACGATGCGCTGGGGGGCCAGCTCGCGGATGCGGGCCACCACATCGGCGTGCATGCCGGCCCGCGGCGGATCGGTCACGAGGACATCGGGTTTGCCGTGCCGTGCGATGAAATCCGCGTTCAGCAGGTCTTTGAGGTCGCCGGCTTCGAAGGCCACGTTGGTGATCCCGTTCAAGGCGGCGTTCGAATGCGCATCGGCAATGGCTTCGGGGACGATCTCGGCCCCAGTAACGTGTGCACAGTGCCGGGCCATGAAGAGCGAAATGCTCCCGGCGCCGCAGTAGAGGTCGTAAACGTGCTCGCTGCCAGTTAGACCAGCATAGGCCCGCACCACCTCATACAGCCGCTGTGTTTGTTCCGGATTCGTTTGGAAGAAGCTCTTGGCCCCGATGCGGAACTTCAAGTTGGGATGTCCTTCATCCACGAGCTCCTGCATTAGATGCTCTGTGCCGGCGTAGGTCCGGATGTCCAGGTCCCAGATAGTGTCGTTCTTCTTCGGGTTGATGGTCCAGAGCAAGGAGGTGATGCCCGGGAACGCGGACCGCAGATCTCCGAGAAGTTGCTCACGCGAATCTTCGTGTTCTTCACCGAACGCAACCAGTACCATGCACTGGCCATCGGTAGTGGTGCGCACCATCACCGTGCGCAGCCAGCCTGTGTGGTTGCGGATGTCGTAGAACGGCGGTCCTAGTTCCGCCGCGCGCTGCCGGATGAAGTTGCGGATGGCATCGCTGGGCGCTGGTTGCAGGTGGCACTCATCGATCTGCAGCACTTTGTCGAAGCCGCCCGGTACATGGAAGCCCAACGCGTTACGATCGGTGATGTCGCCCATGCTGCGCAGTTCCTCGGTGGTGAACCAACGGAAGGCGCTGGCCGTGTATTCGAGTTTGTTGCGGTAGTGGATGGTGCGCTCTGATCCCAGAATGGGGGAGACGGGCGGCAATTCCAGACCGCCGATCCGCACCAAGTTGTCCACCACCTGTTGCTGCTTGTAATGCAGTTGCTTGGCGTAGTCGAGGTGTTGCCACTTGCAGCCGCCGCATGTTCCGAAATGCTTGCAGAACGGCTGCACCCGGTCGGCGGAGGCTTCAACGATGCGCACGGCTGTTCCTTCCGCCCACTTGCTCTTCTTCTTGGTGATGCGCAGGTCGGCCACATCGCCGGGCACAGCACCATCCACGATCACCACCAATCCTTCGTGCTTGGCGATGGCCTTGCCATGCGCGCCATAGCCGGTGATGGGCACGGCTTCCCAAACGGGCAGCGGCTTTTTGTTGCGGGCCATGCGGCAAAGAAGCGCAGAAACCAGCGAAAGGGCCGGGCTTGTGTGCCAGAGCGCGTTTGTAACGCGCTCGTTCGAGGTGGGCGTCTGCGACGCCTCATCGGCACCCGGGTATCTTCGGCGGCCTTTCTGAAAGCACCATGCAAGAGACACGCACTGACCAACGCACCAAGACGCAACGGGCCATTGCCCTGGAAGACCAATTCGGTGCGCACAACTACCACCCGCTGCCCGTGGTGCTCGACAGCGGCAAGGGTGTACACGTGTGGGACGTGGAAGGCAAGCGGTACTTCGACTTCCTCAGTGCGTACAGCGCTGTGAACCAAGGCCACTGCCACCCTCGTTTGGTGAAGGCCATGCAGGACCAAGCCGCGCGGATGACGCTTACCAGCCGGGCTTTCTACAACAGTTTGCTGGGTGAGTATGCCAAGGTGCTTTGCAATACGTTCGGCTACGGCAAGATGCTGCCGATGAACACCGGCGCCGAAGCAGTGGAGACCGCGCTGAAGATGGCGCGCAAGTGGGGCTATGAGAAGAAGGGCATCCCGAAGGACCAAGCCAAGGTGATCGTGTGCGAAGGCAACTTCCACGGCCGCACCATCAGCATCGTGAGCATGAGCACCGACCCGGACAGTTATGGGGGCTTCGGGCCTTTCACACCGGGCTTCATCACCATCGACTATGATGACCTGGCTGCGCTGGAGCTCGCTTTGGCTGATCCAACCGTGTGCGCGTTCTTAGTAGAGCCCGTCCAAGGCGAGAAGGGCGTGTACACCCCGGCAGAGGATTATTTCCCCAAGGCCATAGCGTTGTGCAAGTCGCGGAACGTGCTCTTCATCGCCGACGAGATCCAAACGGGCATTGCGCGTACTGGTCGCTTGTTGTGCAGCGTGCCCGATGAAGAGACCGACCCGGCCAAACGCCCGGATGTGGTCATCCTGGCCAAGGCGCTGAGCGGTGGCATGTACCCGGTGAGCGCTGTCCTGGCTGACGAGCACATCATGGACGTCTTCACGCCCGGAACGCACGGAAGCACCTACGGAGGCAACCCCATGGGCGCACGCCTCGCCATCGAGGCCTTGTCCATTGTGAAGGACGAGGATCTGGTGGCCAACGCCGACCGCCTGGGCCGTCTGTTCCGCGCCGAGATGCAGAAGCTCGTGGACACCTACGACTTCGTGAAGCTCGTGCGAGGCCGTGGTTTGCTGAACGCGTTGATCATCGAGCCGCGCAAAGCCGCCGATGGCTCACCGAAGACCGCATGGGAACTCTGCCTGTTGCTTCGCGACAATGGACTTCTTGCCAAGCCCACGCACGGCGATATCATCCGGTTCGCGCCGCCGCTTGTCATCACCGAGGAGCAGTTGATGGAGTGCGTGAGCATCATCGGGCTCAGCGTAAGGCAGTTCGCGTAATTGATATGGTCACATGGCCACATGGGCCCATGAACACATGAAGGCCTACTGCTTGCTCTTGTTCACCTCCTTGATGAGCTTGCCTTTCTCGTAGTGCAGCTCGCGGTAAACCTGTCCATCGGGGCTGTAGTCGTAGTGGATGCCGTGCTCCAGGCCGTTCTCCCAGTTCTCGGTGTACTTCTTCGTTCCGTCTTCGTAGTAGTAGGTCCATTCACCGTGCTCCACGCCGTTCGCGAAGCGGCCGATGTACTCCAACCGGCCGCTCGGGTAGTACACCTTCTCCATCACTTTCTCCGCCTCCTCGCCATCGCCTTTCATGTAGATCACTACTTCGGGTTTGCCATTGGGGTGGCTGCTGGCGACGAACTTCTTCGTGCCGCATGAGCTAAAGAGCAACAGAAGGGGCAGGAGCAGGAGCGGGCGCATGGGGGAGGTCAGGGCGCCCGAAAATAGAGGAAGGCCGGATCGGGAGGAGTTTCAAGTGACAAGGTTCAAGTGGCAAGTGCCAATACCCAAGTAGAGCAGCCCCAGTCCTTCAACCTTGACACTTGCCACTTGGGCTTTGGCCCTTGGCCTCTGGCCCCGGTCAAAACCACGCCACCAGCTTCAGGTTGAAGCGGCGCGGGCTGAGGAAGTCGGGGATGGCGTAGTACCTGCCGCGCACGTCCTGCACCCAGGTGTGGTCCACCACGTTGTTCACGTTCAGCAGGTTGAAGACCTCCAAAGACAGCCACAGGTCGTGGGTGCCCATCCACTTTTCGCGCTGGCCTTCACCACCAACGAACTGCTTGCTGAAGCCGATGTCCACACGCCGGTAGAAGCTGGTGCGGAGCGTGTCCTTGTAGCGCTCGAACGTTGGTGGACCGAACGGTAGGCCGCTGCCGAGCACCATGTTCACGTGAACCTTCCAAGTGGGCCAGCGGGGCATTTCATCCTGGAAAAACAACGAAAAATTGAAGATCTGGTCGGTGGGGCGGGGGATGGAGCCCGGTTCGCGCCGCACGCTGTCCACGGCTACTTGGTCGAAGGTGTAGCCCGGTACGATCAGATCGCCATCGGCGTTGTAACGGTCGTAGTAGAAGTCGTCGGTGATGTCCTCTTCCACGTTCAGCAAACCCAACGACACCCAGCTTTCGATGCCCTCGATGAACTCGCCGTTCAGTTTCAGGTCCAGGCCGGTCGCATGGCCCTTGCTATTGTTGGTGGCGTAGTACCGGATGCGCACGTTGTCCACCTCGTACGGGATGAGGTTGTTGAGGACTTTGTAATAGGCCTCGGCGCTGAACTTGAAGGGGCGGTCCCAGAACGTGAAGTTGCGGTCCCAGCCGAGCACGAAGTGAATGCTCTCCTGTGCTTTCAGGTCGGGGTTCAGTTGGCCATCGATGCCGCGCAGTTCGCGGTAGAACGGTGGCTGGTAGTAGTAGCCGGTGGCGAACCAGAACGTGTTGCGGTTCGAGACGGTGTCGCCCTTGGCGGTAACGCGTTTCCAGCCCGGCTGCCATTTGATGCGGCCGCGCGGGCTCACCACGGTTTGGCCGTTGTAGCTCCAGTTCTGGGCACGCACGCCCAGCGTGGCACCCAGTGTTCCACTGCTGTCCGCGCCCGAGCGCCACTCCCAGCTGTTCTGCAAGTAGGCGCTGGAACGAATGCTCTCGATGTTCAGCCGTGTCTTAAGGCTGTATTGGAGTTCCAGGTTCTCGCCGCCGCTGTAAGGGATGCTGTAATCGGCACTGTC
The DNA here is from genome assembly GCA_016699575.1 of Flavobacteriales bacterium. Classification (NCBI taxonomy): domain Bacteria; kingdom Pseudomonadati; phylum Bacteroidota; class Flavobacteriia; order Flavobacteriales; species Flavobacteriales bacterium. The sequence goes on along the minus strand of CP064979.1, from coordinate 251,550 downwards.
CACCATGCTCCACTCGCTCAGGCGGTCGTTGATGCGTTCGCTCCGCGCATCGATGCCCCACTGAAGGATGCTGCGACCGCCGGTGCGCACACCCTTGTGGGCCACGGTGTACATGCGCGCGTTCAGCTCGTTGCGTGCGTGGTCCAGGAAGGTGCCGATGCCCAGATTGCGCACCGCTTCACCGAACTGGTCGCTGCCCAGATCGCGCTCCAACTCGCTCAGCAGGTATTGGCCCAGGATGTCGAAGCGCTCGGTCTCGCGCGTGTCCGTGGCGCCGGCATAGAACTTCAGGATGGTGCCTGGGCGCGGTTTCACGTTGAGGCCCAGCGTTCCGCTGAAGGTCTCGTATTCGGTACGCTCAATGCCGTCGTAGTACACGGTGAAGCGCAATGCTTCGTTGAAGTTGCCCAGCTCGGTTTCGCGGTCCTGCGGTTCAAAGACGTACTTGTTGCGACTGTAGAGCCCGAGGAAGGTGGCTTCCACCTTGTCGCTGATGTCGAAGGTCCAATAGCTCTGCAGGTCGGTGTACCTTGGGTCGTACTCGCCTTGTGTGTCGAGGCCGCGCAGCACGAGCTCTGTGCTCCGGTAGCGGAATCCCGTCACCTGCCGTAGGCGCTTGTTCAACATGGCATTCTCTACGCTGATCGCGCCACCGAGCGTACTGGCCGTCACTGTAGCCGCGAACTTTTTTGGTCGCTTGTACTGGATGTCGAGCACGCTGCTCAGCTTATCTCCGTAGCGCGCATCGAAGCCGCCCGCGCTGAACTGGATACGTTCCACCATGTCGGGGTTGGGGAACGACAAGCCCTCTTGCTGGCCTGCGCGCACCAGAAAGGGCCGCATCACCTCGATGTCGTTCACGTAAACGAGGTTCTCGTCGTAGTTGCCACCGCGCACGCTGTAACCGCTGCTAAGCTCATTGCGGGTGATTGCGCCCATGCTGCCCAACATGCTTTCGATGCCACCGGTGATGCTGGGGTTGAAGGGGATCACGCGCGGGTTCATGCGTTCGATGCCGCCGCCGCGCTCGTTGCCGCGCTTGGTGAACTCACCAAGGTCCCGACCGCCAAGCACCATGTTCAGCGTACGTCGTTCACCCGGGTTCAGGTTCAATACCACCACGGAATCGGAGCTCACCTGACTGAACCGGAGGCGGATGGTCTCTCCGGCCGGAACCACCAAGGAGTACTTGCCGAAACCGTCGGTGGACGTCGCGGTGTTGGTGCCCACTACGGCCACGTTGACGTACTCCGCGAGTTCGCGGTCGGAGGTACGCACGGTACCTGAAACGGTGGCTGTCTGTTGTGCCTGGGCGGCACCGAAAACGAGAAGAAGGAGAAAGGACCAGGGCCTCGAATTCATGAGCGGCTAAAGTAACGGGCCCTTTTGCCGCCCATTGTGCGGCCGCCCAACTGCCCGGCCTTAACCGACGATGGCCTGCCCGATGTGGGCCACCAGATCGGTTGGCGAGCCCTGGTGTTCCAGCACTTTCGTCCGGCTGCGTTCCAAGTGGTGCTTCAGGATGGTGCGGGGCTTTTCGTCCACTTCGCCCTCAATGACCAGCATGTCCCACGTGGTGCGGTTCAATTGGTCCAACACCTCAATGCCATCGTTCACGCCCATGGCGATGAAACCGTGGCTCCGGAGTTCGCCGAGCAGCGTGTCCATTTGCTGCTCATTGGGACCGTAAACGAGGATGCGGTGGCTGCTCATACGGCCAAAGAAAGTCACGCGATCGGTTCCTGCAACATGAGCTTCGACCGGCGCCATCAACAGGGTTGTGAACCGCCCGGCACATGGTCACATGGACACATGGACACATGGACACATGGACACATGCCCACCATGCCCCACACCGGTCACCTACTTCTTGTCCTTGTTCTTGAACTTCCCGCTCTTCCACGCTTGGATGAACTGGGCCCAAGCGACAGGGTTGAAGAGGTTGATGCTCGGCACGCCGCCACTGTTGTACAGCTTGGTTCGGTCCTGTGCCATCGCATAGCTGAAGCTCTCGTAGGCGTCAGGCGGCAGGTTCTCCATGCGCTGGAGCATCTCGGCCGGGCTCAGGTTTTTCAGGCTTCGTTGGTAGTCGTCCTCCGGTAGGTCCAAGGCCAGGAACGCCTGGTCGAACTCTTCGCGGCTGGGCCAGGGGTAAACTTTGGCTTCAGGCAGGTCGATCACATTGCTTTCCAACTGGTGGATGATGGAGTACTTGCTCTCCTCCAGCCCCACCGGCACGACATACTGTCCCACCTTGAAACCAACGGCCTTGAACTCGACCGTGTCGCCCTCCTGTGCAACAAAGCTGAAGTAACCGAAGACGTCGCTCATGGTGCCCCGGAAGCTTTTGCGGATCCCGACATACGTGAACGGCACACCTTCCAAGCTGTCCCCGGAAACCACGATACCGCTGAACTGGACCAGCTTTCGTTCAGTTTGGGCACTGGTACTGAGGGCCATGAGCACCATGGCAGGCAGGAGCAGGGAGCGCAGCGGGTTCTTCACAAGCCCAAAGGTATCGTCGTGGTGGAAGGGGAGGTGCCTTTCGTCAGGTGGAGCCGATCATCGACATTCGCCAACAACAACGGACCGCATGAACGTATTGCACCACAAGGCTCGTACCCGCGCCATGGCCGGGCTGGTGGGCTTCACCTTTTTTGGCTTCACCCAAGCGCAGATCACCATCACCCAGGCCGACATGCCCAGTGCCGGTGACATCCCCGCGCGTTGGAACACGACCGTGACGCAGTTCGACGATGCGGATACTGGTCCGAACCATGTATGGGACTTCAGCGTGCTTCAGCCACAGTTGGAAACAGCCGACACCTGTGTGTCCGTCAGCAGCACACCGATCCTCTACCAGTTCTTCTTCAACAACCCGTTCATCTATCCCGACCACGATGCGGACTACGCCGTGCGCGGGCAGGACTTCGATTTCCAGGTACTGCAGCTCACGGATGTGTACGACTACTTCAAGCGCGACGCGAACGGCTTCGATAACGTCGGCTTCGGTGCGAACATCAACGGGGTTCCCGCCAGTGTGCAACGTCTTCCGGTGGACCATGTGTATGAGTTGCCACTGAACTATAGCGATGCCAGTACCAGTCCCAGTACCTGGGAAGTGGAGGTTCCGGGTGTGCTCTTCTTCCGACAGGAGCAGGTACGGGACAACACGGTTGATGGCTGGGGAACGCTCTATCTGCCCACGGATACGTTCCAGGTGCTGCGGGTGAAAAGCGTGCTCAACCGTACAGACAGCATTTACGTGGATCAGTTCATGTTCGGCTTCTCATTGCCCGAGCCCGAGACCATCGAGTACAAGTGGTTGGCCGCAGGAATGGATGTGCCCGTGCTGCAGGTGAACACGGTAGCCGGCATTGCGACCACGGTGCGTTTCTGGTACGACTCCACTTCGCTCGGTCTCAATGGCCCGGAAGCGATCGGTGCGTTCCATCTGTTCCCCAACCCCGCAGACCACCACGTCCAGGTGCTCTTTGTTGCAGGCGAAGATCGCTCGTTGGAGGTGTTGGACCTCAGCGGACGCACGGTGATCACATTGCCCCTGACCTCCGCCAGGACCAGCGCCGACATCGATGTGCGCGCATTGGCCAATGGCCTGTACACCGTAAGGTTGTCGGGAACGGACCGGACGGCGAGATTGGTCGTGAAGCATTGATCCGCGGTGCTACGGCTGTTACGATGGTTCGATCCGCGTGTGCACTGGCGCCGCCATTTGCTGATGCTCGTGTTGCTGGTTGCCGCGTTGTTCGGAGTGAACGCGTGGGTATTGCACCGTTCCTCAGCAGGTATCGTAGCGTCCACCGATCATCTCAACAAGGCGTGGACCATTGTCGTGCTGGGCAGTTTCGTTACGGATGACGGAGTGAGCGCCTGCGTGGAGGAGCGGTTGCAGCGGGCGTTCGAGGTGTACAGTAGTGCCAAGGGTCAACGCTTCCTCATTACCGGTGACCACGGGCGGAACGACTATGACGAGGTGAACACCATGTTGCGGAGGCTGGTTCAGATGGGGGTTCCGAAGGAGCACATCTTCCTGGACCATGCCGGTTTCGATACATACGACAGCATGTGGCGTGCGAAACATGTCTTCCAAGTTGACAGCGCCATCATCGTGAGCCAAGGGTTCCACCTGCCACGGGCACAATACCTCGCATCTGCTGTTGGACTGCGCGCGCAGAGCATAGCTGCAGACCCACCAGATGGCAGCGTTTGTGCAAGAGCCGGGGTGCGCGAACCGTTGGCCCGGATCAAAGCCTTTATGAACGCTGTGCTCCGTTCGGAAGCACACCACGCCGGCCCGGCCATTCCCATCACGGGGTCGTCAAGCGCCTCGCACGATCAATAGACCAACCTTCCTTTTCTTCACCGCATGGACGCCATTCGCATCGACACTGCCCAGAACGTGGGGGTTGACTATGAAGTGGCCAGCCTCGGGGATCGGGGGCTAGCGTGGTTCTTCGATGGGCTGATCCTGGCGGGATACGTCATCGGTGTGTTTCTTCTGTTGGGCCTCGGTACACTCAACTACTGGAATTATCCGGGGTGGCTGCTGGCGATCATCATCGGATTGCCTTACCTCTTGTACGATCTGATCAGCGAAGTGACGATGAACGGCCAGAGCATCGGGAAGCGGGCGCGGAAGATCAAAGTGGCCCGTATGGACGGTGGTCGCCCCAGCCTTGGGCAGTATGTCATGCGCTGGGTGCTCCGGCCAATCGACAGCATCAGCTATCTCGGAGCGCTGGTCATCCTCATCAACGGGCGCGGACAGCGTTTGGGGGATCTGGCAGCCGGTACCTGCGTGGTGAGCATGCGGAAGCGGACTTCCTTGGATGACACCCTACTGGTGCAAGTCGAGCAAGGTCATGTGCCGCTCTATCCAGAAGCCGTGCGCCTCACCGACGGTCAGGCGCAACTGATCAAGGAAGTGTTGTACAAGAACCGGGGCGACAATAGGGCCCTCATCCTGCTGCAAGCGTCAGAGAAAGTACAAGCGCTGCTCAACGTGCGCACCGATCAGCGGCCACAGGATTTCCTGCTCAGGGTGCTGAAGGACTATGTGCATCTGACGGGCAAATGATCAGCGGCCCTGGCCCAGCGGCTCGCCGGTGAGCCACTTCACCACCATGGCGTCGTCGAACAGTTTTCCGATCACCCGGCAACGCGAAACAGCGAAGGGGGTCGGACCATCGAGGGGCTCGGCCACAACGCCTACCTCAGGCCGGTAGTAGCCGCTGTGGACGAAGAGCGAACTGCCATCGCGGCGAAAGATGAACCCCACGTGGTTGTCCAATCCCACCACGTAGAGCCCATCGCCTTGGTCGCGCAGCCACGCCTCGATCTCGTTCACGCTTGCGTCGTACGTCTTGCTGGGCTCCAGTGCCATTCGTCGGATCATCGGTTCCGCGGCTAGTTGGGCCCACTTGTACCGAGGCAGCTTGAACCCGGCATGTTGGAGGATGGTGGTGACGAAGTACCCGCACGCGATGTGTCCTTGCCGTGGAACGCTCGTGGTCCCGTTGAAGTCCCATGGCGTGCCGTACCAAGCGGCAAAGAGGTCGTCGGCAACGGCGTTGAACAAGTAGGACCGTGCCTGATCCAACACTTCCTCGCGACAACTGGGCCCGGCCGATGCGTACGCGGCAGCCAGGTGGATGCGATCGCGCTCAATGGCAGCCTTCAGATCCGCGTATGGGAGGCTGGGTGTGCAGAGCAGTGTGGCGAGCAAGAACATACGAGTTCAATGACGTCGACCAGCGTGGGTAACGTCCGGAACGCAAAAAGCCCCCTGGAGGGGCCCTTTGCTAGTGTTCGCTTGGTCACCGCATGTCCTCGATGGACACGCCAGGGAACTTGGTCTTGTCGAAGGCGAAAAGAGCGTCGGCCAATGCGGGGTTCGCAACGAACCGTTTCAACGAATAGGTCACCACGTTGCCATCCTTGTACATGATCTGTACTTGCCGTGCCTCTTCCTTGGTCTTGTCCACCGTGAGCACGATGGTGTGGTAGGGCTTCTTCGCAGCGTCGATCGGGAAGAGCTTGATGGTTTGCAGCACTGCACCGGTTGCGTCGGCTTTCTCCTCAACGAACTGGCTTTTGAAGCCCTTTTCATAGAGGGTGAAGAGTTTGCTGGGGTCGAGTTCCTGGTCCATCTCGCCCGGGTCGCTGATGGTCACCTCGTTGTTGTCCTTATTGTAGGTGTAGAGCGCTGTCCCATCATTGATGATGGTGTTGGTGCCCAGCACCAGATGGAACTTCTTGCCCTTGCTTTTGATAACGCCGTTCTGCTTCACGTCCAACTTGTCCTTCGTGCTTTGCAGCCTGGTGGTGAACTCCGCTTCGAAGCTTGTCCACGTCTTGCTCTTGGCCACCAGCTTGTCCACTATGGCACGGCCGCGCGCGTCGTCCTGGGCGTGCGACGACATGTTCAACAGGAGCGTGGAAGCCACAAAGAGGAGAGTGCTTTTCATCATGGTGCTGCGAAGGTAGCCGAGGGCATTTGGCAAGGGCTGTGCCACGGAGGTTTCTACCTTGGCGGAGATGAGCACTGGCCCATGGAGCGACCTGGCACGGGCACCCATGCTGAAGATGGCGGTGCCATTCGTGCTCGGTATTGGGATGGCCCAAGCCTGGCCATTGGGATTAGCGGTTCACGCGGCATTTGCGTTTTGCTCGTTGCTTGCTTTCGCGTGGACGGCGTTCAGGCGCACCACCTACCCGATGCGCTGGACCCGTGGCGTGGCCATGATGGTTGCCATGGCAGGCCTCGGGTCGCTTTACTACTGCGTACAATGTTCCCTTGACCGACCAGGCTTGCTCAGTGTTGAGGGCAGTGAGCGCAAACCGGTGGTGGTGGACATCACTGAAGTGACGGGACTTTCGGCGAACGTTGTCAGATGCAAAGCAACAGCCGTGGGTTGGTGGCAGAACGAGGTGGTACAGCCTGTTGAGGGAGGCTTGCTACTGATGATCCGTAACGATAGTGCATCGATCGGGCTCGTTCCCGGTGATAGGATCGTGTTCAAGGCTCCCATTGGGCCCATCGATCGGGTCGCGGACCCGGGCGGGTTCGATCGGGCGCGGTGGGCTGCCTCCCAGGGATTAGGGCATGAGGCGTTCATTGAACAGGACAATTGGGCGCTCATAGGCCATGAAGAGCGCTTCCTCCGGTTTTTTGATGACTGGCGCACATCAGTCGCCGGTTGGTTCGATGGGATGCATATCGGTGATCGCCAGAAGGGGCTGGTGAAGGCTTTGGTCCTGGGCGTTCGGAACGACATTGGCACGGAGCAGAGGGATGCGTTCGCGCGAAGCGGTACCACGCATGTTCTTGCTGTCAGTGGCATGCATGTAGGGCTCATCTACTGGATCCTGTCGAAGTCCTTCGTGTGGCTCGGGAACCGCAGGTTGGCACGTTGGGGCCGCGGCTTGCTCGTGCTCACATGCTTGTGGCTTTTTGCCGGCTTGGCCGGTGGCTCACCGAGCATTGTGCGCGCAGCGATCATGTTTTCGGTGTTCACCGTTGCCGATTCGAGCGGTAGGCCAAGTGAACCACTGAACAGCATCGGTTTTGCGGCACTGGTCCTGCTGCTCTGGGATCCATCGATGCTCTGGCAGCTGGGGTTCCAGCTCTCGTTCCTCGCGGTTCTAGGGATAATCGTGTTCTACAAACCGCTATTGGAGCTCTGGTCCCCGCGCACGTTCGTTGCTCATTACGTCTGGTCGGCCGTGTGCGTGACCCTGGCGGCTCAAATTGCTACTACCCCGGTGTCGATACATGCTTTCGGGGCCTTCCCGACGTGGTTCCTTCCTGCGAATCTTGTTGTTGTGCTGGCCAGCACCATCGCTATCTATCTGGGCATTGCCGCCCTTTTCGTGCATGCACTTCAGTACATCGGTGAGTTCGTTGAGCTCCTGTTGGGTTGGGCTGTCGCGTTCATGGGGAATGCCGCCCAATGGTTCGGGACGTTGCCGTTTTCCTATCCGGCCTTGCGGATCGACGTATGGCAATGTTCAATGTTGTACGTACTGATCCTCGCGTTGCCCGCTGCGATCAAATGGCGCTGGCGCGTCGCGCTTTGGATGGTTCCGCTTGCGTTGGTTGTCATTTTGCTGAGGTGGGACGATCGTTTGGACAATGGAGAGGACCGATGCGCGGTTGTCGTGTACGATTTCCGGGACGGGGTCCTGTGTTCGTTCGTCCACGGTCGCTCGATGCACCTGCAGGCGGACAGCGCCTCCATAGTTGATCCGATGGCAGAGCGCAAAACCGTCCAGCATGCAAGGGCCTGGGGGCTGCAGGAAGTGCTCGATCGATATCAGGTCCAGGATAGCATCGTCCGGTGGACCATGCCGAAGCTAACGGCAGCCTTGCTCAAAGCCGGAAGCTGTTCGATCGATGCGTTGGAGATGCCCGATGTACTGATCCTGCACGGCGAGGGCAAGGTGAACATGGACAAAATGACCCAAGGCGGTGTTCCGAACGCCGTGGTGCTTTGCGCTGACATGTCCATGGATGTGCGGCGCCATGTCCGGTACTGGTGCCAAGACCACAATGTGCCGTACCACGACATACGGAGGCAAGGTGCATTCATCCTTCAACGTTGAGCATGCTGGTGGAACGGATGGTCTGGTACCGTTGGCCGGGCAGGATCCCGTCCGGTATTGGGGCAGTCTGCCCGGGAGTGATCAGCGGGCGCAAGCTCCTGTTGGTTCGATGGAACGATCACTTGTATGCGCTGGAGGAACAGTGTCCGCACCACGGGGCCAGCATGATTGCGGGCGAAGTGAATGATGGATGCCTTGTGTGCCCCAGACATCGTTACCGCTACGACCTGGTAACCGGGAGGGGACGACAACCTGACGGAGGCAATGCTGCTGTGTATCCGATCGAGGTACGGCACGGTGGTGTTTTCGTAGGGGTGAGCAAACTCACCTTGCGGCTTTTCGGCCGTGATCTCTGGTAATGGAGAAGGCGCACTGCAGGTGCGCCTTCCCAAGATCACGGCTGTCCGCTCAGCGGAACAACGTCACATGTCCATTGAAGTCGTGGTTTTCCTTGCTGATGGCATCCACCACATGGGCCTTGAAAACGTAAACACCGTTCGGGGCCTCGGAGCCACTGGCTGATCCATCCCAACCATCGGTGGGGTCGGTGCTGTTGTAGATCACCTCTCCCCAGCGGTTGAACACCGTCAAGCTGTAGCTCTCCGCCTCCACCACCTGCTGGCCAGGGAACCACACATCGTTGATGCCGTCGCCGTTCGGTGTGAAGGCATTGGGCAGGTAATACCCGTGCTCCTGCGGATCCAGGTGGGCAACGATGGTATCGGTGCTGAAGAAGGTGATGCTCACATCCTGCTCCAGTGAATCATCCGGGGTGATATCGTTGTGCAGGATCTCCCAGTACTCCCAATCGTGGAACTCAGCCGGGAAGATCTTCAGCTGCAGTGGCACACCATGCGGTACGTTCTCGATGTGCGGGAACTGGGTGATGGTCGTGCTGCCCAATTGCACGTAACCTCCCGTGCGGGGATCAACATCCACGAGCACATCATACCGGATCGGAGGAATGAAATGCGCGATGACCGTATCGGGCACATCGAAATCGAGCGTGACCAGGGAGTCCAGCGTGCTGGGAGTGATGGTGTCGTTGAGGATGGTCCAATGACTGAACACCCACCCCGTCGCCGGGATCGGGGCCATGGTTGTCGTAATACCACCGTAATACGTGCCCGTAAATGGATAGCTCGGAAGCACCTGGCTGTTCACTTGGATGGAACCACTTAGTGGCGGGTCCACATTGAACATGACGTCGAACGGTCCGGTGACATCGTAGCAATCAACCAAGCCGGTTTCGATCGTTACGCAGCGGGTTACAATGAAGTCCCGCATTACTTGAACGTTTGCCTGCCACGTGGCATAGGACGCATTGGGCCATCGATTGCATTGCGCTTGCATTTCCGGGTCGATCACAGCAACGAAACTGTCCAGCAGCGCAAGCATGTTGTCGCAGTTGAAGACCGTGTTGCCCAGATCGATGTAACGATTGACGTAGTAGTTGTACACGTCTTGGTTCTCGGTCAAAAGCTTGCTCAAGATCTCCGTGTGGCCCTGGCCTCCGGGATTGGGAAGTTGTTCAACTGTGCATGGGTCGGCATCCGGGCTTTGGTCCGGGATGCCGGTGAAATTGCCGTAGTGCCCGAACGTGGCGTCCATGTCCCACAGCACATAGCGCCATTTCTTCTTATCCCCGTTGGGGTCAAGGCCGCGCCACCAAGCCGTGTTCCAATTGAGCCAGTCTGCACAGACAGTGTAGCTGTTCAAGCAGAAGTAGTCGATCAGGCTATGCCAGTTGTAAAGGCTGTCCACATAGGCGAAGTTGGCCGCGTTTCCCATGTTGTTCGTGGCGATGTAATTGCGCAATGCGTCCCAGTCCGCTTGTGCCTGCGCTCCACCGTACTCGCTCCAGGTGCCACCCCAGGTCTTGAGGAACTGGATGTTGTTCTCGTCCTGGTCGTAGTAATGATCGGTGAAGTCATGGTCGTCGACCTTTTCGCGGAGGTCGTACACGCCCCAGAAATCGCCGTTCAGGTACAAAACGGCAGGCTCGTAGCTCCGTTCATCAACCGAGAGGTCGCCGAGTTGGCTCAAGGCTTGGACATAGGGGTCGCGAACGTGTGCAGGTTGACCCGGACCATAGGCCACGTTGTCACCTGCGAGGGCCTTGACGATAACACGTTGGAATTGGTCCCGCTGTTTGGTCCTGAAGATCGGATAATGCAACGCGTCATTGTACCCAGTTTCATCACGAACGATGTAATCGAACCCGCGCTGGTCATATGCCCAACTGTCCTGTCCGTGCTCGTTGAATTCCCCGACGGCTTCGTCGCGCAACGTGCCATCGGGACCGAAGTACTCGAACGAGCCCAGTGGCTCGATCTGATTGCCGTTCTCAAGGAGGGTGTTGAGGTCGTTCCCAGCAATGCTCAGAACGGCTACGGAGTGGGTGGCATTGATGAAGTAGGTGTTCGTTTCAACATAGCTCATGGGTACACCGGGGGCGGTGGGGAAGGCAGCAGCGCGGATAACGGTGGTGGTGTTCACCGGGATCGGGCCCGTGTAGAGCGTGCTGGCAGATGTGGGAAGGTCGCCATTGGTAGTGTAACGGACATCGCAACCGGGCACCGGTGCGATGGTCACGTTCTGCGCGCCTGAATAGAAGCCAGCAGTTGGTGCAATAACGGGTTTGCTTGCGTAATAGGACGAGCCTCCACTGTTGGCAAGGCCAGGAGTGGGACTGGTGAAAATGTTCCAAGTGTTGGCTCCATCAGTGCTGCGCCCCCAGCTGTGGTCTTCTTGCGTGGGCTGGGCCAGCTGGAAGTCATCCACTAATGCTCCTCCAGGGTCGCTCAGTACTACTGTCTCTTGAGCGGTCTGGTTCAACTTGAAACTTGTGTGCATCGCCGGGGCGCCGAGGTTCCGGCCTGTGCACCAGATGATCAGCCTGCCATTGGCGGTCACGATCGTTCCAGCAGGGAACTCCCATTTCTGGGGGTTCCCGGGGTTGTCGCTCAACCACCAACCGCTGACGTCGAAGGCGGCTCCCGTGGTATTGTACAATTCCACCCAATCGCTGAAGTCGCCGAAATTGTCCGCCTGCGTGCCCAAATTGCTCGCGCTCACCTCATTGATCACCACTTGGGCCCCACCATTGGCAGCATTCAGCAACAACAGTGTGGAAAGCAACAGTTCGTTGAGCCTTCTCATGGTCTTTGTATGGGTTCCGGGGCAGGTGAGTGCAAGGTAACCGCCGTCCCCTTCGGCCCGAGGTCCTGGAGGTGCATAGTTTGAACCATCATGGGCTTCCTGTCCGTTGACGTATTGTCCCTTTGACGATCGCTCACCGTTCAGTGGTGCCCGCTGACTATTAGTGGTGCCGACAAGTCAGGAAAGGATCCTGGCGATCGCCTCGCGCAGTAGTTCACCTTCACCTGCACTGGTGTTGCCGACACCCTTGCTCTTGAGGTCGGTGGATCGCAGCACGTTCTGAGCGTTCACGACCGCCCGGGGATCGAAGTTCTGTGCGGCCTGAGCGTACTCCTTTACAAAAAAGGGCGGGATCTTCAGGGTAGCGGCCACCTCACTGTCCGGCTTCCCCCTCATGCCGTGCAACATGGCCACTTTGCCGAACCAGCCGTTCAGAAGCCCGAGCGTTAACACCAAAGGATGATCCTTCGGGTCGTTGGCAAAGTAGTGGGCGATCCTCTGCGCCTTCAAATGGTCCCGCGCTCCTATCGCCTTCTGCAACTCGAAGATGTTGTAATCCTTGCTGATGCCCACATAGCGCTGGATGGTATCGGTGGTGATGTTCGAGCCTTCGGGCGTGATGAGCGCCAGTTTTTCGACCTCCATGGCGGTTTTCCCAAGGTCGCTTCCGAGATGGTCCGCCAAGAGCAAGGCCTCGTGCTGCCCGATCTTCCTCTTGTGATGTTGCACGTATGCCTGGATCCACTTCGGCAGCTCATGGTCCCTGAGCGGTTCACTGTGGAAGACGGTCCCTTTTTTCGCGACGGTCTTCGGGAATCCCTTGCGACCGTCCATCTTCTTGTGCTTGTGGGCGATCACGAGCACAGTTGTAGGCGTCGGCTTTTCAGCGTACGGCTCCAGTTTGTCCCATTGGTCGGGCCGCCATGCCTGGGCTTCACGGAGCACGACCACTTGCCGCTCCGCCATCATAGGGTAACGAAGGCACGCATCCTTCACGGCTTGTGCATCGCAGTCACGGCCGTACAGGACGGTGAGGTTGAAGTCCCTTTCGTGGTCCTCCAGTACCCGGTCCACGATCTCGCGCTCCACACGATCGATGAAGAATCCTTCCTCACCATGCAGCACATAAATAGGGCCCACCTTCCCTGATTGGATCTCTTTCATAACGGCTTTGTAGCCGTCCAGCGTGCTCATTCGAATCGCAGGTGCTTTACGCTGCGGCCCTCATTGATGATCTCGCGCAAACTGGCAATACCAACTCTCACGTGGCTTTCGGTGAACGAGGTGGTCACCTTGGCGTCGCTCGCCTCCGTTTTAACGCCCCAAGGCACCATGGGCTGGTCGCTGACCAGAAGGAGTGCCCCGGTCGGTATTCCGTTGGAAAAGCCGGTCATGAACAGCGTTGCCGTCTCCATGTCGATCGCCATGCAGCGCATGGTGCGCAGCTTGTCCTTGAAATCCTCATCGTGTTCCCAAACCCGGCGGTTCGTGGTGTAGACCGTCCCGCTCCAGTAATCCAGGTCATGGTCACGCGCAACACCGCTCACCGCGCGGTGGATCATGAAACTTGGTAGTGCTGGAACTTCAGGCGGGAAGTAGTCATTGCTTGTGCCTTCCCCGCGTATGGCAGCTATCGGTAGTATTAGGTCACCTAACTGGTTCTTCTTCTTCAGCCCGCCGCACTTACCGAGGAACAGCACGGCTTTGGGGTCTATCGCGCTGAGCAGGTCCATGATGGTGGCCGCATTGGCACTTCCCATCCCGAAGTTCACCATGCACATGTCCTCGCCGATCGCGACACGCATGCTCTTGTTCTGGTCCTTGATCACCGCCCCGGTCTGACGGCAAAAAATGTCCAAGTACCCGTCGAAGTTCGTGAGCAGCACGTACGGCTTGAATTCGTTCAGAGGCAAACCGGTATAGCGCGGTAGCCAGTTGTTCACGATCTCCTCCTTGCTTCTCACGTGGCGGTTCCAAGAACCTTTGCGAACCTGGAAAGGTGGTCAAATGTAGCAGTGACACATCCCCAAGAAAAAAGCCCGGCCGATATCGGCCGGGCTTTTCCCAAAGGAACTCAGCGTTATTGGATGCTCAAACGCTGCACGAACTTCTGCTCGCCTGCGGTCACATCCACCATGTACATGCCGCTCGCGAGCTGACCACCGAGTTCAAGCACCGTGTTGATCGCGGTTGCGCCTTCCGTGCCGATCGTTTGCGTGAACACGCGCTTACCGAACACATCGAACACATCCACTGTCACCACGTTTTCTTCACCGGTCAAGCCGTCCAAGGTGAGCGTAACGTTGCCATCACGAACGGGGTTCGGGTACAGGGCCATACCTGTCTCGTTCACCGTTGCGCTGTTCAGGTTGTTGCCGGCGAAAGCGGGGTTGTCGATAGTCACCGTGCACACGTTGCCACAGTAACCGCTCCACGTTCCGCTAACGAGCACTTCCACCTGTACGTTGTACGTCTCGCCCTCGATCAGCGCATAGTTGGTCCAGTTCAATACGCGCACGTAGCTGGCCTGCGTGATCACGCGGTCACCGTTCACAGGACCGAGAGGACCATTCGGGCCATCAGGATCGAGCGCGCCGGTGAACTTGAACCGGTACTGCGTAGCACCGAGGACCGGCGTGCTCCAAACCTTGTCGCTGTATCCGAACGAACGGGTCACGCCACAGCTGTGAGTGGGCAGGTCCACATCGTCGATCAGCTGAGCGCAACCGGGAACTTGGGTCGGATCCAAGGCCAGGTCGCAACCACTGCCCCAGTTGTCGTTGAAGAAGCCGTCGTTGCCCGCATCGCGACGTGCGCGCACGAAGTAGTGCGTACCGGCCACGAGGGGTTGGGTTTGCAATTGGCTGAACTTCACGTAACGCTGTGGTACACTGATCCTGCGGCGGTAGCCGAAGTCCGGGTTCAAGAACTCGAACATGTAGTTGCCCGTACCGGCCGTTGCGGTCGTGTATACCTTGTTGTTCATCGTGTTGTTGAACACGTTGCACTCACCGGCTTCAATGTCCGACGGGCCTTTCGGCAGGCAGAACTCATGGCCCGTGTAGGTCGGGTTGTTCGCGTTCGGTGAATTGCTGCCACCGTTATCGCTGCTGCCCGCCAATGTGCCACTGCCTTGGAATACATCCGTGATGAGCAGGTCGCCGTTCGGTGAACGCACTTGCCAGTTACCGATCCCGTACAAACAGCACATACCATCACCGAACGCATCGATAACGCGCATGGTGAAGCAATTGCCGAAGGTCAGGGGCAAGCACAGGTTATGAACTTGGTTCGCTGTTCCATTGGCACCAAGGTCCGTGTAAGGACCACCGCTGGCGATCGGCGCGATCTCCAGAGCATCGTAGATCTCCCATGTGGTCTCAGAGCCCCAACGGTCTTGGACAATAACGATCTGCACCGCTTCGCCATCAACCGTGAACGCTCCAGTGTTGCTGTCGTTGCTGGTGATCTCGTCAAGCACACCGTTCGGGTTGCTCGATGCAACGTTCAACGTGTGCGGCCCGGCCGTCGTAATGCTCGATGTCAGGTTCACGTTCTGGCTCTGGCCGTAGGTGAGCGCAGGGGCAAAGGTCAGGTTCGTCACCACGGGAGTACCACCATCCAAGTCGTAGGTGACGGTGAGGCTTGTGAGCGGTTGTTGACCATTGTTGAGCACGGTTACTTGGGGCGCCACTGTTGTCGTGCAGAGGTTACCGCTCGGTGCGAGAACAGCCGTAACGGCTGCATCATTCTGCGCGGGGAACTCGAGCAGGATGCCGAACGTGCCCTCCGTTCCGATACCGCCTTGGTTGTGCACCATGAGGTAGTAGTCGGTGTTCTGGGTCAATTGCGGGAACGCATTCGTGCCTTCGCCAGCATTGTTGCAATCCACTTCAACGAGCGCACCGCACGTACCGCTGTACAGGGCATAGCTCAACGCCGTGGCCGTGTAGGGACCCAGGTCGTCGTCCTGCAGCGTGAGGTTCATGTACTCGTTCACACCCGTATTGAAGGTGAACCAAACACCTTGCGCACGGCCCGCGGCCGGTACGAAGCTGAGGTCAACATCGCAGCTGGGGTTGGCGTCAGCGAATGCACCACAATTGGTGGATGCCACAGGAAGGCCACTGCCGTCGCCCAGAACAGGGGTGAGCGAGGTGGCAAGGATGCCGCACTCGTCGTTGATCGGAGCAGGACAAGTAGCAGGAGCGCAGGTCAAGTTCAGCGTGAACGCACCCGTGCTGTTCACGAAACCGCTCGGTCCGTGCACGGCGATGTAGTAGCGGTTGCCGGCAACGGCTGCCCAGTTCACTTCGCTCGGGGTATTCGTGCCAACACCGCAGTTGTCGTCGTTACCGGTCAGGCAAACCAGTGCGCCGCAGTTGCCGGGCGAAGCACCACCGTCATAGACAGTGATCATGCTGTTATAGGCAGTGCCAAGGCACGTGGTCGCATTGTACACCTCGCTGGTCAATGCATCAACGTAGTACCACGCATCAGCACCAGGTGCGGTATGGTTCGGCAGGCAAACGCTGGGGCCTTGCGTGGCCGTGTTGCTAACCGTGGTACCGCTTACTGCACCACCGCAGGTGATGGGTTCAGCTACTGCACAGATGTTCGGCGTGCAGGGCACCACAGGTGCGCTTGCTGAAATGTTGATGTTGTAGGTCGGGCTGGGGAAGCTAACAGCCCACAGCACAGGATAGTAGTACACGCCCGGGTTCAGGCTGTTGTAGAAAATGCTGGGGTTGCCATCACCGCAAGTGGTGAAGTTGAAGCTCTGCGAGTTCACAGGGTTCGTGCCGCTGCAATCGGTGTACATGTTCAATGCACCCGTAGTGAACTGTGTGGTACCGCAATAGTCGATCACCACATCAGAGCAGGCCATCAACTCGAAGCTCGCCCACACATAACCCGTTACACCGAAGATGTTGGCAATGCCAAGTTCATCATTGGCGCAGTTCGCGTT
The DNA here is from genome assembly GCA_016699575.1 of Flavobacteriales bacterium. Classification (NCBI taxonomy): domain Bacteria; kingdom Pseudomonadati; phylum Bacteroidota; class Flavobacteriia; order Flavobacteriales; species Flavobacteriales bacterium. Next base: position 234,794 of record CP064979.1, on the reverse strand, counting down.
GCCAGCATAATTGATGCTGCCGCCGATGTTCAATTGGTTGGCCGATGGGTTCTCCAATGAACATTCGTCGTTCGCAGGTGCCACGCAAGGTGTCAGGCTCAGGTCCCAATCGTGCCCGGTGCCGTCCCAGCGGTCATCCCACTCAATGTAGTAGGTGGTGCCTGCATTGGCCAACCAGCCGAACGTCGATCCGAACCCTGGGTTGGTGCAGGCATCGTCATCGCCGCCGACCAAGGTCAATGAGCCGCAGGTGCCGGTGTGAACCGTTACACGCGTATCGAAGTTGGTGGTGTTCGGCGGGTTGCAGGCACTTACGACGGCCAAACCGTTCGATGCAGGTGTCCAAGTCCACCAGCGGGCGTTAACAGCGCCGGTGGCGAGTGCATTGCTGGCACCAGCGCCGCAATCAATTGCCAAGTTCGTGTTGGTTCCGAGGGAGGCAGGAACAGCCCCGACGCAAGAACCGGAGCAGCAATCACCGAAGGTGCCAACTACCAAAGAGCAGTTCGCGTCGCTCGTGGAGCGCAGGGTGATGGTCACTGGCGTGCCAGCGGTGTAGGCCGTCGGGATGCTGACGATACCGGTGGCCAGTACGCTGGCTACCTCAATACCGTTCAGGTCGCTTTCGATCTGGAGTTCAACGCTGCTGCCGAGGCTCGTCACATCCACATCCACCGTGAAGGTTCCGGCGCCGCAGTTGTCCGTGCTGCTGCCAGTCGCCGTGGGCGGGGTGCAGCTAACATAGGAGAGGTCCCAGTCGAACCCGGTGCTGCTCCAACGGTCATCCCACTCAATGTAGTAGGTTGTGCCACCCGTCACTGGGATATTCGCGACGTTCGACTCCAGGGTAAATGCACAAACACCGCTATCGTCGTTCGCACCAACCAATGCCTGACCGCCACAGGGGCCGGTGAATATGGAAACCCGGGTATCAATTCCGGATCCGCAACTGCTAACGGTCATTTGACCAGTGCTGGGAGGAGCGAAGGTGAACCAACGTGCATCGGTGGCCACACCACCCATTCCACCCGCGTTCGAGGCACCGGCACCGCAATCCAGCGCGCCTGTGGTGTTCGTGCCTACCACCGCAACTGCGGCGTTCGCACAAGTTCCGTTGCAGCAATCCGTGAAGCTTCCGAGGTCCACATCGCAAAGCGGATCATCGGCGCGCAGAACAACGTTCGTGACGGTACCAATGGGAATGCCGGAGATGAGTTGGATCCCGGTCGCGTTGATGTTCAGGATGTCCGTTCCAGGGGTGACATCAATATCCACGTCCACCGAACTGCCCAATGAGGTGATGTCCACCTGCAGGTCATAAGTTCCACCACCACAGTTCTCGATCAGCGTTACCGTACCGGCTGGTGGCGTGCACGCAGCGAAGTTCACTGTCCAGTTGGCCACGCTCGCCGTACTCCAGCGGGCGTCCCACTGGATATAGTAAGGAGTTCCACCCGTTACAGGTACATCGATGACGCTGCTTGCAAAGCCGTTTGCTTGGCATGCCAGATCGTTATCATCATCGTTGCTGGCCAGGCACGTCAGCGCACCGCATCCACCAGTCCCGTCGAACAAGCTGAGGCGCGTATCGCCGGCAGGGCAAGCCTTTACGCTCAACAGACCGTCGCTTGGAGGGGTATAGACGTACCACTTGCTTGCAAAGGGGCCGGCAAAACAGGCAGCATTATAGCCAGCAGAACAATAGAGGGTTCCGGTAGCAGGTTGAGCACCCAAGCTTGTTACAACAACCGCGTCAGCGCAGCTTGCCGAGCAGCAATCAACGAACGAACCCAAGGCCACGTTACAGGTACCATCCTGCTCGTGTACCAAGGTGATGCTGCGGGTGGCGGCCAAAGGAATACCGGTGAATGTCTGGATACCCGTCGTGGAGATGCCCGTGATATCGGTGCCTACGCTGATGTCCAGCCCAACTGATGTGGCGCTACCAAGGCTGGTAACGTTCACCTCAAGGTCATACGTACCGCCTCCACAGTTCGGTATCAGGGTAACCGTGGCTGCAGGTTGCACGCAGGCGAAAGGCGTGAAGGTGAAGTTCCAAGTGAACCCCGTACCCTCCCAACGGTCGTCCCACTCGATATAATGGGTTCCGGCCGGTACGTTGATGTTCGTGACCTGGCTGGCAAAGAAATTCCCATCGCCGCGGTCGCAGAAATCATCATTGGAACCAAGGCAGGTCAACGCGCCGCAACCACCGTTGCCATTGTACACCGATACCCGTGTATCACCCCCACCGCCGCAAGAGTTGATATCGTTGATGATGCCACCGGTGCCGGTGGTGAAGACGTACCAATCCGCATTGGTGCCTCCGGTATTGCAGACAGTGCTGTTGCCACCACCTGTGGCCGGTCCATCAGCAACGATTCCGACACCCGGTGCCACAACAGCCGCCGTGATACAGGTCTCGCCTTGTGCTCGAAGTGTGCTCGACCACGTAAGTGATCCAGCAACGAGCAGCGTTCCTAGGGCTAGGTACTTTCTTCTCATAGGTCAGGTTTTGGTTGAACGGTTTGGTGGTAAACGGCCGGGAAAGTAGAGAACCGTTCAACACGGACACAATGGCTTGTTGATAACTTTCGGTGTGTGAGTGACCGTCCGGGATCCGTGAGAGTCCTTTTCCGGGGTGTGGAACCGCCGTGGTGGCCGTAACTCCCGCTTTCCTGGTCCGTAGAACGGGCATGCTCGTAAAGCTCCAATTGACCCTTGGCTGTGCAACAGTGGCCTTGGCATGTGCAGGTCAACCCGACTCATTGCTCCTTGCGGACGACTATCAGGCGGTCGCAGCGGAGTTCTTGGATGACGTGACGGTCATCAATGACTATGAGCGGTTGAACCCTGTTTCGAAGGGCGACAGCGTAAGGCTCTGCCAGGGCTATGCGTGCTCCGGTTGGGTGGAGGACAAGCACCCCAACGGGGTGGTGAAGCACAGAGGATTCTATCAAGATGGCCAACTGCTGGTGTACAAGAACTTCCACCCGGATGGCAAACTGGAGCGGGAGTTCCGGACCACCGATACGTTCAGGGGGGCATTGACCACATACCACACCAATGGGCAGGTCAGGACGTTGGTGAAGTACTTCAAGGGTGAGGTGCTGGAATGGGAAGACCATTACACGAACGGGCAGGTCCGCTACGAACAGGCCAAGCACAAGAGCGAGCCTTGGTATCTGAAGATGAATCTCTACCAACCGGACGGCAAGCCGATCAGTACGCTGATGCTCGTGGACAAGCGCAACAATGAACTGGAGGCCAAAGAGTATTGGCCCAACGGCGTGCTGCGTACCGTGGGTCGATCACGGTTCGTTCCCGATCGCCAGGACTGCGTGCGCGTGGGTATCTGGAAACACTTCGACGCCAGCGGCAAACCCGTTTCAGAGGACACATACGTGGACGGAAAGGTCCATGGCACGCGAACCCTTTGAACGAACACGGGGAGCACCATCACAATGCAACGGCCGGTAGGTTGAACCTACCGGCCGTTCCTCTTGGTCCGCACTGATCAGTTCTTGCCGTCCTTTACCTCCTCGAAGTCAACATCGGTGACTTCAGTATCGGCCGTGGAACTGCTGTTCGCCGCACCGCCGTTCTGTTGGGCTTGTTGCGCGGCTGCATGCATTTCCTGTCCAGCTGCTTGGAAAACAGTGTTCAACTGGTTCATCGCGGCGTCGATACCAGTGAGGTCCTGTGCACTGTGGGCCTTCTTCAATTCGGCCAAAGCGTTTTCCACCGGGGCTTTCTTGTCGGCCGGAAGCTTGTCGCCGAATTCCGTCATCTGCTTCTCCACTTGGAAAATGAGGCTGTCGGCGGCGTTCAGTTTGTCGGCTTTCTCCCTTGCCATGCGGTCGCTATCGGCGTTCGCGGCAGCCTCGTTCTTCATCTTTTCGATATCGTCCTTGCTCAAACCGCTGCTAGCCTCAATGCGGATGCTCTGCTCTTTCCCAGTGGCCTTGTCCTTGGCCCCCACGTGAAGAATGCCATTGGCGTCGATGTCGAAGGTGACCTCTACTTGAGGGATGCCACGCGGAGCTGGTGGAATACCGTCCAAATGGAAGCGACCGATCGTGCGGTTGCCGCTTGCCATGGGCCGTTCACCCTGTAGCACATGGATCTCCACGCTGGGTTGGTTGTCACTGGCCGTGCTGAACGTTTCGCTCTTCTTGGTCGGGATGGTGGTGTTGGCCTCGATGAGCTTGGTCATCACACCGCCCATGGTCTCGATGCCGAGGCTCAAGGGAGTAACGTCCAACAGCAGCACATCCTTCACATCGCCGGTGAGCACACCGCCTTGGATGCTGGCACCCACGGCCACAACCTCATCGGGGTTCACGCCTTTGCTGGGCTCCTTGCCGAAGAACTTCTTCACGGCTTCCTGGATTGCCGGGATGCGCGTGCTGCCACCAACGAGGATCACCTCATCGATCTGGCTTGTGGTAAGGCCTGCGTTCTTCAATGCGCTTTCGCACGGGGCGATGGTGCGCTTCACCAAGGTGTCCACCAGTTGCTCGAACTTGGCGCGGCTCAGGCTGCGGACCAAGTGTTTCGGGATGCCGTTCACCGGCATGATGTACGGCAGGTTGATCTCGCTGCTGGTGGTGCTGCTGAGTTCGATCTTCGCTTTCTCGGCGGCATCCTTCAGGCGCTGCAGGGCCATGGGGTCTTTGCGCAGGTCAATGCCTTCGTCGTTCTTGAACTCCTCGGCCAACCAATCGATGATGCACTGATCGAAGTCGTCACCGCCCAGGTGCGTATCGCCATCCGTGGCTTTCACCTCGAACACGCCATCGCCCAGTTCAAGCACGCTTACGTCGTGGGTGCCGCCGCCGCAATCGAACACCACAACCTTCATGTCCTTGTGCTTTTTGTCCAAGCCGTAGGCGAGTGCAGCAGCAGTGGGTTCGTTGATGATCCGGCGCACCTTCAGACCAGCGATCTCGCCGGCTTCCTTGGTGGCTTGGCGCTGTGCGTCGTTGAAGTAGGCAGGAACGGTGATCACCGCCTCGCTCACCGAAGTACCCAGGTAGTCTTCGGCGGTCTTCTTCATCTTCTGAAGGACCATGGCGCTGATCTCCTGTGGTGTGTACAGGCGGTCAGCGATCTTCACGCGGGGCGTGTTGTTCTCACCGCGAACAACTTCATAAGGAACACGGCCAGCCTCCTTGGAGCTCTCGTCGAACGAGTTGCCCATGAAGCGTTTGATGGAATAGATCGTGTTCCGTGGGTTCGTGATGGCTTGGCGCTTGGCCGGGTCGCCCACTTTGCGCTCACCGCCTTCGATGAACGCCACGATGCTGGGGGTGGTGCGCTTGCCCTCGCTGTTGGCGATCACCACGGGTTCACTGCCTTCCATTACGGCTACGCAGCTATTGGTGGTGCCCAAGTCGATACCGATGATCTTGCTCATTGTTCAGGGTTGTCTGGTTGTGCCTTTCCGCAGGCGAGCGCCGTTGTCAACCCCTATGCCGTTAGGTTGCTACGCGCACATCCATGCCAGAACAGCTAGAACCTGCTTGGAAGGCCCCCGAAAATCTGCCAGAAGGTCAGTGAGATCGGCAGCCGTCGGTGCCAGAACCGCTTAGGGACACTCGTAGGGTGTTCCGTCGCTCACGTTGTAAGCTGAACAGAATCCCAGCCCCCCTGTGTATTGCCCGAACGCCAACTCCTCAAGGCTGTTGTCGTGAAGCAGGCGATAGCCACAGCCCGGAACAATGTTGTCCGAACTGCCTGGGGCCCACTCGAAGTAGCGGCTTACGAACATGCCATAACCGTTGGTAATGTTGGTGAAGTCCGGGCGGTCCTCCACAATGCCTGTAATGGGTTCGTTCAGCTGCAGAAAGGTGTGGAAGTCGTCGCTGGCTACTGCCCAGTGGAACCGGACGCCCAAGATCTCGCGACGTTCAACCCCGGCATCCACGGGCACATTGTCCTTTACCGTCCGGTAGAAGTCCTCACCTACAACGGTCACCACCAGTTCCTCGCTCCCGTTGGTGTTCGTGGTGATCTCCGTACCGATCTTCTTGGTGAATTGCTTCACCTCACCGACTCCGTTGCGCACTTCATTGTAGTAGAAGGTGTAGTAAGCCTCGTAGCGACGTCCGTCGGGCGCGCTGGTCCATATCAATTCATAGTCCTGATAGGCCGTTCCATTGTGGAACCGTGGCCGGAACGTTCCGCTTTGCACGTTGCTGGACACTGCGAAGTTGTTGACTATTGGAGTTGAGGCACTCACTTCCACCCCTTTGATCATTGCCGCAAATCGGTACTCGCTGTTTTCATCGAGCTTGTCGGGTGGGAACGTGTTGAAGTAGTATACTTTTTGGTCGGGGTAGTGAAAGGTACCTGGCAGTCGATCAGGGATCGTTGTATCTCTCAATTGGTAGGTATGGACCAAGCTGCCGTTCAACCACCGTTCAACCCGGGCATCGATCAACTGGTCGTCGTTGTACTCGTTGCTGTCCGGGATGGCGGCGTAAGCCAATGCATTCCCATCACCTTGGAAGGCCCGGTTGATCTTTACGTAGTGCGTCGTCTCCGGCTCGAACTGGGTACCGAGGCAAGGGTCTGTCGTGGGCCGATCGTTCTTGGAGACACTGAGCGTGGCATATACAATCGGGATCTCCTTGTAGGGTGCGAACACGTCCAGTTCCGTACTGCAGCCAAGGCTACCAACCACCAATAGGCCCAACACAAGGTGCTTCTTCATTCGGTTCATGAGCAGGTGGCCAAAAGTAGGCGCGGGCCCATAGGTTGAGGTGCCGCACATGGTCGCTATTGTACCGTTCCTGTACCCGCGGGGATGAGCAGTGCGCCTTGCCTCGGATAGCTTTGGGCACCCAATCGGAAGAATGAGCACGCACAAGGAAGCCAAACGGGTCACCACCCATGTCCTGCTGGAGATGAAGTCCGCCGGGAAGCGAATATCCATGCTGACGGCTTACGACTACTCGTTGGCCCGGCTGGTGGATGCCGCCGGTATCGATGTCATCTTGGTTGGCGACAGCGCGAGCAACGTGATGGCTGGCCACGAGACCACACTTCCCATAACGCTGGACCAGATGATCTACCACGCGAGCGCTGTTGTGCGGGGCTGCGAGCGGGCGCTCATCGTTGTGGACCTGCCGTTCGGTACCTACCAAGGCAACACGAAACTTGCGCTGAGCAGTGCCATCCGCATCATGAAAGAGAGCGGTGCACATGCCGTGAAGCTCGAAGGCGGGCGTGAGGTGATCGGTTCAATAGAGAGGATCCTCACGGCCGGGATCCCGGTGATGGGGCATTTGGGGCTTACTCCACAGAGCATTTACAAGTTCGGGACGTACGTGGTGCGTGCCAAGGAAGAAGCCGAGGCCATGCGGTTGAAGGAGGATGCCAAGCTGTTGGAGGAGGCGGGCTGTTTCGCCATTGTCCTGGAGAAGATCCCGGCGGTACTCGCCAAGGAAGTAGCTGCTTCGGTCAGTATTCCGATCATTGGCATCGGCGCAGGCAATGGCGTTGATGGTCAGGTGCTCGTGCTTCATGACATGCTCGGCATCAACAAGGAGTTCAATCCTCGCTTCCTGAGGCGCTATGCTGACCTGCACACCACGATAACAGGAGCAGTTTCCGGCTACATAGAGGACGTACGCTCAGGTAGCTTCCCAAGCAAGGATGAGCAGTACTGAGAAGCCCTTGGAGGTGCTATGGCGCGATGATCATGTGGCCGCAGTGCTCAAACCTGCGGGTGTACCATCCCAGCCGGACAAGACAGGCGACACTTCAGTTCTGGAACTTGTCGGAAAGGTCCCCGGCTTTGCATCGCAACCGCAGGAGATCGGGCTTCCTCATCGATTGGACCGGCCCGTTTCAGGAGTGATGCTTCTTGCTCTGACCCCGCAGGCCTTGACCGGATTGAGCGGTGCTTTCGCCTCCGGCTCAGTTCGGAAGGAGTACTGGGCTGTGGTGCACGGAGTTCCGCCGGAGCGAGGAGAGTGGTTACATCGTTTCAAGCAGGATGCTGTTAAGCACAAGGCTGTTCCGTGTGCACCGTCGGCAGGCCGCGAGGTTCGCGTGCTGTACCGGAAGTTGGCCCAGGGTGATCGCTACGCATTGCTGGCCCTTCAACCGTTAGGCGGCATGTTCCATCAACTACGGGCCCAGTGCTCGGCAGCGGGTTTTCCCATCAAGGGCGACGTTAAGTACGGCGCGCGGCGCGGAGAACCGGACAGGAGCATTGGCCTGCATGCGCGCTCACTTTCCTTTGAGCATCCCGTTTCTGGCAAGGTCATTTCGGTGGAAGCACCTGCACCAGCCACGGCTTTGTGGAAGGCGTTGCTCGACGTGGCCGGTAGCGACGTTCCAGAAAGGTGAACTCTTCCCGGTCCGGTTCGGATCACATCGGATCCACGTCTATGGTGATGCGCACGGGTGAGTGCTTGCGATCGGCGAACACCCTGTCGATGGCATCGCGCAGGGCATCTTTGCCGGTCTTGTGCGATCCACGACCCAGTTTCACCATGATGTTGCGCAGGTGCAGGTTGCGCACCCACGCAACGGCCGGTACTTCCGGCCCTATCACCATCTCCCCGAACACCGGGCGCAGCGCTTCCATCAGTGCTGCGGCAGTGCTGGCCACCCGGTCCTCCTTGGCGTGTTTCAATGTCATGCGCACCAAGCGGCTGAAGGGCGGGTAGTGGTGCTTGCGCCGCTGTTCCAGTTCGCGCTCGTAGAATCCGAGCACGTCGTGGTTCTTCACAAAGCCAAGTACCGGATGCCCGGGGTCGAATGTCTGGAGCATCACCAACCCAGACCGGTTCCGGCGTCCTGCACGGCCCGCCACTTGCGCCATCAACTGAAACGCTCTTTCGTGGGCCCGTAGATCGGGGAACTTCAGTAGCGCATCGGCGCTCACAACGGCCACAAGGTTCACGTGGTCGAAGTCCAGCCCTTTGGTCACCATCTGTGTGCCCACCAGCACGTCCACCGCACCTTCTTCCAGATCGCGCAGGAGCTTGTGGTAGGTGTGTTTGCCGCGCGTGGTGTCCTGGTCCATGCGGGCAATGCGGGCCTCAGGGAAGAGAAGTGCCAGTTCTTCTTCCACCTTCTCCGTTCCCAAGCCCAGCATGCGCAATCGGCGGCTGCCGCATTTGGCGCAGGCCGTGGGCGGTTCGTATTCGCGGCCGCAGTAGTGGCAGCTCAGCCGGTGCCGGCGTTTGTGATAGGTAAGGCTCACATCGCAGCGCTCGCATTGCGGGGTCCAATCGCAGGTTTCGCACTGCCACAATGGAACGTAGCCCCTGCGGTTCTGGAACAGGATGGTCTGCTCGCGCGCTTTGGTCGATGCCTCGATGGCCTCGCAGAGATCCACGCTGAAGCTGCCGCGGAGTTGGTGCTTGCGCCGGGCCTCGGCAAGGTCCACCACCTTGATCGTCGGCAGAGGGGCATCGCCGAAGCGCTCCAGCAGTGCGGCGAAACCGTACTTGCCGTTCTTCGCATTGAACAGGCTTTCCATACTGGGCGTGGCACTGCCGAGCACAACGCGCCCTCCGCTGTTGTGCGCGAGCATGATGGCCGTTTCCCTCGCGTGGTAGCGTGGTGCAGGGTCCTGTTGCTTGTAGCTCGGTTCGTGTTCCTCGTCCACCACCACCAATTGCAGGTTGTGGAAGGGAAGGAACACCGCACTTCGGGCGCCAAGCACGATGGGCACTTGGTCGGGAGAGTCCACCATCCGTCGCCAGATCGCCGCCCGCTCCGTCATGGATAGGCGCGAGTGGTAAACCGCTACGCGCTCACCGAAGTGCTTCTTCAAACGACCGATGATCTGGGTGGTCAACGCGATCTCAGGCAGCAGATAAAGAACCTGACCGCCTTTCGCTATGGCTTCGGCCATCAGCTCAACGTACAGCTCTGTTTTGCCGGATGCCGTTACGCCGTGCAGGAGCGAAACAGGATGTTCCCGCAAGGCCGCGCGCAGGTCGTTCAGCGCTTTCTGTTGCGTCCCGGAAAAGGCCAAACGCGGTTCAAGTGCCTGGCCTTTCACGGTCTCCTCCGGTTCCTTTTCCACCAGACGCAATACACCCTTGCCCACAAGCTGCTTCACTATGGTTGCATCGGTACCACTGGATCGTTGCAGTTCGCCTCGCCGCACCGGACGCTCACGTGGGGTGAAACATGCGCTCAGCTCAACGAATTTCATCAGCGCCCGCAATTGCGCGTCAAGTCCCTTCTTCTCCAGCACGGTGAACCACTCGTGCAGGGTGCTCTCTTCAGCTGCACGTGCGCCGCGCTCCAAGTAGTGCTCGGTGCGTTTGGCCGACCGGTCCTTCAATTCTTCGTCAACGGTGGCGGCCCCCGCAAGCACCAATTCGTTCACGGCAGCAGCGGCGAGCGCTGGCCCAAGGCTATCGCGCAATGCGTCGAGGGTGGTGAGCGGTTGCTGCCCCAGCATGTCCAACGCCCGCAATGCGTGGTTGCTGAGCGCCAATTCGTTCGGTTGGCGGCCCGTGGTGGTGATCCGCGTTTCACTACTGATCATGAACACCGACGGTATGGCGGCCATCATCACTTCGCCCAAGCTGCACATGTAGTAATCGGCGAGGTCGAACCAGTGCTTCAATTGACCACTGAGCACAAGCGGCGTGTCGTCAGGAGCGGCCAAGGCAGCGCGAGGACGGTGGCCCACCGGCGCTTGCTGGTGGGTGCGCAGCACGACGCCAGTTAGCAAACGGCCCTCGCCTTTGCCGAAGGGCACCACCAACCGGTGCCCGGTCGCAACCTTCGATGCAAGATCTGCAGGTACGGAATAGGTGAGCGCACCCGCGAACGGTAGCGGCAGTACGACCTCTGCGAACAACTGTTCCTGCTGGCTTTGGGGCGTCCGGTTCATGGGCGGGGCCACGAAGGAAGGCGGAAGTGCGTCCTGCGCACGCCGTTAGGTTGGCAAGCTTGTGGAGAACCAGTTTCCCACTGCATGGCCCACGGCCTAAATTCACCGCCGGTGAACAAGCAGACCCTCAGGCCATTCCTCGTTTCGACCGCCTTGGTGGTCACCACCGTCGGCAGTGCCCAGCTCACCGTCAACAACACGCTCACTCCCCAACAGATCGTGCAGACCGTGTTGCTCGGCCCTGGGGTAACAGCAAGCAACATCACCTTTCTAGGCGACCCCGACCAACTTGGCACCTTCAATGGTGCGGCGAGCAATATCGGAATGGGTGCTGGGATGATCATGGCATCGGGCAGTATCACGGTGGCTCCTGGCCCGAACAATGCGGGCGGGATGACATTGGGTGGGGGGAATTGGGGTATCGGTGACCCCGACCTGGACAGTATTGTCGCGATCCTTCCCGTTCCAGGGACCACTCACGACCGGGCCATTCTTGAGTTTGATTTCGTTCCAACGGGTGATTCTCTCGCGTTCAATTTCGTGCTCGCCAGTGAGGAGTACGACGAGTACGTGTGCGGCACCGTCACGGATGTGTTCGCTTTCTTTTTGAGCGGACCAGGCATCAGTGGACCGTACTCCAACAACGCGGCCAACATTGCACTAGTCCCAGGGACCAACGTTCCCGTGGCCATCAACACAGTGAATATCGGCGTGCCGGGCGGCTTGTACACATCCACCAATTGTGATGCGTTTGACCCGAACTGGACGGCAAACAGCAGCTACTATGTTCAGAACAACCCTATTGGGCCTACGGTTCAGTACGATGGGTTCACGGTGGTGCTTTCAGCGCAGGCTCAAGTGCAATGCGGGCAGACCTATCACATCAAATTGGCCATTGCAGACGTAGGTGACACGGGGTGGGACAGCGCAGTTTTCCTTGAAGCTGGCAGCTTTCAGAGCAACGCGGTGAGCCTGAGCACCCAGATCGACGCCGGTGGCCAGGACAGTACCATTTACGAAGGCTGTGGTCAAGCTACCTTGTACCTCACCCGTGCTGGTGACCTTTCCCAGCAGGAAGATGTTCAATTCATCACGGGCGGAGCGGCAATTGAAGGCACGGATTACAACAACGTGGCCAACCAGTTCACCTTCCTGCCAGGTGAAGACAGCCTGTTGGTCGTGATCACCGCAACGCTTGATGCCGTCACCGAAGGCCCCGAACTTGTTGAGTTGATCGCTATCGCGAACGGCAATTGTGGGGTGGATAGCACCTTCCTTTACTTCTACATCGACGACGCGCCGCCCATCAATTTGGTGATGAGCAACGACACGACACTGCCCTGCAACGACAGTGTGTTCGTCAGTGGTGTGGCCTCGGGTGGTTTTGGAGCGCTGATGCTCGATTGGGGCCAGACCATTGCAGACGGCACAACGGGTGATTGGGTAGCGCCACCGGCCACCACCACGTACACGCTCACGGTTACTGATGCTTGTGGCGTGCATACTGTGATCGGGGATGCGACGGTAACCGTGCCAGTTCCGGACCCATTGGTGGTGGTTATCACCCCTGATACGACGGTTTTCTGCCCTGAAAGCCCCGTGGACCTGAGCACAACGACCACGGGTGGAACGGTACCCTACAGCTACATGTGGAGCGGCGGCCTTGGCACGGATCCAACTGTCAGCGTGGCCCCGCCAACTACCCAATCATGGACCGTGGTCGTTACTGACAATTGCGGGCTTGTCGCCAATGACGATGTAAGCGTGGTGGTGCAATACGACACCATTGTGGTCGTAACCAGCGCAGATACGAGCACCTGTCGCGGTGATACGGCGTTCTTGAGCGCCTTGGCATCGTTCGGCACAGGAGCCTATACGTACATCTGGGACAATACGGTCATTGGCCCGGAAAACCCCATCGCTCCGTCGGGCAACGGTTCGTACACGGTCATCGCCACCGATGGATGCGGTATCAGTGCCAGCGACGATGTCACCGTTGGAGTGAATGCGCCCGTTGCGGCCTTCAGCTACACCGGTAGCGTTTATGTGGAGAACTTCCCCGTGCAATTCCTTGATGAGAGCGTGGGCGCGACTGCATGGTCCTGGGATTTCGAGTACCCCGACCTGGTCAGTGCGGAGCAGAACCCGCTTGTTGTGTACCCTGCTGCGGGCATGTACGAAGTGATGTTGGCCATCGTCGACGATCTGGGTTGTGTGGACACGACCTACCGCAGCATCCTCATTGATCCTGAACTGCATTTCTACGCGCCCAACGCATTCACCCCCGATGGTGATGGCACGAACGAGGCGTTTTTCGGTGCCGGTGTGGGTTTTGCCACTTACCACATGCGGATCTTCAACCGCTGGGGCGAACTGGTTCATGACACCGATGAACTCTTCGGCAAGTGGGACGGCACGGCAGGAGGAGTGGAAGCACCCGAAGGGGTTTACACCTATTGGTTCCGCGTGCAAGGGATCAGTGGTGAGGTGCAGGAGCATCTGGGCCATGTGACCCTGCTGCGATAGTGCCTGACCCGTATAGGGCATTGTACTTTTCGTTCTGATGCTGGGCAGCGCCGAACGGCTTGGTATTGTCATTAAGGCAATACCACTGACCATGGCCAGTAAGCAGAGCAAGACCCCCCCGGCGCCGGCGAGGGCCACTGAGTTGCCTGAAGAGGTATATGACCTTTCCACCCCGCGGTGGCAGCTGTACTACCACCGCTTGCGTGCAACAGTGCGCTTTCCTCGTTACTACAAGAAGGCCCTGAACTGGTAGGGAGTTGTGGATAACCCTGTGGATCGCGGCCGGGATACCGTGTCAGTAACGGGCATAGGGGCGGGTACTTTCGTCGCCGAACGTCGAAGGAAAGCCCCTCCACATGACATTGCATCCTTACCTGAAATGCGCTGCTGTTGCCTTGCCGTTTGCCTTGGCGGGTTGCGGTGACCCCGGACCGACAAATGGAAACATCGGGGGCTCTGATTCATTGTCAGTGGATACCAATTCCGTATCCAGCGTGCTGAAGGTGAACGGAAAGCTGTTCAGCGTTCCTAGCCCGGTGCAGTCCGCGTTGTTGATCAGGAAGCTCGAACTGCCCTACGATCAAGGGCTCGCCATGCCGTTGGAGAAGGCGCAGCAGGTTGCCACGCGGTCAGGCAAGGCCTTGGCAATGGGTGTCTTCGGTGCCGATCTCGCGTATGTGACCACATATAAGGACGCCCAGCGGGCTGTGAGCACGCTCCAAGCCATTGAAACCTTGGGCCGTTCGCTCAATGTGGGCAATGCCTTCGATCAACCACTTTTGAAACGGTTCAAGGACAACCTGAACAACGAGGATAGCTTGTTGGTGTTAGGCAGCGCGGCCTATCGGTCGGCGGATCAGTACCTGAAGAACAATGCTAGTGACGACATTAGTGTGCTGGTGCTCACGGGTGGCTTCATCGAATCGCTTTATCTGTCCACGGCCAGCCCGGGTGCCCTCAAGGACCAAGGGATCGCCGATCGGATCGGGGAGCAAAAGACCACGTTGAACAACCTGGTGGACCTCATCGGTGCGATCGATGGTCAACAGGAAGTCGGCACCTTGCTTACCGGGCTGAAAGAACTCCAGGAAATGTTCGCCGGGATCACGTTGACCTATGAATACGCTGAGCCAGTGACGGATGCGGCCGCGAGAACCACTTACATCAATTCCACCCGGACCGTTACCATCACCGGTGAGCAGCTGAACGCTATCGCGACCAAGGTGACGCAACTTCGGAACACCATGCTTGCTTGAACATGCGCACGACCCTAACAGTTGCCGCTTCCGCGCTGCTCCTCGGAGCTTCAGCCCAGACCGGGGCCATCTGCGACCCCATTGCTTTGAACTGCCAACGGCACATTACTGAGCAGTACATACCCGATGGTCAGTTCTATCGGACTTTGCTCAATGGCGACGAGACCGCTGAATTCGACCTGACTTTGTTCGGCGGCACCACCTACCGGGTGGCAGGTTGCAGCGGGACCGGCGATGGGAACCTTGTCTTCACCGTGGTGGACAAGAAGGGGAATGTGCTGTTCAGCAATCGCGACCACGCCAACGAACCGTATTGGGACCTTGCGGTGGCGAATACCATTGATGTCAGCGTTGAAGCACAATTGGACCCTGCCAAAGCAGGCAGCGGATGTGCGGTTCTCATGATCGGGTTCAAGAAGTAGGCGCCCCGGAACTTTCCTTGGAAGCCTTCGTACAGAGGGCGCTTTCCGCGTGCTGTTCGCGGCGGTGTCCTGTATGAGCGAGAAGATACTCAAGGCTTTACTGCAGCTGTTCGCGATCATCGCCAAGGTGGAGGGTACCTCTGCTGCCGGGGTGAGCGGGCGGAGCATCGTGGAGCGCTTCCTGAAGCAGCAGTTCAGTTCTGATGTGGCAGCGGGCCATCTTGCTCGTTTCGACGCCTATTTCCAGGCCTACCGGTCCAGCGGAGGTGAAAGCCGCAACGGTCGTAAGCGCACATCGCTCAACAGCGTTAAGGTGCTCAAGATCTGCGCCCAGGTGAACGAGGAACTCGAGCGCCGTCAGAAGTTCGTTGTGCTCGTGCACCTCATCGAGTTCATACATGCCGGTGGGGAGGTGGGAGAACAGGAGCGGGAGTTCGTTAGCACGGTGGCCGATGCCTTCACCATCGCCAACGAGGACTATGTGCGCTGTACGGCCTTCGTTGAAGGCAGCAGTGCTGCATCGGAGGACCAATCGCAGCTGCTGTACATCGATGGTAGCCACGGGAAGGCCGAAAGAAAGGCCCGTCATCTCCACGCCCATGGCATCGACGGGGAACTCCGCGTCCTGAACCTGCCGAGCGTCGGGTTGTACTTGGCCCGCTACGACGGCGAAAGCCGCATGCTGCTGAACGGACAACTGATGGGCCGGGAACACCACTATGTGCTCGGCAATGGTTCTTCCATCCGGCCCCCGCACGGCAAGCCCATCTACTACAGCGATATCCTGGGCTCGTTCATGGAGGACGGTGACCTTCCTTCCATAACGTTCAAGGCCCAAGGCATCGACTATGCCTTCCCGAACGGGCGCAAAGGCCTGCACAACCTGCACCTGGCCGAAACGAGCGGTAAGCTCATCGGTATCATGGGTGGGAGCGGAAGCGGCAAAAGCACATTGCTCAGTGTCCTCAATGGGAGCCTGAAACCGTCGTCGGGGAAAGTCACCATCAATGGTGTCGACGTGCACGGAGAACGCGAGAAGATCCGAGGTGTTATCGGCCATGTCAGCCAGGACGACCTTCTGATCGAGGAACTCACCGTGTTCCAGAACTTGTTCTACAACGCCAAGCTCTGTTTCGGCGATCTCCATGATGGCCAGGTCAGCGAACGCGTGCATCGCCTGCTGCACACGTTGGGGCTGTACGACACGAAAGACCTGAAGGTGGGCAATCCACTTGAAAAGACGATCAGCGGCGGACAACGCAAGCGTCTGAACATTGCCCTGGAGCTGATCCGTGAGCCCAGTGTCCTTTTTGTGGACGAACCAACCAGTGGCCTGAGCTCGCGCGATAGTGAGAACATCATGGACCTTCTGAAGGAGCTTGCGCTGAAGGGCCGCTTGATCTTCGTGGTCATCCACCAACCTTCATCGGACATCTTCAAACTGTTCGATCGTCTGTTGATGGTGGACCAGGAAGGCTATCCGGTGTACTATGGCGATCCGGTGGATGCCGTCGTGTACTTCAAGCGGGTCACCGGCCAAGTGAACAGCGACGAAGGCCAATGCGCGGTCTGCGGCAACGTGAACCCGGAGCAGATCTTCGACATCCTGGAAGCACGCATGGTGGATGAGTACGGCAATGAAACGGACCAGCGCCGCATCGGACCGGAGGCTTGGAACGAGGTTTTCCGAGCGCAAGTGGATGCGCACGCCGTGGCCATCAGGGACAATCCACAGGTTCCCAAGAGCACCTTCGCACCACCGGGATGGATGAAGCAGTTCAGCGTATTCTGGAAGCGCGACGTGTTGAGCAAGCTCGCGAACCGCCAGTACGTTCTCATCAATCTGTTGGAGGCGCCCGTGCTCGCCTTCGTAATGGCCTTCTTCCTTCGGTATTTCCGCACTGACCATGCATCGGCAGGGGAGTTCGTGTTCCGCCACAACGACAATCTGCCGCAGTACCTGTTCATTTCCGTGATCGTTGCGCTGTTCCTCGGCCTTACCGTAAGCGCCGAGGAGATCATCCGGGACAGGCGTATCCTGCAACGCGAGCGCTTCCTCAGCCTCAGCCGTGCCAGTTACATCCTCAGCAAGGTGGGCATCATGTTCGGCATAAGCGCCATACAGACGCTGCTCTTCGTGCTCGTGGGCAACACCATCCTTGGTGTGCAAGGCATGACGCTGGTGCACTGGGCGGTGCTCTTCAGTGCATCATGTTTCGCGAACGTCCTTGGCCTGAACGTAAGCGCGAGCTTCAACAGCGCGAAGGTCATCTACATCCTTATACCCGTGCTCATCATCCCGCAGTTGCTCTTCAGCGGGATCATCGTAAAGTACGACAAGCTCCACCCATGGTTCTCCAACGAACGGAGCGTGCCCTGGATAGGTAACATCATGGCCAGTCGGTGGGCTTACGAAGCAATGGCCGTGGCGCAGTTCACGGTGAACGACTACGAGCGCAATTTCTACCCGTTCGATCAGCGCATGAAGAACGCCAATTGGAAGAAGGACCTGTGGGTACGCGAACTGCGGAACCATGTGGAGGAGGTCCGCCGGGAGCTGAAGGGGCAGGGATCAACCACGGACCTCGCGTACAGCGTTGGATTGCTGCATCGCGAATTGGAGCAGGAGCAACGCCTGTTGAGCGGTTTCGAGATCCCTGAACTGGATCGGCTCCAGCCAGGTCGGGTTGACCTAGCCGTCCTGGACGCCGTAGATGATGCGCTCAATACCTTGACGAGCCATTACCGGCACGTGTACCAAACCTCCGAAAGGGCCAAGGAGAGCCGTATCCATGAAATGACCTCAACCCCACAGGCGCGGTCGTCCTATTTCGCGCTGATGGACTCCTATCGCAACGAAAGCCTAGCGGACGCGGTGACCAATAAGAACGAGGTGAACGTGATCGTGGAATCTGAGGGAAGGCTGGTGCAAAAGAGCGATCCGATCTACCAAGACCCCCGGGAAGACGGCTTGTTCTCGGCTCATTTCTACGCACCCACCAAGCTGCTGCTGGGCTGGCGCATCAACACGTTGGCCGCGAACGTCCTCGTGCTTTGGGGGATGACACTGCTGTTCTTCGCCGCCCTCCAAGCCGACCTGTTCCCCAAGTTGCTCAAACGGTTCAGCAGCCCCGGAATGCACGGGGCGTAGTCAAGACTTGTCATCCACTTCCTCGATCTGGATCATCTTGAAGGGGATGTTGATGATGGCCTGATAATCCTCGCCGGCTTCCAACATGTCTTCGTCGTCGGCTTCATAGTGCCAAAGGACGGATACGTCATTGCCGGCAGCACGCACCTGCTCCAGCTTCTTGAAGACGTCCAGGATGCACTTGCTGCTACTGGTATTGAAGTACTCGAGTTGTACCCGCAGCGTTGTTTTCGACTGGGCGCTCTTGGCGTACTTGTCGATCCAATCGATCAGTGGTTTGTAGAACTCGAGACTGTTCTCAGGGATGGAACGCCCCCTGATCTCCAATTCACCCGATGATGCATCGAAGTTCACGGTCGGGGTTTTCGGGGTGCCTTCGAGTTGGATGGGCGTCATGGAAAGGCGGTTTTCTGGATACCGCTTGCAATGGGTAAAGCTAGGCTCGTGAGGGAGGTGGGCCTTGGACGTGGGTGCGGGCAGTTATTCACGGAATTGTCAACCCGATGGTGTCCCCGTTCAGGATGATGCCCGAATAACCATCACAAGCGCCTGCGCCGTGGTCGAGGACACGCTGCTCGAGCCCACTGGGCATGATCAGTTCTTTGCCTTCGGTCACCCATGGGCAGTCGAGCGCGTAGCGCAACGGCGTGGACGTGCTGACCGAATAAGCGCGGCCGTCCCGGTCAAGGCCATTGCCGGAGCGGTTGACCACGTATGCGTCATCCGTGTGATCGGTGGTGGTGTTGCCTGCCGTCATGGTGTAGGAAAGCAGACCCTGGGTCTTTAGTGCCCACGCGCCGCTGATCCACACGAAACAGCTGTCGAGTTCCACCGCTTGACCGGCCCCGGACGAATTACCCGACATCGCGAACCGGATCTTGGTCCCGGTGACCGTAAGACCACTGCTCGAAGCAGTGAACGCCCCAGCAGCCTCTCCAAGGACTTCCTCCAATGTGATCGTGAGTGCGCCGGCGCGATCGCGACCATCAATATCCAGGCACCCCCCGTCGGGATAGCGCAAATGCAGCGAAATCGGCCCGTTGGTCGGGAAAGCAGCCGTATCGCCGGTAATACTGTCGATCGTGGCGCAGGTATGTGCCTGGAGCGAGTCCCACGGCAGTTCCCCCGCGCGCAAGGCACGCAGCAGCGGGTACACCGACACCACTGGTGCACTGACCACGGAATGGTCCACCACCATGGACACATCCTCGGCGAGCGGTGTTTGATCATCGTTCTCGCAACCGATGACCAAGCCGGCAAACAAGCAACAAAGCAATGTGCGCATGGCGCAAAAGTACCTCGGCAGTGCGCGCCTACATTCGCGGTCCCGATGCGCAAGGGTTGGTTCAACGATTGGTTCGGCACGCCGTACTACACGATGCTGTATGGTCGGCGTGACGAGGGTGAGGCCCGGCGCCAGGTCGAGGCCATCTTGAGATTGACCGGAACGCCGCGAGGTGCTGCGGTTTTGGACGTAGGGTGCGGCCGCGGTCGTCATGCCCATTGGTTCAGTGGGAACGGGCTCGTGACCGTGGGTTTGGACATATGCCCTGAGGCCGTTGCGGAGGCAGCAGAGCGTGTTCCGACGGCGCTTTTCAAAGTGCACGACATGCGTCAGGCCTTTGGCCGTGCTGACTTCGACCTCGTGGTGAACCTCTTTACCAGTTTCGGATACTTCGATGAGAGAAGTGACGACACGGCCGCGGTCCATAACATGTTCCAAGCGCTGCGCCCCGGAGGATCCCTGGTCATCGACTTCATGAACACGCCACGGGTCATCAGCGCGCTGGTGGCAAGTGAGGAGTGCACCATTGGCCATACACGCTTCGTCATCAACCGACGTGTGCACGACGGCTTCATTGAAAAGAGCATACGCGTTGAGGACGAAGATGCCCGTCGGCATTTCATGGAGCGCGTGATCGCCCTCACACCAGCGGAGATCAGGGACCTTCTCGAACAGGAAGGCTTTCATCTTCGGGGCGTGTTCGGCGATTTCGATGGTGGACCCTATGAGCCGGAAACTTCTGAACGGGCCATCCTGTGGGCCCAACGACCACTTGAATGACCGCCTGGATCGCCATCGGACTTTTTGCAGTGCCATTGCTGGCCGGAGCGCTGATGTTCTGGGTGCGTCCCCAGGGAGCACTGCTGAAACTGAGCCTTTCGTTCAGTGGAGCGTTCCTGCTGGCCGTGGCGTTGCTGCACATGCTCCCGGAGCTGATCCTTGAAGCAGGGGAGGAGGCCGGGGTTTGGTTGTTGGCCGGTTTCCTGTTACAGGTCATTCTCGAGTTCTTCAGTCGCGGATTGGAGCACGGGCACATGCACCTGGGTGCTGGAAGTCGGCTGCCCGCTGCTGTTCTTGTAAGTCTCTGCTTGCACGCCTTCATCGAGGGTGTGCCCTTCGCCGAGCCGGAGGTTGCCAACGATATGCCTTTCGCACTGGGTGTCATGCTGCATCACTTCCCGGTGGCCATAGCCCTGGCTTTGGTCCTGCGTTCGGCAAATGCCGGTGGGCCGATGACCTGGGGCTACTTGGCCGTTTTTGGTGCTGCTGCTCCCGCCGGGATCGCTTTCGGCATGTTCATAGGCCCTCACTTTGAGGAGGCGCTTTCTGCCGCACTCGGCGTGGCGTTGGGGATGTTCCTGCACATCGCGACCACCATCATCTTCGAGAGCAGCAAGGAGCATCGCATCGATCGGTCGCGCTTCGCTGCGGTACTGGTCGGCTGTTTGTTGGCCCTTGCCATGGTGCACTGATCTTTCTTTTCGGGCTTGTGCAATAAACAAGCGTTCATTTACTTTGTAGCACAAAGTACTTTGAGCATGCCGCAACCACTGCACTCAGCCGACCCTGTGCCATCATTGGAGGAACTCGCGCGCATCAGGGGCATCATGGACCGCAGTCAGCGGTTCTTGTCCCTCAGCGGATTGAGCGGTGTGGCGGCAGGGGTGGTTGCATTGGCGACCGCTTTCATCGCACATGCTTGGCTGGGCTCTTTCGGTGTTCAGGGCGATGACCCCTATTCGCCGTTGCAAGCCCCGGGTCGGGATGGCGCCTTGTTGTGGGACAGGGTCGTTACCCTGTTGTTGCTCGGGGTGGCGTCGGCCACTATTGCCATCACATCGGCATGGTGGTTCACGTGGCGCCGGGCGCGCCGCACCGGGCAGCACATGTGGGATGGTGCCGCGACGAGGATGATGCTGCATTTGATGGTTCCATTGGTTGTTGGTGGTCTGTTCTGTCTGGCGCTCTTGGCACACGGCCTTCCGGGACTTGTCGCGCCGGCCACGCTCGTTTTCTATGGTCTTGCCCTGGTGAACGCATCGAAGTTCACCTTGGAGGAAGTGCGTTGGCTCGGCATGAGCCAATTGGCCATCGGTCTGTTCGCCACATTCTTTCCGGGCCACGGCCTCCTGTGCTGGGCACTCGGGTTCGGTGTGCTCCACATAGGATACGGCACGTTGATGTACCTGCGCCACGAGCAGCGATGATCGGCGATCTGGACAAAACCTTCGAGAGCCGCGTGCGCATCGGCATCATGGCGGTGCTTGCAGTGAACACATGGGTGGACCATGCGCAGATGCGCGATCTGCTCAATGTCACTGACGGCAACCTGGCCAGCCACCTTGCTGCACTGGAGAAGGCTGCCTATGTGGAAGTCCGGAAGCGCTTTGTGGGCCGTCGCCCGAACACCAGTTACAAATGCACTACGGTAGGCAAACGGGCGTTCCAAGCACACTTGGACGCACTTGAACGATTGCTCAATAAAGACCTGAGACCATGAACACCATCACGTTGTCCCTGCGACAGTTCGCAACTCCCTTCATCTGGCGCAACGCAGCGTTGCTGGCTTCCCTGGCCGTGCTGAGCGACGCGCTCTTCTGGCAGCATGCACTGGGCGTTAACGTGGTCATTGCCACGGCGGCCATAACAACGGCATTGCTCGTTCGCACGGGTGGTGCCATCGCCATGGAGGCCAAGGCCATGCTCGTGGCCATGGCTGTTTGCAGCGCAATGATCGTGGTGCACGGCAGCTCACTGGCGATCACGCTCACCATCCTCTGGCTCGTTGTGTTCAGCGGGTTCATGTTGGCCCCGGGCTTGCGCAACGTGCTCAGTGCTACCGGGCAAGCCCTGCACAATCTCGCCAGCGTGCCTCTCGCGTTCGCGGAGGGGCTTGCGCAGGCGGTGCCGGAAAAGGGCGCCTCCCGCAAGGGGTTCAGTTGGTTGAAGCTGTCCCTGTTGCCTGTGTTGGTGCTCATGGCGTACTACTGGATCTACCGCGCGGCCAATCCCAAGTTCAGTGCAATGACCGAGGGTATCATGGTGCGCTTGGCGGACTTCATCGATGCATTGGTCCGTGGGCTCTTCACGGCCCATGCACTTTTCTTGCTGCTGAGCGCTGTCGCTTCCGGGGCGCTCTTGCTGAAGCTTGCTCCTGGCACGGTGGCCGCCGCTGAGGCGAGGCTCACGGATGCCATGGTGCGGCTTCGCCTCAAGCGACCGCATTGGAAATCGCCGCTTCCCATGAACGCCCTTGAGCGCGAGAGGCGCATCGGTCTCCTCCTTCTTGTGCTCGTGAATGCCCTGTTGTTGCTCGTGAACAAGATCGACATCGATTGGGTATGGTTCGGTTTCCAGGTGGAAGAGGGGTTCAGCCTGAAGCAGTTCGTCCACCAAGGCACTTGGCTGCTCATCATCAGTATTCTTCTGAGCATGGCCATCCTATTGCGGTTGTTCCGGCGCAATCTCAACTTCCATCCACGCGCCTTCTGGTTGAAACGCCTTGCGCTCCTTTGGCTTGCGCAGAACGCCGTGCTGGCGGTGAGCGTCTTCCTGCGGAACATGCATTACATCGGTTTTCATGGGCTGGCCTACAAGCGCATCGGTGTCATCGTGTTCCTCGCGCTCGTCGTGGCGGGCTTGGCAACGTTGGCGTGGAAGATCCACGCGCGGCGAAGCACGTTCTTCCTCTGGCGCGTCAACGCATGGGCGGCTGTTGCCGTGCTCACAATGCTCTCATGTTTCAATTGGGACAGGGTCATCGTGAAGTACAACCTCGGACACCCGAACCCCGCGGAGATCGACACCGACCACTACCTCGCATTGAGCGACAAAGTGCTGCCCTTGCTCCATCTGCACCGTGCCGATGTGGAACGACAGATGGCCAAGCATGCGACGAACCATGTCCGCTGGACGGATACGCAGGATCCTCTGGTCTTCAATGAAGCGCTTGCCGCCAAGACGCGCATCTTCCTGGGGCGCTGGCAAACGAACGGATGGCAAAGCTGGACCCTGGCGGAACAGCGCACCTACGACGAACTCGTGGGACTGGCCGCGCCGAACAAACCATGATCATGGAACGTGAACGACGAAGGATCCGCAGATGGATCATCTTTTTCATCATCATGCTCGTTCTGAGCGGGCTCACAGCTGTGCCTTTGCAATGGGGCACCGAAATGCTGGCCCAGTGGACGGAGCCATTGGGAGGTGAACTGTTTTCGTGGGCCCGGACCGTGGCTTCGGCGATCGCGGAAGTCGGTGCCAAGTACCCGTTCCTGTTCTACGGTACGGATTGGTTGGCGTTCGCGCATGTGGTCATCGGGTTGGCGTTCGTAGGGCCATTGCGCGATCCGGTGCGCAACAAATGGGTGATCGAGTGGGGGCTTTGGTGCTGTGCTCTCGTCCTGGTGCTTGCTTTCGCCTGGGCACCGGTGCGGGGCATCCCGTTCTTCTGGTGCATGGTGGATGCTTCCTTCGGTATTGTCGGAGCCGTGCCGTTGTGGCTCGTGCTGCGCGATATCAGGAAACTCGAGCGCGCATGAGCATAGGCCTGCCTCGAACAGCACCGGTGCGCACCTTGGTGGTCGTCGGGTTAGCCGCGCTCCCGGCTGTGCTCGTCCTGGGTGACGAAGGGTTCCTGCTGATGTTGGCGCGGTCGTTCATGCGGCAGTGGGCTTTGGTCGTGCTGGTGCTCGTGGTGCTCTTCGCCTGGCGCAGGCAGTGGTTCGAAGCGGCAGCCGCAATGGGCGCCACCATTGTGGTTGCGTTGCAGGTCCCGTGGCTGCCTGCGGGACCCGAGGTGCCAGCAACGGCGCAACAAGCGCTCCGGGTGGCACAATTCAACGTACTACAGCCGAACAGAAGCAACATTGGTGTGCTGGATGCCGTGCATGCTTCGGATGCCGACGTTCTTTCCTTCCAGGAAGTCGATCCGGCGTGGGCGACGATCCTTACCTGCGCTCTTGCGGAAGCATATCCGTTCCATCGTGTGGTGCCACGCACGGATTGTTACGGCATAGCGGTTTTTAGCCGGCTTCCAATAGTGCATTTCGAGGAGGTGGACCTATTAGGTGCTCCCGCTATCGAGGCTCGAGTGAAAACCCCTTCCGGTATCGTAACGCTCACTTCCGTGCACGCGCGTTCACCATTGCCGCATGTGGCCTACTTGAAGCGCAACGCGCAGTTGAACAGACTGGCATCTCGGATACTGAAGGCGAGCGGGCCGCAGGTCGTCGTCGGGGACCTGAACGCCGTGGAATGGGATCATGCGCTTGTTCGGTTCCGTCAGCAAACAGGCCTGGCCGGTGCGCCTGCGTACGAGCCCGCCACCTTTCCCAGTGTGTTCGGGCTGGCGCTGATCCCGATCGATCATATCTATTCCACCAAGCAACTGCGCGTTGGCGCAACGACCACGAAGCACTTGCCGGGATCAGACCATAAGGCGTTGGTTGCCGACCTCCATTGGAACGAACGATGAGCGCAGAACTCCGCAGCAAGCTGATCTGGCTTTCACTTTTCGGAGTGAGCATGGCTTACCTGGAGAGCGCTGTTGTCGTCTACCTGCGGGCGCTGCTTTTCCCCAACGGTTTCAGTTTTCCGTTGCCGCCGTTGCAACCGCTCATCATCGGCACAGAGATCGGGCGGGAGGCAGCGACGATCCTCATGCTGCTCGCACCAGCGGCCATGCTCGCTGGGCGGCGTATGCAGCGGTTCGCTTGGTTTCTCATCGCCTTCGGTGTATGGGACATTTTCTATTACGTGTGGTTGAAGGTGCTGCTGGGCTGGCCGGAGTCCCTTCTTGCCATGGATATCCTCTTTCTGGTACCCGTGCCGTGGGTAGGTCCCGTCCTGGCGCCAAGCCTCGTTTCTCTTGGTATCATCTGCTTGGGCGTCTTCCTGCTGGTCGGTGCGGAACGCCATGGCCGGTTCGGTATGCAGTGGGGTGAATGGTTCCTTTGTGCGATAGGTGCGGGTGCGGTATTGTGGTCGTTCATGGGCGCTCATATCGTGCATGCGCTTGATCAAGGCATCAACACCCTCAGCGACGGACCGGCATACCGGCTTCAGGAAACCGGCCTCGAAGCGGCATTCTCCTGGCCCCTGTTCATCGTAGGCACTACGCTCGCAGTCGTAGGCATCACCCTCACCGGGCGACGGGCTTTGGGGCCTGCGGTTGCCCAGGTCGTTCTATCCAGAGATCGTTCACAAAATCCGTAACCCGGGCGGACCACCAAGCGTTGAAGCGGGCGTCTTGGCCATGAACCCACGCTCCAAAATGGTCGCTGAAGCACGTCTCTTCGTTCGGTTGGGCCTGTTGTCGTTCGTTGGCCTCATTTTCTACTACGCCCACCTGTTCTTGGGCGTATTGAACAACGAATTCATTTTCAAGGCCCTTGCCGTGACTTTCCTCCTCGCAACTATACCGCTGCCCATCATTGCCATGAACAACAAAAAGCTCTTCCCGGAGCTTCACACCCAAGGTAGGCGTGTGCTCACCTTGGCCGCCGTGCTGTTGTTGTTCCACCACTTCCTGATGACGTTCGTTTTCGTCCTCTTCCTCAAGAGCGGCAGCGTCTTCTAGGAGCGGTGCTAGTTGGGGCCGTGTTGCCCGTCGAGCCGCACGCGGTAGGCAAGCATTACCTTGAAGTACGGACCGTCGCCCAGTTCGTGGTCCACATACCCATCGCTTCCATGGAACGAGTAGCGCGGATGGCCCGGCCCTCCTTGGTACTGGCTGAAGGCGGTGTGGCCGCCCTCCAGGCGAAGAACCGCGCGTGCGCCCATCAAGTACGTATCGGTGAACAGACCGACCTGGTTCTCGTCGGTCCGGGCGAAGAAGCCTCCGCGTTCCCCATAGCTATTGGTGAAGGCCTTGAAGACGAACCCCCAATGCAACCACCGCAGCACCTTGTGTTCGGCGTGCATGCTTCCTGGCAGTATCCCCCATACGTTCAGCTTTGGCCCGACCCGCCAATCGATGCCCAAGAGCGGCAGCCAGAAGATCCCGAAGGCATCGCGGTTCGCATAGAAGCCTGCCTTCCAGGTGAGCGATGGTTTCTTGCCGTAGGTTAAGAGCAATGCCCCGCCGGGTTGCAAACTGCTGCGCTCCATGTTGTCCAGCGTGTTGTAGCGTACCAAGCCGGTCAGCAGGAACTTCCAACGTGCGTTGCGCATGGGCGTGAGCCACGTCACCGGTAGTATGAAGCCGGTGAGGCTTTCCGTGGTCTTCTCGGGGAATGCGGTCCGCTGCGGAAGTTGAGCTTGCCAGT
Source organism: Flavobacteriales bacterium (assembly GCA_016699575.1). Classification (NCBI taxonomy): domain Bacteria; kingdom Pseudomonadati; phylum Bacteroidota; class Flavobacteriia; order Flavobacteriales; species Flavobacteriales bacterium. Next base: position 208,010 of record CP064979.1, on the reverse strand, counting down.
TCTCCCAGAGCGGGCTCAGGATGATCTTCCCCTTGCCCAGTGAAAGGGGAAGAGCGAGGGCGAGCTCGGCCCGATCAAGACGGGCCGGACTGTGCGTGAACGAAGCCGCACCCACATCCAGATAGGGCTGTGCAGCACACGAACAGGACAACACCGTGCCGAAGAACCATGCGAGCAGTCGCGTCACTGGCTCAAGATGCCATCTTTTTTGGTGATGCATGTAACATCAGCCGATAGGCTTGCGTTGAAATGTTCACGAGGCCCCGTAAGGCCTCATCTCAAGAAGCACCTGGAGGGATAGCGCCAACAGGCACTGAAAGTCCCGAGCCGGCCCGTAAGCCAGTACCAGGAACACCACCGGAAGCGCGCCCCGTAAGGCGCGCTTCCGCTTTTCAGGCGGACCCAAGCCCTTTCCTTTCCCGCATTGCGGTCATGTGCTTTTCGAATCCATGGTAAAGAAGGAACGCCAGGGCCACGGTGAGGATCCAATGCACGGCAAGGGGCAGGAACGACATCCTCCAACTCTCCTGAACGGCCCCGCTGAACGGAGCAGACAGGAGGGGCATTACGCTGAACAAGACGATCGTGAGGTTCAACAAATACATGGCATAGGACAATCGGGCCAGTTGTTGCACCGGGGCGACAAGCCAGCGTGGCTTGACGGGGTTCCACCCGGATAGAAGCGGCAGGAGCAGGGCGCAGCCGATGGCCTCCAGGTTGTGTTCGAACAGCATTGCGCGTGCGGTGGAATCACCCCGCACCACCAACTGAAGTTTGAACGCGATCAGCAGCGCCACGCCAGCAACAGCCAGCCACCTGCGGTTCGATCGCCACCAGGCAGGCCGCACGTACGCCAACCAAGCAGCCGTAGCACCGATGATGATATTGTCCAAGCGCATACATACCATCCGGCGTGCGTGCGCATCGATGTGCGGAACGTCGATGCCGTGGTGGAGCTTCCAGGCCCTCAAGATGGCTGGTATGGCCAGGAAAAACAGTAGAACGGGCCACATAGCAGTCGTCCGGGCATCGCGACGCATGCGCAGGCAGATCAGGAAAGCGATCGGCAGGAGCACATAGAACCATTCCTCTACGCCAAGGCTCCAAGCTTCCGCGAAAAACTTGTCCTGGGGTTGGAAGAGGTTCTGGGAAAACAGGTAGTACGACCACCAGTGATCTGGTATGCGCGCCCCGTTGGACCAATGCCAGAACAGGACAATGGAAAGGACCAGGAGGTAGTTCGGGACCGTACGCCACCAACGCCTACGCCAGAACAATAATAGGTTGCCGATGGTGCTGAGCTTTCCGCGCTCGATGAGGTCGAACAAGATCCGGCCGATGAGGAACCCGCTCAACGTGAAGAAGAGCGTTACCCCATCAACAAGCATCGGTGCACGCCAGAGTTCTTCGTCGACGAGCTGGTCGAAGAAGAAATATCCATGCTCGTACATGACCAAAGCAATGGCCACCGCACGAAGCAGGTCGAGACCGAAGGTCCGTTGATGTGGCACGGGCGCGAAGCCCGAACTTACGGTTTCACGAATTGCCGGGCATTCACGCCAGAGGACGACCACAGCAGGTAAGCGCCGGCTGCTAGACCGCTTATGTCCAGCAAGTGGCTCGTGTTGTTGGCTTGGGCATTCATGAGAGCACGTCCCTGCATGTCATGCACTGTCAAGCGGCCCAAGTGAGCCCCAGCGGAAACGAGCAATTGGTTATCGCGCAGCACAACGGTAAGCTCAGAGCCCGGCGTGGTCTCAGGTATCGAATTGGAGAAGTCCGCACAAAGAGGGTAGAACGGCAAAGCCAAGGTGTTCGTGGTGCCTTGAACAAAGGCCTGCGAAAGGGACGGGGTGTCATACGGTTGATCAGCCGCGCCCATGACCAGCTGTCCCCCGCTGGGTGCTGGTTGGCTCATTTGCAGTTGGTACATGCCTGGCGGGAGACAGAGGTTCGCCGTGTCCATCTGCGCCGCTCCAAGCGTCATCTGCCCGGATCCCAAGCTTGTGGCGCCCAGCGAGTCCAGAACTTCCCATGCGAATGTGGAGTTCACCATTGCGCCGCCCATGTTACCTATGGAAATGGAGAGTGGAGAGCAAGGTCCGGGGGGGCAGAGTGATTGATCCACCGGGAAGGCACATGCCTCAGCCGTGTAGAAACCGGTCCACAGTTGCAGCGTGCCGATGACGGTGCCCGTGGGGAGCATTGCCCCCGGCTGAACGGACAACGTATGGAGCTGTGGACCCACCCCGATGCCGAAGTAGTTCACGGTTTCGATGGCAATGGTATCGCCGTTGTCGTCCAACAGTATGAACCCCGGGTAGTCGAACAGCGCGCTGCTGTAATTCTCAACCGTCACGTTCACGGTTGAATCATCGAACGCCCCGTATTGGAGTTCCATGATGAACAGCGAGTCACAAGGGCTACCGCCGCCGCTTACGGTAAAGACATGCTCCGGTGCTGGCGCGAAGTCGCCAAGACCGGTCCCGTTCAGACTGATCGTGTATGTTCCCGCAGGCAACTGGCCGATCGGGATCACCTCGTTGTGCGGTACGATCACCGCCAACCCGCCCGGGTCGGCGCAGTTCACCGTCAGTTCGACGGAACTGCCAAGGATCGATGCGTTCGCGCTCACCACGTACGCCCCCGTACTGGAAAGCCCCCCCACCAAGCTGATGGAGATGTTGTCCGTCGTGTTCGGAAAAGTCGGCGATATAACGATGTTGTCCACGTAGAAGTAGGTCTGGGAGGCCAGCGTGCCGGCGGTGAACAGGCCGGTGAGGAGGATCGGTAGTCGCATGGTGCGTATCTGTTGCCAAGATGACGCAGACCGGGCCGGGTGTGCTGCCCCGCTCGATCAGCTTTTCATGTTCTCGTACTGCAGCGGCACTTCGAAGTTGCTCTGCTTGCACAACGCGATGACATCCTGAAGGTCGTCGATCTTCTTGGCTGTGACCCGTATCATATCGTCCATGATCTGGGGCTGCACCTTCAAGCCGCTGTCTTTGATGGCCTTCACGATCTTCTTGGCCTTCTCACGTTCAATGCCTTGCTGAACAGCAATGGTCTTGATGACCAGTTTTCCGCTGGGCTGCGGTTCCTTGCTCAGGTCGAACGCCTGAACATCGATCCGTTGCTTGGTGGCCCGCTCCAATACGATCTTCTCGATCGCATCGAGCTTCATGTTGTCCTCAGTGCTGAGCTTGATGGCCAGGGTCTTCCGATCGAACTCGATGCTGCTATTGGAACCGCGCAGGTCGTAGCGGGTTTCCACTTCGCGCTTGGCCGTGTTGATGGCGTTGTCCAGCGTCTGGACGTCCACCTTGCTGATGATGTCGAAAGAGGGCATGTGGTGATTTGATGTCCAAAGGAAGCACCACGGCCCGATCCTTCGGCGCAACACGCTTCGGACCGGGCCGTTCCACCGGAATACCGGAACGCCTGATCAGCCGATCACTTTGGCGTTGGGATAGCGTTGCTTCCAGAACTCCAGCGCCTTGAGGCTGGCCAGTGTCACGGTCGTGCGCGCATCCAACTGCACTTTGATCGCTTTCAGGCCCTCCTTCACCTGTTGGGTGAGGATGAGGGGCTTCTTCTTGCGGGGCATGGTCCTACGTTTTTATGGAAGACGCTTTGAAAAGACCGTGCCGTGCGCTGATCCCGTTAAAGGGCGTTAATCACCTGACGATCCTGCTGAGCGCCCTACGCTTTCGGCAGCCGGGAATGACGAAGGCCGACCCTTTCGGATCGGCCTTCGCCTTGGTATGCCGGAGTGCTTACTGGATGCTCAGGCGCTGCACGCTGTGGCGGTCGCCCATGGTGATGTCCACCATGTACATTCCGCTGGCCAGTGAGTTGCCCAGGTCAAGGACCGCACGAAGCTCGGTAGCGCCTTCGGTGCCGATGGAACGGGAGTGGACGCGTTTGCCGAACATGTCGTACACGTCGATCTCGACATCATGTTCTGTTCCCGAGAGTCCAGTGATCGATAGGTTGACAATACCATCGCGAACCGGGTTCGGGTAGAGCACCACACCTTCCTGAGAGCGGTCGAATGTGACGTTCAGGTTATTGCCGGCGAATGCCGGGTTGTCGATCGTCACGGTGCAGATGTTTCCGCAATATCCGCTCCATACCCCGTTCACGAACACTTCGACCTGGACGTTGTAAGTCTCGCCGTCGAGCAGCGTGTAACTGGCCCAATTCAACACGCGGACGTAGCTTGTTTGGGTGATCACCCGATCGCCAACGACTGGAGCCAGGGGGCCATTGGGGCCATCAGGATCAAGGGCCCCTGTGAACTTGAACCTGTACTGGGTTGCACCAAGCACCGGAGTAGCCCAAACCTTGTCGCTGTAGCCGAACGAACGGGTAACACCACAGCTATGCGTGGGAAGGTCCGTATCGTCGATCAACTGAACACAACCCTGTCCGACAGTGACGTCCAGCGCCATTTCGCAACCGCTGCCCCAATTGTCATTGAAGAAGCCATCGTTGGCCGCATCGCGACGGGCACGAACGAAATAGTGGACACCGGCAACGAGCGGACTTGTTTGCAGCTGGCTCAGTTTCACGAAACGATTGGAAACCGTGATGCGTCGGCGATAGGCTTGGTCAGGGTTCACGAATTCGAACATGTACAGACCTGTACCGGGTGTGGAGGTGGTGAACACCTTGTTCGACAGCGTGTTGTTGAACACACCGCACTCACTGCTTTCAATGTTCGAGGGGCCTTGTGGCAAGCAGAATTCATGACCACCATAGGTCGGGTTCGCACCAACAGCAGGCGATTGGTCACCATCGTAGATCGCCGACCCCGTCAGTGTTCCGCTACCGTGGAAATTATCGCGCAGCAGCAATGCACCTCCGGGTGTCCTCACTTCCCAGCGCCCTTCACCGTAGAGGCAGCACATACCATCCCCGAACGCGTCGTAAATCCTCAAGGTAAAGCAGTTGCCGAACGTTACTGGCAAGCAGGCCTGTTCAACCGTTTGTAAAGTGCCGGTGGCCGCCAAGTCGTTGTATGGGCCTCCTGAGGCTATTGCTGCGATCTCGAGCGCATCGTAGATCTCCCATGTGGTCTCCGACCCCCAACGGTCTTGGAATATGTGGATCGAGACAGCCTCGCCGGAGGCATCGAAGCTGGAACCATCAGCGTCATTCGCCGGGATCTCATCAGGTAAGCTATTGGGATTAGCGGTTGCTACGTCCAATGTATGCGGACCCTGGGCAAGCAAAGTCGCCGGTAATTCGACCAGTTCTGTTGCGTTGAAAGCCAGGTTCCCCGTCCACTCATAGGTCTGCGGGGCACCACCATCGAAGCTGAAAACAATGTCAACGGTGGTCAACGGCGCTGCGCCATGGTTCTTGATCTCAACCACGGCGGCAATGTTCGATGTGCAGACCAGGTCGTTCGGGTAATGCACACTGTCTATGCCTGCATCGTTCTGTGCCGGTACGGTGACCTCAACGCCGAACGTGCCTTCCGTACCGATTCCACCGGCATTGTAAACAAGCAATCGGTAGTCCGTGTTCGGTGTAAGTGCGGGCAACAGGAGGTCCTCGCCCTCAGCCGAAGTAGCGCACGCCACCTCGTTCGTGGCTCCCAACGGTGTGCATGCACCGTCGTATAGCACGTAGTTCAGAGTGGGGGCGGTGTAACCGAAATCATCGTTCAACAAGCTCAAGTAGGCCGTGGCATTCACCCCGCTGTTGAACGTGTACCAAACGCCCTGGACGGTCCCGACAAGGTTGCACGTCGGGTTGACATCCGTGAATGCGCATGTGTTGTCGCCCGCTGTTGGAACGCTCAAGCCATCGTTCAAAACGGGGACCAACGTGGTCGCGTCCGCGCAACGATCGTTCACTGTGACCGGTGTGCAAGGAGCGGTGCATATGATGGAAAGTGTGTAAACACCTGATGCTGCTCCTGAACCGTGGACGGCTATGTAGTACTCCACATTGGCCAACGCGAGGAAGTCAACCTCGGAGGAGTTCGCACTGCAACCGGCCAGGTCATCATTGAAGGTCATACAGCTCAGGTTGTTGCAATCAGGCCCTTCGAACACGGAGATCCGTGTGTTGTACGAAGCGACGTTGCATGTGCTGAGCTTCACCTCCTGGTCAACAGGCGAACTGAACTTCCACCAGTTGACGCCACCCAGAGAAGGGGCACCCAGGAACGGGCAGGCATTAACGGGCAGGGTGTTGGCCATGCCTGAAGTGTTGCCTTGCACAGTTGTGCCGCAGCCCAACAGTTGGGCTTGGGAGCAATCATCCGTGGGAACGATGCAAGTTGCCGTGTAAGCGTAAGTGTTAACGCAACTGCCGTCATTCACGCTTGTGAGGCTGATACTGAGGTTGGTTCCATTCGGGTAGGTCCCCAAGGTGTAGGTACCCGGCCCAACGTTCAGCACGTTGTTCCCCAACCCATCACTGATGTCCACTCCGGTGTGCGATCCGATGTTGGTTACGGTCACGTCAACGGAGAAGTTGAACAGGTCGAGGCATGTGTGCGAAACGGTTGCCTGAGGTATGAAGCATGGCGCTTCAGTGACACAGAAGTAATCGATCGCCATGTCGCCTTCAAAGCCGGTGGCCTCGGTCGTTCCGGTTATCCGGAAGCTACCGGTGGTGGCCGGAAGGTTCGTGAGCGTTACCCTCACTTCCTTCCATGGGCTCGCCTCGGTTGTTTGGTCGGGATCTTCGCCGCTCCGGCTGAACAAGGTGGTCCAGTTGCCTGCCCCCACAGGAGACTCCATCTCCAAGGTCAGCGTGCCCATTGCGCCATCGTTCCCGCACATGTGGTACCAGAAGGACACCACGGGCTGGTTGGCCAATGTGCTGAAATCAAAGGCAGGGCTGTACAACTCGGCTTCGCGGCTGGCGCAAGTTGAAGCTTCGATGTAGAGGTAATTGCCGGTGGTCGTACCAGGGAAATAGTCAATGCTCGGTCCGGTAATCGTACTTCCGGTACCATTTTCATCCGTGAGCCAGTCCGTCCCCGAAGCACCTTCGTTCACGTTGAACCAGCCCAATGCCGGCGCAAGGGTGTTCACGGTAGCACAGGTAACACCACTAGTGGTATAGCCCTCCAGATCGTTGCAGTACGGGTAGCTGTTCACCAACAGGAGCGTTGACCCGGTCACCGGACCAACCGCCACGGCGTCGCCGGCCGGGCAGGTTTCCGTCAAATAGAACTGGAAGCTCTCCCCACTGGCCAAACCACCAACCACCGCTGGTGGGGGCAGTGCGCCGGATACTACAGTGCCTGTGCCCTGTGTGAATCCAACTGGACCGTATTCGATCTCGTAGCCTGTGTTGGTCGCGCCAGGGGTCCAGTTCAACGTTACGCTGTTGAACGTGTTCGACGCAACGGCCAAGCCCGTTGGTACATCCGGGCAATCCGGTGTGACCAGGGTCGGTATCAGGCACCACTGGACAAGAGACCCCACGTCGGTTGTGGCGTCGTCGGTCACGCTAAGGGTCCATGTCCCCTCGAACAATTGGGTATCGAACCCGCTCAGCGCATCGGCCAGTGTTCCACTGGTCCGGTACTCACCGATCAACGGAACCGTGGTGACGGCCCCGCACACTATGGTCGAAGCGGCCTCGTCCGAGAACCGGACATTAATGCTGTCCTTGCTCGCGCACTGGTCGTTCATGATGTCGATCACCGTGCCGCCCGGGCTGGTAAGCGTAATGTCCAGATCGGCCAGATCCGTGTGGTTGATCTTGATCACCAAGTCCAGATCGGTGATCCGTTCGCCCATCATCGGTCCGGTGACAATGGTGCTCATTACGTTACCGGCATCCGGTATCGCGGTCACGGTACCGTTCGAGTAAACACCGCACTGCACTGTGGGCGGGCAGACGAACGACAAAGTGCCGAGTGAAGTATTGCACAAAGCATCCTGATTGTGCACCACGTTCAGAGCCACCGATGCTGCACTTGCGAACGGACCAACTGTTACAACACCCGTGGTGCTCACATTGTCAACGAGTACTGTAGGTGCGCCGCCGTTCACCGAGCCAACGATGTCCACATCCGTTGCATCACCGAGGCTGGTGATGTCAACCGATACGGAGTACTGATAATTGTTGCAATCCTCCACGACGGTGGCTGTGGCCGTAGGCGCCGTGCAATCGAAGCAGAAAACCTCCCACAACCAAGGATCGTAGGTGGTGGAGGTCGCACACTGCACCGAACCGTCGGAGGTGAACGTCATGTGCAGATATTGCCCAGTGGCAAGCACGTCCACAGCGAAGAAGTCAGGGTCAGTGGTCAGAATGCCACTGCCCGCCGGACCAAGGTTACCGGTGTTGGCCGGGTTGGCAAAGAGGATCGGGTAGGTGTTGTCCGGGCCGTCATAAATGGTCAGGTCGTCGAACGAGTTCGTTTCCAGTGTTCCGCGCAAGAAACGCAGGCGCAACGTGCCTGTTCCACTGGCGAAGTAGGTCCAGCTTTGGTTGTCGTTTGCAACATAGCAATAGGTGCTGCTTTCTGCGGGTGCACCGCATAGAATGCAATCCACGTCCGCACTGAAGGTGCCCAAGTCCACATCGCAGTTGCTGTTCGTGGCGTGTATGATCGACAGGTCAACCACATCGGTACCGAGGTAGGGCCCCATGGGATAGGTCTGAAGTGCGCTGACGTCATTGTGGACCACGTTGGCCGCGCCGCCGTTCACCACTTCAACAATATCAACCGTGGCCGAGTTGCCCAGGCTCGTCAGGTCCACATCCACCGTGAAATCGCCCGTGGCGCAGTTCAGGTTCTGGGAAGTGCTTGCAACGGGCGATACACAATCAATGCATGTTACGGTCCACTCCCATTGATCGTAATTGGTAGCTGTGGCACATTGCACCGATCCGTCAGACGTAAAGGCCATGTGGATGAAGCCGCCCGAACTGAAGACGTCCACATTGAAGAAATCCGGGTCGGTGCTCAGAATGGCACTACCAGCCGGGCCCAGGTTACCAGTGTTGGCCGGGTTGGCGAACAGCACCGGAGAATTACTGTCCGGGCCGTCGTAGATGATCAGGTCGTCGAATGAGCTTGATTCAACGGTTCCACGGGCGAACTGCAAACGGAGGATACCTGCACCTTGGGTAGCGTACGTCCACGCTTGGTTATCGCTGGCCACGTAACAATATGTTTCGCTGACGGGTACGCTCGGCGAACATTGTACGCACGTGAGGCTGTTGTTGAAGGTGAAGATCCCAAGGTCGGCCGTGCATTGGGTGAAAGCGGGGTGTACCACCAGCACCTGCACGCTTGCAGTGTTGGCATAGGGGCCAACGGTATAGACCTGCAATGCGGCGACGTCGTCGTGCACCACCGTCGGGGCACCCCCGTTCACGATCTCAACAATATCAACTGTGGCGGCATCGCCAAGGCTGGTGAGGTCAACATTCACGCTGAACGTGTTGGTTGCGCAATCGCTCACGTCAGCGCCCGTGGCCACCACCGGTACGCAGGGCAATTGCTCGCGCACACAGAAGTCGTCCATGGCCATGTCGCCTTGGAAGGTCAGTGTATTGGTTCCGGTAATGCGGAACCTGACGATCGGTCCGGGGAAGGCATCCAGGTTCAACCAACCCGTGTGGTTCCACACATCACCCTGATCACCAGTTTGGGTGAAGATGGTGTTGTAGACCCCAGGAGCATTGGTCACATCCTCCACCGCCACGGAGAAGGTACCCATATCCCCGGTCGCGTTGTCCCACATGTGGTACCAAACGGACACCTCGGCACCGTTGCCGGCGTTCAAGCTGGAGATATCGTACAGTGGGGTCTCGGCGATGCGGTCAGGGCACACAGTAGACGTTTCGATGTAGAGCCACTTGCCGGTACCGCTTGTGTGGTCGAAGATCGGACCCGTGTTCGAGCTAGGCCGCGAACCGGTCCAAGTACGCCAGGTGCTAGTGGTGATGTTCGACCACCCTTCTTCAAGCGTGCATCCTGTGGTGCATGTGCTTGACGTAGAACAATTCGTCCATGTATCGAAGTCCTCGCAAGCCGGAAAGCTGCTGATAGGGCAGTTGTACGTAACGGCCGGCAGGGCAAGATCACAGGTGGGGTCCTGGTTGTGCAGAACGGACACCACCACGTTTTCGCCTGAGTTGAAAGGGCCAACGGAATAAACCTGGATGGCGGAAACGTTATCGTGGTAAACGGTAGGAACACCACCGTCCACACTGGCCACGATATCCACATCCGTCGCCAAGTTGCCCAATGCAGTGAGGTTAACGTCCACGTTGAACTGGCTGGTTGCACAAGCCGGAACGACCGATGCCGTAGCTGCGGATTGGGTGCAGGTGATGAAGTTCAACTTCACGAATTGGATCGTCGGGATGTCGCCATTGGCGGCATCACAGAACCGGAAGATCCATGTTCCACTTGCTGGACCGCCATTGTTCAAGTTGCTGATCGGCGTGTGCGGGTTGAATGTTCCCGTGACGTTGTTCGTTAAGGTAGTGGTCATGGCAGTGCCACCGTCCTGCAAGCGGAAGACAGCCGTTGGGCAATTCAACGGATCTCCAAGGTTATCGCCTCCACCGAAAACCCCGGTGCTGATCAGAGCGGCTTGATCGCCATCCGGACTGATCAGTGTCAGGCGCAGGTCGCTGTTGAACGTGTGGGAGGTGATCAGTTCAACCGACTGGAGGTTAACATCGGTACCGAGAGCGGTACCTGGTGCTGTTACCACCACACCCAGGTTCAAATTGTTCTGCGTGGCGCATCCGTTGTCGGGAACGGCAATGCCCAAAGCGCAGGTGTTGTGTGCTCCGCAGGTAAGCGTGCTGTTGAAATTGCCCAGGGAAATGTTGCAAGCCGGGTCGCCTGCATGCACCACGGTAACCGAAACCGGGCTGCCAATGGTGAATGGTCCAAGGACATAAGTCCCGGGTGCCGTAACACCAGTGATCGGTGTGCCGGCCGAGGGAACCAGATCCACTGAAGCAGCGTCGCCCAATAAGGTCAGATCGACCGTCACGAAGTACTCGTTGTTGGCACAACTGGAGCCGCTCACCTGCGCCGTAGCGACTGGTGGCACACAAGCCAAAGCTTCGCGCACGCAGAAATCATCGAATGCGGCGTCACCCTCGAACGTGCCGTTCTGGGTCGCCCGCACCCGGAACCTGACCAAAGGGCCAGCCACAACCGCGTCAACATCCAACCACCCAGTGTGCAACCAAATGTTGCCCTGTGTCCCCGTCTGGGTGAACAGTGTGGTGTAGGTGCCCGGGCTGTTCGTAAGGTCTTCCACCTCCACGGTGAAGGTGCCGATCTGCGCACCGAACATGTGGTACCAGAGTGACATCTCCGCTCCGTTCCCGGCAGTGATGGAACTGATATCATAGGTGTTGCTGACCGCAATGCGCTCCGTGCAGTTGCCAGAGGCCTCTATGTACAAATATCGTCCAGTGCCGGTGCTTGGCCCGTTCGGGTTGTCCGTGTCGGGGCCGGTGTTCAGGCTGTTCGCCGTGCCGCTCGTTTCCACCAACCACCCCGGTGTGCTGGTGTTGGTCCAACCTTCTTCCAAAGGCTGCACGAAAGTGCAACTGGTACTGGCGGTACCATCCGTAAAGGCGTTGAACGTCTGGCAATACGGATAGCTTGTTATTGGGCAGTTGGCAACTGCTTGGGTAAAGTTCCCCAAGTTCAGCGTGCAGATGTTATCAGGGGAGGTGACGATGGTGATGGTCGCAGTTGTGGCCAATGCAAAGGGTCCCATAGCGAACATGCCCGGAGCAACAACTCCGGAATATTGCGTTGTCGGCGTGCCGCCCACGGTGTGCACAAGGTCAACACTTGTATTGCCCGTTCCCAGCGCCGTAACGTCCACCACTACCGAGAACTGACCGTTCGCACAATCCAGTGTGGTACTTGCGGTTGCTGCCGGCGGAGCGCAGTTCGGGCCGGTCCATGTCATGGTAAAGCCGTTGGCAGGTGTGATGACACCGGTAAGCGCAGTGTTCGCCATTGCGCATGTATTGGTGTTCAGCGTACCAGCTGTCGTGTTGTTCCAATCCGTGGTGGTGGTCCGGTTGTTGAAATCGGTAGCAGCATGCCCCCCTAGTCCCACTTGGGCGTAAACCGTGCTGGCCACCGTAGGGCTGAAGAAGTTGGAACCCCACACCACATCAACGACGTTCGTTGTCTCATTGAGGCGGATCTGGAAGTTGATGATGTCCCCGTTGGCCCCGACCGTGCCGGAGGCCCTCTCGTAGTTCGACCATTGCACCACCAGTGTCCGGTTGGGGGCGGACCCTATGGTCTGGTACCGCAGATCCGAACCACTGCCCACACCTTTGCCACGAATGTCGCGTCCAAGCGCCGCAATGCGGCTCCGCAACTGTGCCGGAGTAACGGCCGTTGTGGTGCTCAAAGGAACCGTTGTCGTCGGCATATTGACCGCTGTGGCACCAAGTGCTGATTGGCCCAAAGAGATCCAGCCATCAGTGCTTACAGCGAACCGATCGAACGTCACCCCGCGGAACGTGAAATCGAAACCGATGGGCAAGCCTACACCCGTGCTTGTTGTTCCACCGGCAGGCACGCCCGGATCAACGAACTTCTGGGCGCCGTTCGTTTCGGTACCTAGAACGGAACCGCCTGATATTGGCGTATAGGTCCCGACCGATTGGCTGTATGCGTACAGCGAAACGGTTTGCGCGCTGACGCCGGAACAGAATGCCAAGGCCAGCGCTAACGCGGTTGTAATGCGTTTCATCATGCTGAGGTGTTGGTGTTGGGTTTGTCGATGGGTGTGGAACCTGTTCAGCGGCTCTTCAGGATCGTGTTGTTGGCATCCGATAGGAAACTTTGATGCGGTAGCGCATCGCACAGGTGCGTTGCAATTGTAAGGAAGTACAACACGGTCAGGGTCAGGAAAAGTTTTCACCACGGGAGGCAACCATCGTCGGGTCAGTTCGTACGGAGCAAGTCTCCACAGAGTAAGTAGCTGGATTCCAGGAACAGCGGTCTGGAACTGCTGATGATCGGTTAACGTGAGCACGAGCCTTCGGGCTGTGGGGTGTTGGGAGATCCGTGGACCGTGCGCACTTATATACCGCCAAAGCACTCACTCCACGATCGCCCGCATGCGGTTCCCCCGCGGTTCATGCGTCAACTCAGCCATACCGAGCGCCTCGAGCAATGGGGGCAGGTATACCGCGAACCGCCCGCGCACGCCCGGCTTCAGCCCGTACCACCCCCTCATCGGATTGAGGGTGTCGCGTCCCCATGCCTCCACCGTGTTGGGCTTCGGCTTCTTGTCTTCATCGCACTCGCCCAGATCCATCCAATCGCGGTGCCGGCGCAGCATGTTGTAAAGGTCCTCAACCGCGCGCATGTGGTAAGTGATCTTATGGCTGGAAACCAAGAACACCAATTGCGGTGGTACCGCTTCGGGGTCTTTGTAGGCTTGGTACTCCGATGAGCCGGACGCGGTCTTCAGTACCCAGGGATCAAGCTTCGTCCCACTGCCGTTGATGGCCATTCGATCAGCTGCGCGCGGGTCAGGTCAGGGCGTGCGCGGCGCGAACATAGGTGCATGGCCGAACGCTTGACAAGTCCCCCGTCCGATCAGCCTTTTGCAATGGCGGTAACGCCTTCGAGCAGGCGGTCGAGTTCGTCCAAGGTCGTGTACACGTTCGGTGTCACACGCACGTGATTGAAGCCCGCTTCTGCCCCCGGCGCGCCCTCGCGTTCGATCGCAACCGTGTGCACCTTCCATTTCGCGAAGAGCTCCTCGCTGATGGCGGTGGCCTTTTTGCCGTCGATGCTGAAGACCCCGATGGCGCACCCGAACCGGGGATCGGTGGAGGTCCTGAGCGTGACACCGGGCAAGGTGGCCGCCTGGTCCATCCAGTAGTTCTTCAGTTCGTGGATGCGTGCCTGCTTCCGGCCGGAGCCAATGAAGTTGTGCAGGTCCAGTGAGTAGCCGGTGGCCATCTCTATCGGGAAGCTCCGCGTGCCGAGCGTCTCGAATTTGCGGATGTCCCCGCCCTGAGGCTTGTCGTTGCTCAACAGCGGCCACACCTTGCCGATCTTCTCCTTTTTCACCCACATGAGCCCGTTGCCGAAGGGCGCGCAGAGGAACTTGTGCAGGCTGGTGCCCCAATAGTCGGCACCGAGGTCGGGGATCTTGTAGTCGAGCAACGCGAAAGAGTGTGCGGCATCCACGAGCACCTCAATGCCCCGCGCGTGCGCTGCGTCGGCAATACGGCGGACCGGGAGGATCTGCCCGTTCCAGTTCACGATGTGCGTGATGTGCACCAGCTTGGTCCTTTCCGTGAACCTGCTGATGAACGTCTGGGCCATGGCTTCCTCGTCCTCGCTCGGCAATTGCGCATCGGCATGCACCAGCTTTATCCCATCGCGCAAGGCCCTCTGTTTCCATGCGTTGGCCATGTTGGGATAGTCGTATGTGCTCACGACCACTTCATCGCCGGCCTTCAGTGGTAATCCGAAAATGATGGTGTTGAGCGCCTCAGTGGCGTTGCGGCAAATGGCGAGTTCATCGTGCGGCACACCGGCCAACGCCGCCAGGTTCATCCGCAATGGCTCACGGTCCTGGTCCAGGATGCGCCACATGTAATAGCTCGGCGCCTCGTTGCACATACGGTTGTAGTGGTCCAACGCCTCCATGGCCGCGCGCGGCGTAGGACTCACGCCGCCATTGTTCAGGTTGATGAGCGTTGGGCTGCAAGCGAAGGCTGCGCGGATCTGCCGCCAGAAGTCCTCATCGTTGCCGCCGGGGCCGGCGACGGGAAGCAATTCCGGGAACGCAGCGTCCAATGACTTGTGGAATGCAAGACCACCGAGCAGCGCAGCGGTTTGCTGGATGAAGGAGCGGCGGTCGGTCACGCGCGCTAATGTGACGTAGGCTGCCGTTGGTCCTTCGATGGGATGCCGCTGCGCTCCACGGCGGTGATGAAGTACTTCGTTTCACCCCGCCAAGGCAACCTGGCGTAGCGTTCCACGTAATGGAGGTTCACGCGTTCACCGGTGAGCGATGCTTCTTCAAGAACGCGGTAGAGGGAATCTTCACCGTTCTCGACGCTGAAGTTGAACACCTCGTTCAAAGCGTTGCCGTTCGGTGTCACCGCGCCGAACGTTTGCAGGTTCAGCTGGCCCTCCCACGTCTTGAACACCACGCCGCGCTTGCTCAGTTTGATGACCATGCCTGCACGCGTGCCCTCGCTATACGAAGCGTAGTAGAGAAAAAGCACCCAGGCCACGAAGAGCCCGAGGATGATAAGCCCCGCGCGCACGGCAATGCGTTTGAAGCGTTGGCCGATGGAAGGTGCTGAAGGAGCGTTCGGTGTTGTGTTCATAGTGAAGGCGACAAGTTCACTTGCCCGTTTTGAATTTATTGATGGCGTTCACCGTGAATTCGCTCAGCACCAAACGGCCGCTCATTGCCGCGCGTTCCGTGAGCAGTGCATCCCATTGCTCGGTCCCTTGCCAGAGGATGCGCTTGAGTTCGGCCATGGCTTCAGGACTGTAACCGGCCAGCTCCGCGGCATGCGCGTTCACCGCGGCATCCAGGTCCTCCAAGGTCGGGTGCACGCTGCTGTACAGACCTTTCTCGCGGCACCATTCGGCATCGCGCCAAGCAGCCGGTGTGAAGGTCATGAGCCCGAACGCGCTTGTGCCCACTTTGCGCTCCACGGCAGGGCCCACGACGAACGGCCCTATGCCGATGGCCAGTTCGCTGAGCCGTGCCGAACTGCTTGAGTGCGCATAGCTCGCGTCGCACGCTGCGGCCAAACCGACACCGCCACCAACGGCTTTGCTGTGGATGCGGCCGATGACGAAGCAGGGCGAGGTGCGGATCGCATTGATCACACCCGCAAAGCCGCTGAAAAAGGCGGTGCCCTTCTCCATGTTGTCGATGGACAGCAGTTCATCGAAGCTTGCACCCGCGCAGAAGGCTTTGTCGCCATCGCTGCGTAGCACGATCACTCGCGAGGCCTTGTCCTGTCCTGCTTTGTGGACGGCTTCCGCCATGCCGCGTAGCACATGCCCGGGCAGGCTGTTGCTTTTGGGGTGGTGGAAGGTGACCGTGGCCACGCCGCCGGTCGAGGTGAGGTTCACATATCCGTCTTGCATCGTTGCGGGCCGGTGGTCCGGCTGCCGACAAACTTCGGTAACGGATCGCTGGCATCGGGAAGTGCACGGTATTCGAAGGGCCGTAAATCCTCCTCGGAACATTGGGAACCCTGATCCCGTAGGAACGCACGCAATTCCATAGCGGGTGTCCCACTTCCTCAAACGGCCTCAGTTCAGTCCCTTGCACAAGGTGCTGCTCGCCATGTACGGCACCCTATTCCTGGCATGCGCCGGGTTGATCGGTTGGCAGCACTACGAGCAGCGGCAGGAGCTCTACCGCGAGACCGCAAGCCAGCTCAGCAACATAACGGCGCTGTTGGCGGCGCAGACCGATGGGGACCACATCGCCATGCTCACACAGAAATACCGCGACCCCGGGCTCGTCATCCGCAACACGCAGGATGCGTGGTACTACGTTGCACAGCGCTCATTGGCCCGTGTTGCGGAGGCGAATCATTTGACCGCGCCGGTGCGCATCCTCGCCTACGATGATGCACGCAAGCAGGTGCAGGTGATCGTCACCAGCGACCCGATGCCGGAATACAGGGCGCCGTTCCGTGAGCCTACTGGACTCGTGGAGGCCATGTTGGTGCCGGGCCTTGCGCACAACACTGGTGGGGAGAGCGAACATCTCTCGTCGGCCGCACCGCTCATCGATCGCCATGGCGAGATCAGCGGCCTTGTGCTCGCCCAACGACCGAAGACCGAGATCGAGGAGGTGGCGCGCGCTGGTCTCTGGGGCAACCTCACCATCATGCTGGCGGTGTTCGCTTTGGCGGCGTTGGTGCTCTTCCGAAGCGCAGTGAAGTGGATAAAGCAGGCTGAGGCCGATCGCATGGAACTTGCCCGCAAGCACGCAGGTATCACCGACAGCATAGCCTATGCGGGCAAGATCCAGAATGCTCTGATCCCGAGCCCCGAGGTGTTCGGTGAACTCTTCGAGCACTTCTTCGTGCTGAACCGGCCCAAGGATACCGTGAGCGGCGATTTCCATTGGTTCCACCGCGCTGGCGAACAGGTTTGCTGGGTGGCCGCTGCCGACTGCACAGGCCACGGTTTGCCCGGTGCCATGATGGCGGCGATCGGTTGCAGTATCCTCAACGATGTGGTGCAGCAACAGCCTGAAGCTGACCCGGCCTCGATCCTTTCGCAATTGAGCGAACGCCTTACGCGCACCATGCACCAAAGCGGCCAGCGCAAAGGGGCCGGCGACGGCATGGACATCGCCCTGTGCCGCATCGATCGCGAGCAACGCGAAGTACTTTTCGCCGGGGCATACAGGCCCATGTACTGGGTGCACGGCGGCGAACTGAACATCATCAACGGCGACCGCAAGCCAATTGGAGGCAACCACCACGACGCAGAGCGCAAGTTCAGCACACACCGTATCGTGTACGCCCCCGGTGACCGGATCTACCTTTTCAGCGATGGTTACGCGGACCAGTTCGGTGGGCCGGACCGCAAGAAGTTCATGATCGCGCGGTTCAACAGTATGTTGCTGGAGCATCAAGGCTTGGACATGCGCATGCAGAAAGAGCGCTTCGAAGAGACCTTCACCGCTTGGAAAGGCCCCGAAGAACAAGTGGACGACGTGTGCGTGCTGGGTCTGCAGGTCTGAAGAGGGCCGCTTTCCGCTCGGAAGCCCCGTCTATATTTGGCCGTTCCGCAGGGTGACGAACGCTGGCGGGAATCAATGCATGGCCAGTAAGCAGGACTTGATCGCGAAGCTTGAAGCGATCATCGAACAACCCGATCCGGAACTCGCCGCGGAAGCGGTGGACCACATCAAGGAAACCTACGAGGCCCTGATGGCGGAGGAGCGCGCTGCTGCCGAAGCCGCTCAGCCCGAAGAGGGCCAGCCGGAAGAAGGCCAGCCGCAGCCGCAGGGGGTGGAGAACCTCGCCCCCCAGAGCGAGGAGGACAAGCGCTTCAAGCAATTGGTGGACGCTTACAACACCAAGGTGAACGAGCTGCACCGCAGGCGCCAGAAGGATGAGGCGGACAACTTGGAGGCGAAGAAGGCCGTGATGGAGGAGTTGCGCCAGATGGTCGCTCACGAGGAGAACATCGGAAGTGCGTTCCAGCGGTTCAGCGAGCTCAACGAGAAGTGGAAGAGCATCGGCAACGTGCCCCAGCACGCTTATCGTGAACTACAGAGCGATTACAGCCACCTGCGCGATGAGTTCTTCTACCACATGCGCATCTACAAGGAGCTGCGCGAACATGATCTGAAGAAGAACACTGCGCTCAAACAGGCGCTCATCGCGGACATGGAAGCGGTGAGCCGCGTGGACAGCGTGCGCGAGGCCGAACTGCTGGTGAAGCAATACCAGGAGCAGTGGCACCAGGTCGGCCCGGTGATCAAGGAGGAGTGGGAGAGCATCCGCGACCGTTTCTGGGGCGCAACACGGGTGGTGTACGAGCGGATCCAAGAGCACTACAAAGCCCGCAAGGCCGAGCAGGACACCAACCTGCAGGCGAAGAAGGACATGGTGAACCGTGTCCTTGAGCTGGTTGAACAGGCCAAGCTGGCCGCTGGCAAAGAGTGGCAGGATCTGACCAACAAAGTGTTGGAGGCACAGACCGCATGGAAGTCCATCGGTTACGCCAGCCGCAAAGACAATGAGCGCATATGGAAGGAGTTCCGCGAGGCGTGCAACCTGTTCTTCAACGCCAAGCGCGACCACTTCACACAGATCAAGGAGCAGTACAAGGCCGGGCTCGAGGCCAAGAAGTCATTGGTTGAACAGGCGCTGAAGCTGAAGGACAGTACCGAGTGGAAACAAGCGGCCGACAAGCTGAAGACCCTTCAACAGCAGTGGAAGGAAAGCGCTTTCGCCGGTCCACGCGATGACCACAAACTGTGGATGAAGTTCCGGGAAGCCTGCGACGGTTTCTTCGCGAAGCGCAAGGAGCACTTCGCCGAGAAGGACGCCGCACAGGACGTGAACAAGAAGCAGAAGGACGAGCTGCTTGCCGAGATCGAAGCGTACCAGCACACCGGCAACAAGGGCCAGGACCTGGAGGCCTTGCGCCATTTCAGCCAGCGCTGGATGGCCATCGGGCGCGTGCACCCAGCCCAGCACCAACTGCTTTGGGACAAGTACAAGGCACTGCTGGACGGGCACTACAACCGTTTGGACGTTGCGCAGACCGAAAGGCGCCAAATGCAGTTCAAGGAGCACATCTCCACCTTGAAAGGCAGCGATGACGGCAAGTTCGAACTTGACCGCGAGAGCCGCTTCTTGAAGCGGAAGATCGAGGAGAAGGTGGCGGAGCTTCAGCAGATGGAGCGCAACATGGGCATGTTCAACTTCAAGAGCGCCGCGGGCGAAGCCATGCGCAAGGAGATGGAAAAGAACGTGGAGCGCATGAAGAAGGACGTGGAACGCATGAAGGGAGAGCACAAGGTGCTGATGGCCGAACTGCGCGCACCAGCGGCGGAAGAGGCGAAGCCCGGCGCTTGAGATGGCCCTCGGCGACCTGGTCCTCAGTGCCCGGTTCCCCTTCCACTGGGGCGAGATGGATGCCTTCGGCCACGTGAACAACGTCGCTTACTTCCGCTGGTTGGAGACCGCACGCATGCACTACCTGCGCGCCATCGGCATCACCCATCCCGACGATCAGAACGGCTTGGGCCTGCTGCTCGCGGAAACGACGTGCACCTTTCTGAAGCCGCTCCACTTTCCGGACACGGTAACGGTGCGCACCGGCTTGGACCACATCGGCAACACCAGCTTCCGCATGCGCTATGAGGTGCATAGCGAAGCCGTTGGCCTGGCAGCGACAGCCGTGAGCGTTCAAGTGATGTTCGACTACAATACCAACGCCAAGACGCCCGTACCGGCCTCGGTGCGCGAGCGTATCGAGCGGGTCCAGTCCTCCACGATCAGCATCGAACCATGAAACAACTGTTCTTCATCTTCTTTGCAAGCGCCGTTGCGGCCTGCTCAGGTGGTTCCGATCACTTGGAACGCGCGTTGGCCGATGTGGCCACCGCCGATCGCCTCGACGCAGTCCGGATCACCGAGGCGCACGTGGGAACGAGCGCTGAAGGATTGCTGGGCAAATGGGAAAGCGTGCAGGACAGCGGCCGCACCGTTTTCAATGAACAATGGGAGCGGGCCGGGGAGCATTCGCTCAAGGGCATTGGATATGTGATGACCGGGCCCGACACGGTGTTCGTTGAGCATCTCTCCCTGGATTGGGACGGCATCCCGACCTACACCGTACGAACACCATCGCAGAACGGCAACGAACAAGTGCATTTCACGCTGCGCAAGGGCTGTTGCGATGAGGGGAACCTCATCTTCGAGAACCCCACGCACGATTGGCCACAAACCATAGCCTACACGCGCACGGCAACCGGATGGACCGCCGTGGTCAGCGGCAAGGAGAAGAACATGGAGCGTGAGGCCCGTTTCGATTTCGTCCCAAGGAAGGGCACGCTGGCCGCCGAATGAAAGAGCGGTTGCGCAGCGTTGGCCTGAAGGTGTTGCGCTGGGTGCGGCCATTCATCCTGTTCGCACTGTTGGGAGGGGTGTTCTACCTCGGCATCCATAGCGAGCGCACCGGGTTCGTCAGGGAAGTCCTCGACCCAGGGCTCAAGAGCGTCGTACTGCCCGTGCTCAACGCCTTTCGCGGCAACGGACCCGAAGCACCTCAATTGGACCTGCTCATCGGCACAGTGGCCATGGACAGTATGGCAGCCATTCGAGGTCGTGCCCTGAAAGCCGGGGTGCTCAACGAGGGCAAGGACACATGGTTCCCGACTTTGCTCGTGTTCGATGGTGATACGCTCAGTGGGCGTCTTCGCCTGAAGGGTGGACTGACGGATCATCTGCGCACCAACAAATGGAGCTTCCGTGTGCAGTTGGACAAAGGAGACACGTTGATGGGCATGACGGTCTTCAGCCTGCAGCACCCCAACACGCGCAACTTCGGCAACGAATGGTTGTTCCACCGGGCCGTGGCGTATGCAGGTTTGCCGACGTTGCATTACGCTTTTGTGGGCGTACGCATCAACACGAACAACCGTGGGCTCTATGCCGTGGAACAGCACTTCGACGATGCGCTGTTACAACGGCTCGCACCGATGGGCCTTGTTGGGCCTGTCATGAAGTTCGATGATGAGTTGCGCATTGCAACGCTGGCTGAAATGGGCCAACGCACTTTCGACAGCGAGGCGCCGTTGCAAGGGGAGTGGCTCAGCGCACCCATCACCGCTTTCCAGCTCGACAACGTACTGGCCGATAGCGCCAAGGCAGCGCGCTTCACACGGCTGAAGGACCGGCTGACACGTTTCCGTGCCGGGCAGCTCCGAACGCATGAAGTGTTCGATGCGGACGTTTTGGCCAAGCTGTTCGCCTTGAGCGATGTCTTCGGTGCGCAGCACTGCAATGATTGGCGCAACCTGCGGTTCGCGATGAACGCGGCCACCGGCAAGCTGGTTCCCATCGCCTTCGATGCCAACGCTGGCGAGCCCATCCAGGCCATCCGCGCGTTGCGCGAGCAACCACCGATCACCTTCGATGAAACCCACCTGCGGACGTTCTATGGTCGCCTGTGGAGCGACCGCGGGTTCCACGAGGCCTACATCGCGCACCTGGACACATTCACCACAAAGGGATGGCTCGAAGACTTCCTGGGCACGGTCGGGCCGGAACTCAGGGTTGAGGATGAACTCATCACGCACGAGTTCCCCAATGCAGGCGTCGATACCAATGTGTTCGTGCATTGTCGCACCGTGGCCCGGCAAACCCTCCGTCCTGCGAACTACATCAGCGCGGGTGTGCTGGGCAGGGGAGAGGGCACCATCCGGTTGGCCGTCGCTAACCTTCACGCGCTTCCGGTGGAAGTCGTCGCCATCGGAATACGCAATGCCCAAGCTGTTCCTTGCGGCCCTGTGTTGTTGCCTCCCCGCTCGCGCGACACGCCGCTCATCGAGCAGGAGATCGAACTGCCCTTCAGTGGTACGGGTGTGCCGGTTGTGCACATCCGCCTTGTTGGGCTCAGCAACGAAGTGCTGTTGCCCGTAAAGAGCGGTCGCTGACGGGGATCATTCGGATACCCGGTTAGCTTCGCTGCCTTCAAAACCAAAACCTACCTCCCATGGGAATGATGAAAGAGTTCAAGGAGTTTGCCATGAAGGGCAACCTCGTTGACATTGCAGTCGGCTTCGTGATGGGTGCTGCATTCACCAAAGTCGTGAACGCCTTCACAGGTGGAATCGTTGCTCCGCTGATCAGCCTGCTCACCGAGAAGTTCAAATTCGATGAAATGGAGTGGGTCCTTCGTGAAGAAGTAAAGGATGCTGCAGGTGCGGTAACCACTGCCAAGGTGGCTATCACCCACGGTATGTTCCTGACCGCCCTGATAGACTTCATCATCGTGGCCTTCGTCATGTTCATGGTCATCAAAGGCGTGAACAGGATGAAGAAAGCGGAAGCCGCTCCGCCGCCTGCTGGCCCCAGCAACGAGGAGAAGCTCCTGATGGAGATCCGCGATGCCCTGAAGAAGTAAAGCTGACACCGATAGGGATGAGGGCTGCCCGCAAGGCGGCCCTCGTTCATTCCGGGCGGAAGGCGCGGCGCGCGGGGTCGAAGACGACACCGTCGGTCTTGAACTCCCTGGCAATAATGCCGCTTACCAGAGCTTCGCGGGGAGTGCCGAGCCAACATGTTCCGTCGGAGCGGACGATGAGCAAGCGGTCGCTTTGGCCGAGCGCACTGTCCAGATCGTGGGTAGTAATGAGCACGGCTTTGCCCAAGTTCCTGGTCAGTTTAGAGAAGGCCCCCATGATGGAGACCCGCGCCGACAGGTCAAGGAATGCCGTGGGTTCATCGAACAAGACCAACGGTGTCTCCTGTGCGATGGCCCGCGCGATCATAACACGCTGGTACTCGCCATCGCTCAAGGTGTTCAGTGGGCGGTGCTGCCACCCGTCGATGCCTGTGGAGCGGCTTGCAACGAGCAGGGCTTGTTCGTCCGCGTTGTTCAATTGGCCGCGCCATCCGGTGCGGGCGTAGCGCGCCATGGCCAGTGCTTCGTGCACGGTCACCTGTCCGGCCGTTGTCCGTCCGGGGAAAACTGCTGCAACGAGCATCGCACGCTGGTGCGCCGAAAGCCCTGTGAGGTCTTGGTCAACGATCCGGATGTTGCCCTCCAACGGTTCCAGTGCCCCGACCAATGTGCGCAGCAGCGTGCTCTTGCCGCTCCCGTTGCGGCCGAGAATGCTCACCAGTTCGCCAGCTCTCAGGTGCATGTCGAGCGCATGGATCAGCCGTCGATGTCCGAAGCCGATGACAAGCCCGCTGGTGGAGAGTACGGTGCTCATGCGCTGCGGTAGAAGTTGCGGCCTTGCAGAAGCACCCAAAGCACCACGGGGGCGCCCAACAACGAGGTGACGGCGTTCAGTGGAAGGTTCCCGCTCACGCCCGGAAGGCGGGTGAGCAGATCGCACATCAACGCCAACGAAGAGCCGATCAGCAAGCATGCGGGCAGCAACACGAGATGATCGGTAGTGCGCAGGATGCCACGCGCAATGTGCGGGGTCACCAAACCGATGAAGGCTACCGGTCCGCAGAAGGCCGTGATTGTGCTCGCAAGCAGGCCGCACAGCACAATGGTCCATGTCCGAACACGGCGAACGCGTACCCCGAACGTAGCGGCCTGTTCTTCGCCAGCCAGCAAGGCGTTCAGAGCTTTCCCTTGGAACAAAGCCAGCACTGAACAGAAGACCACCAGCGGCCCCAGCCAGAACAGGTCGTTGGTGGTTGTTCCGCTGAAGGAGCCCATGCCCCAGAGCACGAAGCCTTTCACCGCGCTGGACGTACCATACACCTCCAGCACGCTCACGAGCGCTCCGCACAGGTAGCCGATCATCAAACCCACGATGAGCAGTGTCACTCCATCCCCGATCCTGCGGTCCGCTAGGGCGATCAACAGCAACACCACCATTGCTCCGACGAAGGCAGCGCCCACAAGACCAGCTTCCAGGAACATGCCGCCCACGGCCCCACCGGCCAGCATGAACACCGCTACGCCCAACCCCGCGCCGCTCGTGACCCCCAGTACGCTGGGACCAGCCAGCGGATTGCGGAATAGCGTCTGCATCATCAGGCCGCACAAGGCAAGTCCGCCGCCGGCAAGCAGGGCCGTAAGTGCCTGTGGAAGTCGCACGCCGTTCACGATCAGCTCGTGCTGCCGGGAAGAGGCACTGCCGAAGAGGGCTCCAAGAACTTCACCGGCCGGGATGGTTGTGGTGCCTACCAAGAGGTCGCCGAAGCACAGCAGCAGCGCAAGCACCGCCAGTAAGGCCACCACCAAGGTCTTCCGCTTGCTCACCGGACAAACATAGACGGGGCCTCACCGTGTGGCGCGGGGTTTGTCTTGCGCCTCGTTCCTTCGCCCACCCGATGGTGTCCCGCCTCCTCGCCCTTATGCTCCTGTTCGCGCTGCTCAACGGTTGCGCCGGTGTGCGTACTCAAGTGCGCGAGGCCGAAGCACTGAACCAGCGCGGCGCCGTGCGCGAAGCCTTGGCGGCCTACAAAGCCATCGATCTACGTCGGCCTGGAAGACCGGATGTACGTGCGGGCATGCAGTCTGCAGCGCAGCGGGTGTTCGACCGGATGGAAGATGCGGCTTCGGCCTACTACTTGGCAGGTGATTACCCAGGAGGGGAACAGGCGCGCATCGATGCTGAAGCCTTCAAGGAGGAGTGCGCGCGCGAAGGATTGATCGTGGAGTGGAGCGGGTTCTTCTCCATGCGGCGCACAGAGGCACGTGCGGAGTGGCTTGGTGATCTTTACATGAAAGCGGAGCAGGCGTTCAAGGACGATCGCTTCAGCGAGGCCGCGGATCTTGCGGGGCGCGTTCTACAGCACGACCCCGAGCGCTCACAAGCGCAACACTTGCTGCGCATGGCGCGCTGCGAACCGAAGTACAGGGATGGCAAGCGGGCTTATGAACTAGGCAATTTCGGGCAGGCTTACCGTGTCCTGCGCGAAGTGGCCGTGCTCGACCCCAATTACAAGGACAGTGCGCGGCTGCTCCAGTCGGCCAAGGAAAAAGCCGGTTACACCCTGGTTTACCTGGTGGTGCCCGGCGCGAAACCCAGCCGCTGGAACGAGAAGCGTGTGGTGAAGCCCAGTCAGGATGAACTGCTTTTGGCCGGTGCGATGGAAGAGGCCATCGTGGAGTTGAAGGACCCCTTGGTGAAGCTGATCGATCGCAAGCACACCGAAGCGTTGCTGGCCGAGCAGTTGCGCGCCTTGAACGGCGGCGTTCAGGAGGGCACGGCCGCCCAAGCAGGCCAATTGCTCGGTGCCCAGTTCGTGCTCACCGGCGAAGTGCTCGTGCTGAACGACGACCGCATCGATCTGCGCGTCTCGCTCATTGATGCTTCTACCGGCCGCATCCACGTGGCGCAGCAAGTGACGGCCTTGCGCAAGGAAGTGCAGCGCGGACAGCCCGTGCGTGCTCAACTGATGGCCATCGTGGCCCAGCGAGCGGCGGAGCACCTAAGGGATTTCGATCGGTTCGCCGATTGAACATCGCATCTTCGGCAGATGCAAGCCGAGTTCATCCTCTACGTTGCCGACCAAGCCCGCAGCCGCGACTTCTACCGGACCGTGCTGGCCACGGAGCCAACGCTCGATGTGCCCGGCATGACGGAGTTCGATCTGGGCGGCTGCAAACTTGGACTGATGCCCGAAGCCGGTATCGCGCGCATCATCACACCTGCGCTGCCACATCCAAGCCGATCCCAGGGCGTTCCGCGGTGTGAACTCTACTTGCTCGTGGCGAACGCTGAAGAGTTCATTGGGCGGTTCCAAGCCGCCGATGCCATCGAGGTCTCTTCTCTTCTGGCTAGGGACTGGGGGCACCGCGTGGCCTACTTCGCCGATCCGGACGGTCACGTGCTGGCCATTGCCGAACCCATCGCTCAACCATGAAGATCCCCTTCGAGACCATCGACTGGTCGCAGCTGCCGGCCACCACCGTGAACGGCACGACCGGTAAGGCCACCATGCGCATCGTCCAGCACGAAGGCCTGCGCATGCGCATGGTCGAGTATTCAGCCAACTACCTCGCCGACCATTGGTGCCAGTTGGGGCATCTGGTCTTCGTGCTCGAAGGCGAATTGATCAATGAGCACGCGGATGGAACGGTGAACGTGCTGAAGCCCGGCATGTCCTACCACGTGAGCGATGGGCTCAGTTCGCACCGCTCGAGGACGAACGGGCCAGTGAAGCTGATCGTGGTGGATGGGGAGTTCTTGAGTTGATCGAAATCATCAGCGATGCCACGTCCGAACCTCGTGGCTCAATATTACCGAATCGGCATCCATGAAAAGTACCAGATTGCTGAGTTCATTGGTATCGCCACCCATAACCTTCACCGTCACCAAGTACCACATTTCATCCCTGTCGTAACCGTTTGGAGCTCCAAGTAATTCCAAGATCTCCGCTTGCGATGCACCATCCAATCGATGGTTATCCAGCAGGTCGTCCAACATCCTTTCCCTATACAAGTGTTGCCCATGGTCTCCGCGTTCCTTCCATCCTTCGCGGTTAAAACGAAGGCCTGACCCGCAGGCGAACAACAGCGCTACCTGAAGTAGTAGGAACGTATGGCGCGTACTTTTCATCACATCCTCCTGTACCACCCCTTGATCCGCGCGCGGTCCAGTACCTGCTGCCAGTCGGGGCCGAAGGCATGGTCCCACATGTGAGGCAGGTTGTAGGCCACCTCGGCCATGGCATCAAGGGTGGTCTCGTCCCAGTCCTTGGCGAGGTTGGCGGGGATGTTCACGCCGCGCTCCTTCACCATGTGCTTGAACTCCTGCACGTACGCGCCGTACACGTCCTCCAGCTGGTTGAAGGCCACGCAGTTCGCGAAGCAGTGGTGCATCTCCAGCACCTTGCCCAATCCGTAGCTCAGCGCGTGGCACACGCCCACCTCACTGTAGGTGAGGCTGAGGCCGCCCATGTAGCTGGCCACCATCAGCAGCTCGTCGCTCTTGGGGTCGCTGCGTTCACGCTTCAGGTACACCTCGCGGCATAGGTCGAGCGCCTTCTCGCTATAGGCCTCGGCAAAAGTGTTCTTCTTGGTGCCGGTGATGGCCTCCACGCTGTGGATGTAAGTGTCCATACCGGTATAGAACCATTGGTCGGTGGGCACAGTGGCGATCAGATCAGGGTCGAGGACGATCTGGTCGAAGACGGTCCAGTCGCACTTGAGGCCGAGCTTCTTCACGGGTCCGGTGAGCACGGCGGTCATGCTCACCTCCGCGCCGGTGCCGCTGATGGTGGGCACCCCGCAGTGGTAGATGCCGGGCTTCTTGATCAGGTTGAGGCCCTGGTACTGCACGCTGCTTCCTTCGTTGGTGAACATGAGGCTGAGCGCCTTCGCCACGTCCATCACGTTGCCACCGCCGATGCCCACCACGCCGGCGGGCAGCCCGCGGCGCGCCAGGATGTCGTCGCGCAGGCCATCGATCTGCTCGGTGCTCGGTTCCTTTTTCGTGCTGCAGAAGACCAACTCGTCCCCTTCTTGCTTGGGGATGCGCGCGAGGAAATCGGCCTTGCCCTCGAAGTAGTGGTCCACCAGGAAGACCACGAACCCCTTGCCCGTTTTTCGGTGCGGACCGAGGATCTCGGCCAGCTTGCCGAAGCTGCCGCGGCCGTAGCAGGTCTTGGTGACGGACTTGAAATTGCGGAAGAGTTGCATGCGCTTTGAAGTGGCTTCAAAGGAAGCGTTCAGCGCGCATGCAACCGCCCGAGCGTGTCAATGTTTCACGAAGCGGTGCACCGAGCTGGTGGCCCCGTTCAGGATGAGCGTGTACGCACCGGCGCTCAACGATGAAACGTCGAGAACGCTCGTGCCCGATCCATTGATGCGTTGCACGAGCACTGCGCGACCGGTCGCATCCACTGCGGTGGCATCCACCAGCCCGGAAACTGACGCGTAAACGATGTTCAGAACGTCGGAGGTGTTGGTGGGGAACACCGCCACGTTGTTGGCTGTGCGCTCCACAAGCCCCACGCCGCCCACGCTGTAGTGCACCGTGCCGTTGAATTGGCGGGGCGAGAAGAACGTTGTTCCGAACTGCATGAACACGCCCGAACCTTCCAGCACTTGAAGGTTGGCATCCGAGGCAAGTGTGGCGCCCAAGGTGGTGCCGTCGGTGTATTTGACGTTGGGGTCGGTGGTGTTCAGGTTCGAGATGTAGAAGGCATAGGTGGCACCAGCCGGGATGTTCACGTCCACGTCGATCGGGATAATGGTCGGATTGTCGGGTCCGGCGGAAGTGATGCCGTCAACGGCGCCCACGAAGGTCCATGCCGTGCTATCGCTTTCGAAGCCGACATGCGTACCCATCTTGTACCAGATATCGACGCCCATGGTGCCTGCATCGAAGTTGGCATCGAAGCACTCGATGGTGATGGCCGATGAGGCCACGATGTCGAACATGGCACCGTCCAGGCCATTGGTCTCGGCATAGAGCGTCGTCAGGTTGTCCGTAGCGGTGCACTGCGCTTGTGCGGCCAATGGGGTGAGCACACAGGCGCTGATCGCAAGGCTTGCAATTATCAGGGAGGTGTGATGGGTCATGCGGATGGAAGTTTGTCGGAAAAGTAACCGACCGAACGGAGGTCAGGGAGCACTGAAGGCGCGCATGCGGCCCACTTGCAGGGCCATGCCCGTTTCGGCGCGCTTCCAGATGGTGAGCCTGGAGTCCACGAAGTAGGCTTCGTTGCTCCACAGCAGCTCGTACGCGTAGCTCTTGTCCTGGCTGGGACCGAAGCGCCCGAATGCGATGGGCGCGGCACGTTCATCGTACCAAAGCACCTCGCCACTGGCATCAACGTAGTAGGTGTTGTCGTCGCCGTGGAACGTCACGACATAGTGCAACGAGTCCTGCAACGTGAAAGATCCCGGTGCAGTGGCATTGCGCAACCGGTGCCACTCGTTCCAGCCTTGCTCAATGGCGGCCAGACGGGCGTGGCGCGGAGGGTGGCGTTCGGTACCGTGCGGATCCCCGGCCACTGCCATGGCGGCGCGGCTATCTTGGAGGCTGACGCCCATGGCGGCCAGGATGAACCCCGAATACCGGTCGCAAGAGAGTTCATCCCCGGGATGCACCGCATCCGGGTCGAGCGTGTGGCCCATCAAATGGTGGCCTACCTCGTGGGCCAGCACGCTCACTGCGCTCCAATCGGTGGCGCTTGAATCGACGATGCGCGCAATGAAGGCCGGGTTGTACGCGATGACACGTTGCTTGTCCTTGATATAGGCGATCGCTGTCCGCACACCGGACCCTTCACGCACCGTGAAGTTCGGTGGCAATCCGCTGTGCCGAACGATGCGGTACACTGCGTCCTTGGCCGCTCGATCGCTCACCACGGTTTGGCTGACCACGAGCGGTGTGATCAAGCAAGCGGACGCGAGCACGAACAAGCGCATGGAACAAAGGTGGGCATCAGCCGACAACGGTGCGTTGCCGTGGTCGGATCATGCGGCTTCCACCATCCATGCTCGGTGAACGTTGCTTGAAGCTCACCACTGTCCGGCGTAGTCGAGGCCAACGCCACAGCTGGCCTTCAGGTAGGCGTAGCGCATGGCGTTCACCTGGCGGATGTGGTGAAGATCGTGCGCCACCCAATTGGCCAGCAGGAACTCGGCAGTGATCGGTCCCACCTTGGGATGCAAGTAGAAGTTCTTCCAAGCGGGTTCGTGCAAGCCGCGAAGCCAGGCCACCGACTTCCCGCGCTCCGCAAGGAAGTCGTTGAGCACCGCGGTGTAGTCCTGTTCCAGGTACTTCCGCTCAGTGATCCATGCCTGAGGGTCGATCTTCGGCATGGGTTGGTCCGGTGTTTCGAGCACGTGCTTCACGCGTGCGCGGAAGTCCTCCTTTTCCTCATCCCGAAGGTGGCAAGCGGCTTCCAGCAAGCACCACTTGTCAGGTGCGGCGCGGTGAAGGTGTTCCGTTCGGTGAGTGCAACCGAAAAGACGTGCGAACAGCGGGGCATGGCCTGCGAGCTGGTCGATCAGATGAGAGTGCTCCATAGTGGTGAAGATCGCATCAAAGCCATCCCGACCGAGAGAATGATCACCCCATCCGCCCCAATGCCGTTCTTAATTGTTCCAGGTCGGATGCACGATCCGGGTCGCCCTGCTTGGCGTAGCTATTGGCCAGGTTGTTCAGCACGCGCCGGATGATATCCACATTGGTGCAGGGCTGGTAGAAGGAAGGCTGGGGCGGCACTTTGATCTTCTCCAGGAATTCATCGATCTCGCTCCGGCCGAGAATGTCGCCTTGGCTGAAGGCGTTCACATAAAAGAGCACGTTGCGTTCGTCGACTGCGGCAGCATCGTGCCCACCCAGGAAGGCCAGCACGAAGTGGTTCGGCAAGTTCACGCCGCGCAACGGCAGGTCCAGGTCTTCGGCAAGCACTTGGTAAATGATCGCCAGGCTGAGGGGGTTGCCCTTGCGGCTTTCCAGTACATCGTTGATGAAGCTGTTCTGCGGCGCATGGTAGTTGTGTTTGTTCCCCTTGAACCCGTGCACTTGGAAGAGGATGTGGTTGAACACGCGGACCTTTTCGAAGGCGGTGAGGTTGTCGTTCAGTTCCAACCAGATGTCCTGACGGATGGCGGCCAACTTGCTTTTGATGCGGTGCTCTTCCAGTTCAGGATAGCGGTAGCGCGCGACCAGCATGGCGCCTTCGAGCAGGTCGTTGCCACCGGCCTGGGCCCATGCCTCCAACCCTTTGCGCACGGTGCCCAAATGGATCACGTGCAGGAGGTCTTCAATACGTGTTCGGCTCAGGTCTCCGAGCTCGTCGGTTTCCCAGGCCCGCTCCAGCGCGGGGATCACCTTCCCGCCGATCTCCATCAGGCGTTCCTTCACATGGCTGTAAATGGCCTCGTCGGGATCGTCGATGAGGCTGATGAGCGCGGAGATCTCGCTGTCCGACACGCTGGTGTGCGCCGCCTGTGGGTTACGGCCAGCCAAAACTACCGGGGGGCGGAAGTCCTTGCGGACATGCAGGGCCCAGTTCCAAGCAATTGCGTGTTGAAGACAGCGGAGTGCTACGCCAAGCGCTCCAACACCTGGTCGATCATCCGTTCAACGGCGGAATGGTGGTCTTTGCTGTATTCGCCGCGCAGGCGGTTGGCGACCACGGTGCAGACGGTGGCCGCCCGGTGCCCAAGCAATCCTGCCAGACCGTAGAGCGCGCTGGTCTCCATCTCATAGTTGGTGATGCGGAGGTCCATCGCACCGTCCACTTCACTGCGGAAGGCGGTGAAGGCCTCGTTCAATCCTTCAACGCTGGGGACCGCGCGTACTTGCCGTCCCTGTGGGCCATAGAAGCCGCCGGAAGTCGCAGTTATGCCCACGTGGTTGTCTTCGCCGAGCCGTTGCACCAGTGGTGCGTGGCCCATGGCGAGGTATGGGATAGGCAGGTTGTCGGGCCACTCGCAATGGCGGAGGATGGCGTGCAACAACCGGTGTTCGAGATCGTCGTTTTCGTGGGCATAGTAATGCAGCACATTGTCCAGGCCCAGACCGCTGTGGCTGACGATGAAATTGTCCACCGGGATATGCTCCTGTAACGAGCCGCAAGTACCCATCCGGACAATGGTGAGCGATCGCTGCTGTTTGCGCGGTGTGCGTTCCTGCAGGTCGATGTTCACCAACGCATCCAGTTCCGTGAGCACGATATCGATATTGTCGGTACCGATACCTGTGGCCAGCGCCGTTATGCGTTTCCCACGGAGCGTACCGGTGTGTGCCACGAACTCGCGGTTCTGCCCCTGGTGTTCCACGCGGTCGAAACGCTTGCTGATGAGCGCGACACGCCCGGGGTCGCCCACGACCAGGACCAGGTCGCCCAATTGTTCGGGCTTCAGGGCAATATGGTAAACGCTGCCGTCCGGGTTCAGGATGAGCTCGCTGGGTGCGAGTGGTGTGCCGGGCTCGGTTAGGGTGATGGGGCGCATTGGAGAACAAGCTTCAAGTCCCAAGGCTCAAGGCCCAAGCCTCAAGAAAGGGGTGAGCAGCAAATGTGGTGATCGTTGGTTCACTGCTGACCGAACACCCGGCGGAGCAGGTCCGTTGTGCGGGCCAGTGGATCCTTGCGGATCTTTTTCTCTTCATCGGCCAGCATCACGAAAAGGCCGTCGATGGCTTTCTGCGTCACGTATTGGTCCAGGTCCGGATCGACCGCTTTGGCCCCGGTAAGCAGACCAGCGGTGTTGTACGCGCTGGCCAGTGGCTTCCAGTAGTTCGTCAGCGCCACTTTCTGCGTCGCCTTCGCGACCACGGGCTTGAACTTCGCCATCAGCGCTGCCGTGGTTTTCTCTTTCAGGAAGGTGGTGGCCGCCTGTTCGCCCCCGTTCAGGATGGCAAAGCCGTCGCTGATGCTCATGCTCGTGATGGCATCCACGAAGACGGGTACCGCCTCTTTGGTGGCTTCTTCGGCAGCCTTGTTCAGCGTGCGCTCGAAGTCCTCCACCGGCTTCCTCATGCCGATGTCCTCCAAGGTTGTTTTAACCTTCAGGGCCTCCGCAGGAAAGGGCACTCGGATACGGGTATTGTTCCAGAAGCCGTCAGCGGCCGATGTGAGTTGGACCGAGCGTTCAGTACCAGTGCGCAAGGCTTCCCGCAACCCGTTGATCACTTCGGCGTTGGTAAGCGGATCCGTGCCGGTGGTGGTTTGTCCGGCGGCTTCCAGGACTTTCGTTAGGTCTTGGGTACTGCACCCCGCGAACACTAGGAGCAGGGCTACTGCAATGGTGATGTTGAGCTTCATGCGGTGGGCGTTCGATGTTGTTCGAGTGCCGCCCGCCAAGCTAGCGGCAGGCCGATCGTAGTTCCGGCGTCGTAGTCCATGCACACCAGAACGCTTTTACCGTCGGCGCATCGCTCACGTCCGGCGCGGGCGATCCGTTCGACCGCATAGCTCAGGGTGAAGCTCTTGTTGCCAAGGTCGCTGCACCAACAGTCCACCTCGATGCGGTCCGAGAGATGGACAGGCTTGCGGTAGTCCATTTCGTTGCGCGCCAGGATGAGCCCTTGCTTGCGCCAGTCATGGTCTTTGCTGATGAAGGCCGAGAGCAGCGCCATGCGCGCCAATTCGAAATAGTGGAGGTACGCCGCATTGTGCACATGGTGGGCCATGTCCACGTCGCCGAACCTGATCTGGATGGCGGTGCGCATCGCCCTTACGAGATCGGGTTCAACATCACGCTGAAGACGGTGATGCTGTTCGGGTCACGGTCGTAGAAGAGCTTGTCCAGTGCTTCGAGGATGTTCTTCGCCCGGAAGTACGACGTGTTGAGGATGTTCTCGCCCCGGGCGCTCCATTGGATGGTGTAGCTGCTGGTGGCGTCCTTGTAGGTGCGCACGTAGTCCAGCATCGCCTCCAAGGCGTCTTGTTTGTCGCTGCCCTCGGTGGCGTGGAAGAGAAAGCTCTGGTTGTGGTTGGGGTTGAGGGTGATGAGGTGCAGCTTGGTGCGATGGCCCTTCTCGTCGTAATTGAACACGAGACTGTCGGGCCCAAGGCCGATGTAGCCACCGATCTCTTTCTGCAGGCGTGCGGTCTCCAGGTTCTTGTCCTTGGTCATGTCTGTGATGGGTGTCGGTCGAACAGCGCGTGCGGCGAGTGTTCGCTCTTGTATTCGGGTACCAGTTGTTTCATCAGGCGCACGCAGGCTTCGCCGTCGTTCCGTTCGGCCGCACCGGCAAGGGCATCGAGCAGTCCCTGCGCGGTGCCGGGGTCCGTGGCGCGCGTTCGGCCGATGAGGATGCGCGGATGATGGGTGGGCTGCGTGTTCTCGTCGGTGGCGAGCAGTTCCTCGAAGCGCTTTTCGCCTGGGCGCAGACCGGTGTACACCACTTCGATGTCCCTTCCGGGTTCCTTGCCGCTCAGTCTGATCATCTTGTCGGCAAGGTCGGCTATGCGCACCGGCTGCCCCATGTCGAAGACGTAGATCTCGCCGCCCTTTCCCATGGTGGCGGCTTCCAGCACCAGCCTGCACGCCTCGGGGATCGTCATGAAGAACCGCGTCACCTCAGGGTCGGTTACCGTAACCGGTCCTCCTTGGGCGATCTGCTTGCGGAACAGCGGGATCACGCTGCCGTTGCTGCCCAGCACGTTGCCGAACCGGGTGGTGATGAACACGGTGCCCGGGTTCCGTTGGGCAATGCCCTGCACGGCGATCTCCGCGGTCCGTTTGCTGGCGCCCATCACGCTGGTCGGGTTCACGGCCTTGTCGGAGCTGATCAGCACGAAGGTGCCCACACCCGCGCGGCCGCACAGTTCGGCCATGATGGTGGTGCCCATTACGTTGGTCCGCGCGGCTTGGTCGGGCTGTTCCTCCATGAGCGGCACATGTTTGTAGGCCGCCGCGTGGAATACGACGTCGGGCTCAGCAGCTGCCAGCAGCGCTTCCATGGCACGTGCATCCCGCACATCGCCGATCACCGGTGAGAAGCCCTTCGCACTCCGGCCGACCAGTTCCATTTGAACGTCGTAGAGGGCGCTCTCAGCCGTGTCCACCAGCGTGGTGTGAGTGGCGCCCAGAGCAATGACCTGCCTGGCGATCTCGCTCCCGATGCTCCCAGCGGCACCGGTCACCAAGACCCGCTTCCCGGCGAAGTGTTCGCGCACCACAGCATCGTCCAGATTGATCGGAGCACGTCCCAGGAGATCTTCGATGCGCACTTCGCGGATCTGTCCGCTGCTGAGCTGACCGCCGATCCAATCCGTGACCGGTGGTACGCTGAGCACATGCGTC
This sequence comes from Flavobacteriales bacterium, assembly GCA_016699575.1. NCBI lineage: Bacteria > Pseudomonadati > Bacteroidota > Flavobacteriia > Flavobacteriales > Flavobacteriales bacterium. The sequence continues at coordinate 173,074 of CP064979.1, read as the reverse complement.
TTGGCGGCCATGGCGGCATCCACCACTTTGCGTCGGTTCTCCGCGTCCGGCTTTTGAACGGTGATGATCACCTGGTCGATATCGCCATCGGCCAGAAGTGAAGGAAGTTTGGAGGTGTGCTCGATGGCCACTCCTTCCAGCCGTTGTCCTGATCTGCGGATGTCGTCATCAACAAAAGCCTCCACGACGTGCTTGCGTGCACCATCACGCTCCAAGGCGCGCTTGGTGATGAGCCCGGCAGCACCGGCCCCGTAGAGCACCACCCGCACCTCGTCCTTGCCGCTGCCTTTGGCACGGAGGTAAAGCAGTTTCCAGGCTATGCGCGCCGTAATGAGCAACATGGCCGTGCCCATGAAGTCAATGATGAGGACGGAAGTGGGAAGGAAATACACCCCGTCGAGCAGGAAGTAGCGCGCCACGCCCATGGCGCCCATCACCAGGGAGCCTATCAGCACCGTGAGGAAAATGCGCTTCGCGTCCTCGGTGCTGGTGTGCTTCACCAATCCCATGTGGATCCGGGCACCCCAAAGCGATGTGATGCGGACCAACATGAAAACCGGCAGCACCGGCCACAATAGGTCGTACTCGCGCGCTGGTACGTTGAAGTTGAACCGGAGTTGGTAGGCGCCCAGCAGCGCTGCCGCGCACATCACCAGGTCGATGACCAGGATGGCCCAACGGGGGATATAGCGCTTGCCGACCATGGCGCGCGAAGGTATCGGCCTGCCCGGCCGCACGGGCGTGGGCATATTTGCGGCGCATGCCCCGCATCCTGTTCGTCGCCGCGCACCGGCCCGGTCGCTCGCCCAGCCAGCGTTACCGCATGGAGCAGTTCGTTCCTTACTGGAACGCCCATGGCTGGCAGCATGAGCATGCCTGGCTCATCGAAGCAGAGGACGACACCTGGTTCTACAAGCGCGGCCACTTGCTCAAGAAGGCTTTGTTCTTCCTGCGCAGTTGGCGCAAGCGGGTCGGCCAGGCCAAGCGCTTCAAGGAGTTCGATATCGTTTTCGTGCAGCGGGAGGCCTTCATGACCGGAAGCACCCGGTTCGAGCGTGCCATCAAGAGGAGCGGGGCGAGGTTCATTTTTGATTTCGATGACGCGATCTGGCGCATGGACGTGAGCGACGGCAACCGCTACCTGCGCTGGTTGAAGAAGCCTTCCAAGACCGCCGAGCTGATCGCCATGGCCGACCATGTCATAGCGGGGAACGCTTACCTGGCGGACTATGCGCGAAACCTCAACAGCGCTGTCTCACTGATCCCAACGGTGATCGACACGGAACTCTACCGGCCCCGCCCCAAGGAGGCCGGTGGACCGGTGGTGATCGGTTGGACGGGTAGTACCACCAGCGTCGCCCATCTGAGGCAAGCCCTGCCGGCTTTGCGCGAGGTGCAGAAGAAGTACGGCGAGCGGGTGCGCTTCCGCATCATCAGCGATGGCATCTTCCGGGACGATGGTCTCCGAGTGGAGAACATCCGATGGACCAGCGCCAGCGAAGTGGACGATCTGCAACCCATCGATATCGGCCTCATGCCCCTGCCGCACACCGAATGGAGCAAGGGCAAGTGCGGGTTCAAGGGATTGCAGTACATGGCCTTGGGCAAGGCCGTTGTACTGGACGAAATCGGTGTGAACGGCACCATCGTACAGGACGGTTTCAACGGATTGCTGGCTTTCCATCACGACGATTGGGTGCGCCAGATATCGAGACTGGTCGATGACGCTGAACTCAGGCACCGATTGGGCGCCGAAGCCAGACACACCGTGGAAGACCGGTACAGCGTGCTGGCCTGGCGAGACCGGTACTTGGAGATCTTTGGAAAAGTGCTCGCCGCCCCTCGTTAGCTGCGCGTCCAGTTATGTCCCGCGTCAGAACAGCTCTTCCACCTCCACCAGGTTGAAGTCCATGCGGAAACAGCTCTGGTAGTCCTTGCCGGTCTCTTCCATACCGTCATCACCGGCCTCGAAGTGCCAGTTCACGTTCACCTGTAAGCCGCGTTCACTGGCTCCGTTGAGCCGCTCCAGGATGTTGTAGATGTGTTTGCTCGAACTGGTGTCGAGATAGTCCATCTTCATGTTGACCACGGTGCTCGGCTGAGGGGCGCGCAGGTAATCGTCCAGCCAGTGGTGCACACGCGTGTAGAACGCCTCGCTGTTCGCAGGCAAGCTGCGGCCTATGAACTCAAGCACCCCGTGCTTCAGGTCGATGTCCACTTGAGGACTGGTCTCGGTGCGCTCAATGTGCAAGGTGCTGCTGGACATGGCTCTTGGTGGTTGAGCCACGAAGGTGCCGTGCCGGGCGAGCGGCAGAGCGACCGGGCCGCACGGTGTATGAACGATCGTGGGTTGAACGACGAAGGCCCTTGACACGTCAAGGGCCTTCAATAGTCGGATGGAACGGAACTAGCGCTCCCGGTATTCTGTGATGATCTCCTGGTCGCTCGGCAAGATGATCTCGGTGTCGTTCAACCGGCGCACCCAATAGAGGTACTTCCCGGTGCCATGACAGGCGAAGGCTTCCATGCTCTTGCCGGGTTCCAAGGCCTTCACCGGGAAGGTGCGCCAGGTGCCGCCTTTTTCCTGCACGGCAACCTTCACCTCCACCATGTCGCCGCAGGTGTTCTTCAGTTCAAGTTGGTACGTGCCCTCGAAGCTCCGCTTCCAGCCATCCTTGTAGTCCTCGCACTTTTCGCACGGCTTGCCCCATTCGGCCTTCACCTTGGTGATGCATTGGCTGTAGTTCTGATCCTGGGCCATGCCCAGCGCAGAGGGGAGCAAGGTGGCGGGGAGGAGAATATTGCGTAGGGCGATCATGATATCGATGTGACGTCTGCGCGCTTCATACGTGGTCATCGCGGCATGGTTGCACCCGTTTCGTTGGCCAGTCGGGCCAGTTCAGCGCGAAGGAGCTCTTTGAGCGCCTCAACAGCGCGGGCGCCTGTCTCTGGGGGCATCAACAATGTGCTGCGCCCGGTGTGCTTGATCGTGTTGTGCTTGAACACTTCCTTGTCTATGCACTGGGGTTCTTCAGCCTTGCAGGTGAGCACCAAGGCCTGCTCTTCGCTGTTGTAGCTCACCCCGTCGGGCGACAAGTAGTCCACGTAGGCGATGTCTTGGCGTACGAGCTCGCCGTTGGCGAAGACATCAATGATCAGGCGGTCGCTGCGGTCCAGGCGCACTTTGGCGTTGCCTTCCAGGATGGCGTTGAGGTCCTTGAGCTTGGCGTCAACCTCCTGTGCTTGTCCAACGGTTGCCAGAAGGAGGCTCGTCGAAAGGAAAATGGCTTTCGTCATGGTGCTGTGAACTGGCGCTATCCCTGCTACGTACCCAGCTCAAAACAAGTTCAACATGTTACGCAACAACCCCGTCGCAAAGCGCACCCTCATCATGGCATCCGGCTTTTTCCTGGCCTGCATCGTGGCCGTGGTGTTCTAGCAACCCGCAAATAGCATCCTGCGTAGAAATGCCGCCCCCGCGTGGCGGGCATCGAAGCCATCATGACCTTCAACGTACTTCCTTTGAAGCGGACCTTGTTCCTGTGTGCCGCGCTTTTTTGCGGCGCGCAGTGGCTCTCAGCCCAGACCTTCACGATCAACGGCCGCTTGAAGATCGAGGGCGGCAGCGTTGAAGGGGCCAAGGTGGTGGTGATGAAGGATGGCCAGAAGGAGCGGACCGTGAGCAGTGGTCTAAGCCGGTTTTCCTTGGAATTGGAGCTCGGGCACAGCTATGTGCTCAGCTTCGAGAAGGACGGCTTCGTGACGAAGAAGCTGGCGTTCGATACGCACGTTCCAGCCTCGAGCGCCGAGAACGGTTTCCAGCCGTTCGAGTATGCTGTGTCCCTTTTTAAGCAGTACGATGACATGAACACGGTCGTCTTCAACCAACCGGTGGGCATGATCCACTACGATGCTTCGGTGGACGACTTCGACTACGACACCGACTACACCAAGAGCATCCAGAGCCAATTGGAGCAGATCCAGCAGCAAGTGGCGCAAAAGCAGCTTGAAGAAGCAGCGCAGAACGAGGCCAACGCCAAAGCGGCTGCTGAAGCTGAGAAGAACAAGGCCAAGGCTGAAGCCGAAGCGGCAAAGCGGGCAGCGGCGGATGCCAAGGAAAAGGCCCGGTTGGAGAAAGAGCAAGCAGAGGCCGCCAAGAAAGCCGAGGCCGACAAAGCCAGGGCCGATGCACTGGCCGCCAAACAGGCCGATGAAAAGGCCAAAGCTGACGCTGCGGCGGCAGCGAAAGCAGCTGCCGATGCGGAGGCGGCACGGCGAAAGTCGGAGGCTGCGGCCAAAGCCGAACCGCCGAAGAAGCCCGAACCCTTGGCCAAAGTGGAAGAGAAGCCCAAGCCGCAGCCACCTCCGGCCCCGAAACGCGCCGGTGTGGGTGCTGCCGCCGTGGCAGGGGAAGACACGCGCCGCGCCACTACGGTTACAACTGCCAGCGAGGATCCGCCGCCGCCCGCTGCAGAGCCCGTTGCGCAGGTCAGCCGCAAAGAGGAATTGATCGTTGAACCCAATCAGGTCATCACCGTCATCCACTTGTGGACGGACGCGCAGAAAGCCGAGTACAAGAAGATCGTGCACAAGTACGGCGCCGTCTTCTACTTCAAGAACGGCCAGGCTTGCACCCAGCAGACCTATCAAAGCGAGGCGCTCGCTACCAACTGATCACGGCCACCGCTTCCTGTCGCCCCATTCGAAGGTCCACTCCGGGGTGTACAGCTTGTCGTCACCATCAAAAATGAACCAGGCACCGAGCTCAGGGTGCTTTTGGTTCAGCAATACGTGGATCACTTGCGCGGGCATGTAGCTCTGGGCCAGTAAGAAGGCCTTCCGGCCGCTCCCATCTTCCACTTCGTCCACCACGATCACAGCGTGGCCCGGGCTTCCACCTTGAATGAACACATCACCGATCTCCGGTCCGGAGGTGGGCGGGTTCACGAGCTCGCGGTCCAGCGATAGCGTTCCGGCATAGGTGAAGACCATCGTCAAGAACTTGAGCAACTGCTCGTGCGATGCATCGGCTTCGCCCCCGTAAGTCCAGGAGCATTTGTTCCCGTTCACCTTGATGCGTTCGCCAGCACGCCAACGTTTCCATTCAGCGCGGAAACCACTGGTGAAGTTGAACGCGATATCGTCCTGCTTTCCAGAGGCGAAGAGGTACTCGGCGCGCAGTCGCATTGTCGCATCAGCGCACTGTTGCAAGTCCTTCGTACCGACGCTCATGTCCACCACTGCGGCATGTGCACGCTGGTTCCACTTCAGATCGCCGTTGTACAGGAGCACGGCCGTGCCTGGTGGTTTCAATGGTAGCTGGCGCAGGTAAGAGCCGAACGTGGTGGCCTCGTAGCTGGTCCTTTGGAAACCGGTCGGCTCAGGAAAGCGGATGGCAATGGTCGCGCCCGTATCCGCTGCGGGTCCGGCCGCATCCACAACAGGCGGGCTGCCACTTGAGGGTCCGGCCATGGGTGGTGCGCAGGTTACCAGCAATGCTGCCGCGCAGATGATCGTCAACACATGCATGCCCCTTGAATGCCGCATGGCCGCGCGGGTAACGGATCAGGCTTTGGCGCCTTCCTTGACGGGCCTGTACCCGAACAACTTGTTGTCCTTGATCATGTTGTCCACGTACGGAGGCACCATGTTCTCCCAGCCGGGTGCGGCATCGCGTATCATGTTCAGCACCGCTTTGCTGAAGATGTGGAGCACGTTCGGGTCGAACGTTTCGATGTCCACCATCCGTTTGTTGCTCAGTAGGTAATCGTACAGTGGTTTCAAGCGCGGGTGCACGGGCATGTTCTCCGTGGTCATGATCTCGTCCTCCTGCCGTGCGCGGCTCGGATAGACGTAGATCTTCAGGTCGCGGGTGAAGAGAATGCCGAACGCTTCGAGCATACCGCCGTTCAGGTGGCGGTAGTACTTCTCGTCGAACACTTCGATGAGGTTGTTGACGCCCATGATGAGGCCCATGCGGCTCTTCGTGTAGCGGCTGAAGTACTCCACCAGCTTGTAGTACTCCTGGTAGTTGCTGATGAGCACCGTTTGGCCCAGCGAGCAAAGGATATCGGCACGGTCGATGAAGTCCTTTTCATCGATGTCGCCGGTATCGGCCTTCAGGTTGCTGAGGGTGATCTCGAAGAGCACTTGCAGGTTGGCACGGTCCACACGCTGTTCCTTGATGAACATGTTGTAGCCGTTCATGATCATGTCGATGTTCACCTTGGTCACCGGTCGGAAGCTTCCGCGGATGGCCAGGATGTTCTTGCGGTACAGTGCTTCGCTGGCTTGAAGGTTCTGCCCATCGGGACCGAAGATCACGGCATCGGTGTAGCCACGCTTCACCAACTGCAGGCTCAACAAACGGTTGTCAACCTGTGCGAAGTCGGGCCCGTTCATCTGCACCATGTCGATCTCAACCACATGGCGGCTCACGTTGTCATACAACGCGTCCATGATGCCGTCCGGATCGTTGTGCTGGAAAAGGCAACCATAGAGCAGGTTCGTGCCCAGAACGCCGACGCTCTCTTGCTGAAGGCTGATGTCCGCGTCGTGCAAGCGCACGTGGATGATCATTTCGCTGGTGGGGCGATCGGCAGCCGTCTGGAAGCGCACACCCAACCAGCCGTGGCCGCTGTGCGGGCGCTCGTAGGTGCTGGTGGCGACCGTATTGGCGTAGGTGAAGAACTTCTTGGTGGGGTGGTCGTTCCGGCTTAGTCGTTCAACCATCAACCCGTATTCATGACCGAGCATGTTGCGCAAGCGGCTCTCGCACACGAAACGGTTGTTGGGCTCCTTGCCGTAGATGGCGTTGCTGAAGTCCTTGTCGTAGGCGCTCATCGCCTTGGCGATGGTCTGGCTGGCCCCGCCTGCACGGAAGAAGTGGCGCACCGTTTCCTGTCCCGCACCGATCTCGGCGAAGGTGCCGTACAGGTCGCGGTCCTGATTGATCCTACGGGCCTTCTGGCCGGGGCTCAGCGGTACGCGGAGCTGGTCCTGGGGTGCCATTCGCTGCAATTCTCTGGTAGGCGCGCAAGTTAGGCCCTGCCTTCGCCGAGTGACCTGAGCGGCCTCATGAACGGCAGCTCGTGCACGGTGAACGGTTGGACCCGGGGTCGGTCATCCTTCGAACCCGATCTTCCGGTGACTTCCGTCGCAGAAGGGCTTGTTGGCAGAGGCGCCGCAGCGGCACAGCGCGATCATGTTCTCCTTCGTTTCCGTGCGCCCGTCGCTGTGGGTGATCTCGCAGTCCGCCTTCACGAGCACAGGGCCGTTCTTGGTCACTTCAACAACGGTGCGGCCAGTTTTTCCGGGTGCCGCTTCCGGTAAGGTTGCCTCCGCGTTCCGCCGGATGCTCAACGCGCCACTGGGACATTGGGCTACCTGGGCTACGATGGCATCCGTGCTGGCACCGTCCGGATGGATCCAGGGTTTTTGGCCGGGTTTGAACACACCTGGCAAGCCCTGCCAGCACTTGCGGCTATGGATGCACAGATCGGCCTTCCACACAATGGTGACCTCGCCGTTGGTGTATGTGTGTTCCTTGCTCATACCGAACGGTCCTTAGCCCAAAAACGGATACCTGTGGTCCGTGGGCGGCACGAAGGTCTCCTTGATGGTGCGTGGGCTTACCCAGCGGATGAGGTTGAGATAGCTGCCCGCCTTGTCATTGGTGCCACTGCCGCGAGCCCCGCCGAAAGGCTGCTGGCCCACCACGGCGCCCGTGGGTTTGTCGTTGATGTAGAAGTTGCCCGCCGCGTGCCGGAGCACCTGCTGGGCTTCGATGATGCTCGCGCGATCGTTGCTGATCACTGCACCCGTCAGCGCGTATTCGCCCGTGCTGTCGACCAGTTTCAGCGTCTCGCTCCACTTGCCTTCGGGGTACACGTACACCGTGAGCACCGGCCCGAAGATCTCTTCGCACATGGTCTTGCTCTTCGGGTCCTTTGTTTCAGCCACGGTAGGTTCAATGAAGTAGCCGACCTTCTTATCGTACTTGCCGCCGGCGATGATCTTCACGTTCTTCTTGTCCTGCTTCAACCCATCGATGTACCCGCTGATCTTGTCGAAGGCGCGCTCATCGATCACGGCGCCGATGAAGTTCTGGAAGTCGCGCGGGTCGCCCATCTTCATGTCGGCCAGATCGGCGAGGAGTTCCTTCTTCACATCGGGCCATAGGTTGGCGGGTATGTACGCGCGGCTGGCAGCGCTGCACTTCTGTCCCTGGAACTCGAAGGCTCCACGGCTCAGGGCGGTGGCCACCACTTTGGCATCGGCGCTGGGATGTGCGACCACGAAATCCTTGCCGCCGGTTTCACCCACGATGCGCGGATAGCTGCGGTAGAGCGGCAGGTTGTTGCCGATGGTCTGCCAGATATGGCGGAACACCTTCGTGCTGCCGGTGAAGTGTATGCCAGCAAAATCCTTGTGCTTGAATACGATGTCGCCCGTGGTGGGTCCGTCAGCATGAACGAGGTTGATGACACCGGCGGGCAATCCGGCCGCCATGAAGATCTCCATGATCACCTGCGCGCTGTATGCCTGTGTGTCGGCGCACTTCCACACCACGGTGTTGCCCATGAGGGCACAGCTGCTCGGTAGGTTACCGGCGATCGCGGTGAAGTTGAACGGCGTTAGCGCGAACACGAAGCCTTCGAGCGCGCGGTATTCCAAGCGGTTCCAAACGCCGGGGGAGGAGATGGGCTGGTCCCGGTGGATCTGCTGCGCGTAGGCCACGTTGAAGCGCAGGAAATCGGCGAACTCACAGGCCGCATCGATCTCGGCCTGGAAGCAGTTCTTCCCTTGTCCGAGCATGGTGGCGGCATTGATCTGCGCACGGTAAGGGCCGCTGATGAGGTCGGCTGCTTTCAGCATGATGGCACCACGCTCCTCGAACGGCATGTTCTCCCAATCGCGTTTGGCCTTCAGCGCTGCGTCGATGGCAGCACGCACGTGCTTGGCCTCGCCGAAGTGCGCATTGCCAAGGTTGTGGGCATGCATTTGTGGCGGGCTCATTTTCCGCACATCCTTGGTCTCGATCGCGTGGCCCGCTATCCACATGGGCGCATCAATGCGTGCGCGCAGGCGGCGGTCCATTTCCGCTTGCAAGGCGGTGCGCTCCGGGGTGTTGGGGGCGTACGAGAGGACGGGTTCGTTCTTCGGAGGAGGGACGTTGAAGCTCATGTTCAGGTCAGTCTGATCTTTCAAGCGCACATGAGCACAGGCTCACATGGACACATGACGTGCGCCGACGAAATTACCCGGCTCAGGCCATCTCCACACCGCCGTCTTCTTCCTCGAACCGGGTGCGTGTCACCCCGAGGTCTTTTATCAGACCGTCGCTCAGACCGTAGACCCAGCCGTGCACCTGCACTTTGCGTCCATTCGACCACGCGTCGCGGATCACGCTCGTCCGGCTCAGATCGTAGACCTGTTCGGCCACATTGAGTTCCACCAGCCTGTCGAAACGCCGTTCCTCATCATGGATGGCCATAAGCTCGCCATGGTGGAATCGCATCACGTCGCGGATCTCACGCACCCAGTTGCTGGCAGGGCCGCCGAATTCGGGCCCCATCGCCGCCTTCACACCGCCGCATCCGTAGTGCCCGCAAACGATGACGTGGTCGATCTTGAGGACGTTCACCCCGTAGTCCAGCACGCTCATGAGGTTGAGGTCGGTGTGAACCACCATGTTGGCGATGTTGCGGTGGATGAACATATCGCCGGGCACGGTGCCGGTGATCTCGTTCGGCGGCACTCGACTGTCACTACAACCGATCCACAGGAAGAACGGGTGCTGGTGCTTGCTCAGCTCCGTGAAGAGCTCAGGGTTCTCCTTGCGCATCCGTTCGCTCCATTGCCGGTTGTTGGCCAGAAGCGTGCTGTGAAGGGCTTGGTCATCGCGTTGCATGGCGCGAAGATGGTCGCTCATGCGTGAAGTGGCTGAACAGTTTCCACTTGGCCCGTGCTTACATCGTACAGGGCACCGGCAATGATGATCTCGCCCTTGTCCATCATTTCTTTTATGATGGGGCTGCGCTCCGGGATCTGCTGCACGGCCAACTGAACGTTCCGCAACGCTACATCCTCAACAAACGTCTCGTTGCTGCTGTTGCGTGCACCGTTCGTGGTCGTGTCATCGACCGCTGGGCGCAACTTGTTCAGCAGTGCAGTGAGGTTGCCCATGCGCACATCGTCGCACGCTCCCTTGATGGCGCCGCACTTCGTGTGCCCCAGCACAAGGATCAACTTGGAGCCCGCCACTTTGCAGGCGAACTCCATGCTGCCGAGGATGTCCTCGTTGACGCAGTTGCCTGCGATGCGGATGCTGAAGATGTCGCCCAGGCCCTGGTCGAAGATGAGCTCGGCGCTGGTGCGGCTATCGATGCAGCTCAAAACGGCCGCGAACGGGAATTGCCCCGTGCTGGTTTCGTTCACCTGCTTGAGCAGATCGCGGTTCGCCTTGAGGTTGTTGACGAAGCGTTTGTTGCCTTCCATGAGGATCTCCAGCGCCTTCTGTGGCGTCAGGTGGTCCTGGGTCTCTTTGGTCTGTGTTCTCATTGTCCAATTAGGGTTCGTGCCCGGCGCGTCGCGCTGGGACAGCTGTTCAGTTCTTTTTTCCAGTGAGTGAACGTTGAGCGGTGAGAAGCACCTCTTGGAGCAGGGTCTTCGTGTGCTTCGAACGCTTCTTGCCGAAGCCGTTGCACTCCAGGGTAATGCCCCGTGCGCTCGCTTCGGTAGTGAAATCCTTGATGATCTCCTCCACGTCCGGGTCGAGGTCCACGGTGCGGCTGGCATCAATGACGACGCTGGCGCCATCGGGCAATTCGCTCAGGGTGCGCTTGATCCCGGCCTTGTTGAGGAAGGTCACATCCTCGCTCAGCTGGATACGGATAGGCTCCCCGGTCTTGTGCTTGTCGCGGTCGAAGTGGAAAGGAACCCGGTAGTTCTTCCAGAGGATGTGGATGAACGCGAGCGACAGACCGAGCGCAACGCCCCGCAACAGGTCGTTCGTTACGGCCATGAAAGCCACAGTGACGACGAACGGAACGAATTGCGCCGGCCCCTGGCCCCACATGGCTTTGAACAGGGAAGGTTTGGCCAGTTTGTAACCTACGAGCAAGAGCACGGCGGCAAGGCTGGCCAGTGGCACCATGCGCAGCAACCCGGCGATCGAAACCACGCAGATGAGCAACCATAAGCCGTGCAGAATGGCCGAGAGCTTCGTTCTTCCACCGCTCTGGATATTGGCCGAGCTTCTCACGATCACTTGTGTGAGCGGCAAACCGCCGAGCAGACCACTGACCATGTTGCCTGTGCCCTGCGCGAACAGTTCGCGGTTTGCCGGTGTGATGCGCTTTTGTGGGTCCATTTTGTCCGTGGCTTCCACGCACAGCAACGTTTCGATGCTTGCCACCACGGCAATGGTGAAAGCGATACGCCAGAATGCCCCACTGTCCCATGCGGCGAACGACGGGAACGCGAACGAGGAGAGATCGGAGAGGTCCGGCAGGGGAACGTAGTGATCAGCGCCGATAGCGAGCGAGGGGTACCCGCTGAAGGCCGCAGCGAGAATGATACCGGCGAAAACCGCCAACAACGGTCCGGGCACATAGCGCAACCAATTGTTCCGCTGGATGAAGGGGCGCTCCCACAACAGCATGAGGCCCAAGCACACCAGCGTAATGATGACCGCACCCATCGTTGGGTCCTGCACGGCCGACCAAAGTTCTTGGAAGGTGTTCAGCTTGTCCGGCTGGTCGAAACTCTCGTCGCCCATGGGGTCCTTGTCATCGCCCAAGGCATGTGGGATCTGTTTCAGGATGATGATGATACCGATGCCTGCCAGCATCCCTTTAATGACGGAACTGGGGAAGTAGTAGGCGATGATGCCGGCACGCAATGCCCCGAGCAGGATCTGGAACATCCCGGAAACGACCACAGCACCCAGGAACAACTCGAAGCTCCCAAGTTCCTCGATCCCCATGGACACGATGGCGGTAAGGCCTGCCGCTGGACCACTGACCCCCAATGGAGACCCACTTGCGAAACCGACAACGATGCCTCCCAATATCCCCGCTATGATGCCGGCCATGGGCGGTGCGCCCGAGGCAACAGCAATGCCGAGGCAAAGAGGCAGGGCAACGAGGAAAACGACGATGGATGACGGCACATCGCTGCGCCAGGAACTGAACAGTTTCTTCATGGAAAAAGGATGATGGTGGTAAGCAGGGCCAGCTGAGCGAGCGCAGGGCTGGTCAGAACGGCTATCGCCGGTCGAGGGCTTACTACGATCTGGGCGGCTGGTGCGGCACCTCCAGTACGGGGTGGTCCAGCATGCGGTCCTGGTACTGGTGCAATTGCAGCAGCACCGACCGGGATGTGGTGTCCGAGGAACGCGCAATGCGCAGTTCGCACGCATGCTTCAGGATCTCCTCTTCGAGCACAGGGGGTACCTCATTGCCGCGTTCCTCGAACAGTGCAATGGTGGTGTTCGCGGTCGAAAGCAGTGGGAGCAAAGCCAGGTTCAAGGCCAGCAGCACGGCCATCGAACGCATGAAAGGCGTCCAACGGTTCCTGATGCTATGCTTGAACAGGCGCTTCATTGAGGGCGCCAAAACTACCCCGTGCCATCGTTCGGAACACAGGTAGGATCAGAGATCTTAACAGCGGCTCAGTTCGCGAGCCAGGAATACAAGAGGTCGAAGGAGGGAATGTTCACTTCGAACTCCGAGAGGTCCTCTTCATCCCGCATCGTGTAACAACCTTCCATTCTGCCGAGGGTGCTGTGCAGGTCGCAAAAGCTGCTGTAGGTGAACTCCTGGCCCGGCAACAGCACAGGTGTTTCGCCCACAACGCCGGGCCCCTTCACCTCGCGCGGAGCGGCCATGCTGTCCACGATGTGCCACTTGCGCCGCAGCAAGCGCACGGTGCGATGGCCTTGGTTGGCAATGGTGACGCGGTAGGCGTAGAAGTAGCGCCCCTCCGACGGATTGCTGTGGCGTGGGTCGTACTTCGCCTGAACTGAAACTGCAATACTGTTGGTCACCAGAATGGCCATGCGCAGAGGATTTTGGTGAGGCGATCCGTGCAAGTGTAACCGGAGGGGCTGCCAGCTGCACCGTCAAAGGTCATGGATGTTTTCAACCGCGCCATCCACCGTCCCGGTCAACGGCTCGTCTCGCGCATGCGTTTGCGCAGGTCCACCATCTTGATGCAGGCGATCGCGGCATCCACCCCCTTATTGCCCATAGCACCGCCACTGCGCGCCTCTGCCTGCTGCACCGTGTCGTCGGTGAGAACACCGAATATCACCGGGCGGCCATTGCGCAGTCCGCAACTGGCCACGGCATTGGCACATGCTTGCGATACGAACTCGAAGTGCGGGGTTTCACCGCGGATGATACTGCCCAGGCAAATGACACCGTCAATGCGGAGCGTGTCCAAAAGGAACTGTGCCGCAAGCGCCAGTTCAAAACTGCCCGGAGCACGCTCAATGGTGATGTTCTCCTGGCGCACGCCGCACTCGAGAAGGGTAGTGCGCGCGCCTTCGAGCAGCTTGCTGGTAATACTGCTGTTCCATTCGCTCACAACAATGCCGACACGCATGTGCTGCGCATCAGGCACTGAGGAACGATCGTAGTGACTGAGGTTGTTCGTGGCCATTGTGGGGGCTCGCAATGTAGCCCCACCTCATAACTCGGTCAACCCGCCAACGCTTCGGCCTCGGCGGCGTATTTGCGTGCCTGGTTCACATCGGGGCTATTGGGGAAATCGGTCACCACACGACGGAAAGCCTTGGCAGCGGCTTTCCAATTGCCGTTCTGCTTGTGCACGATACCTGCTTTCATCAAATAAAGCGGGGTGGTGAAGTCGCTGGTGGTCATACCTGCCGCCTTCTCGAACTGGGCCGCGGCATTCTCCATATCGTTCAACTCCACGTAACAATCGCCCATGTTGCCCACGGCCATTACGCGGATCACGTCGTCGTCCACGTCGGCCTGTTCGTAATGGTCAATGGCGGCCTGCCATTCTTCCCTCTTCATATAAATGGTACCCAGGTACGCATGGGCCAGCTTGCCAGTGGGGGTGCTGCCGTATTCATCCGCCACCGCTTCGAACCCCATCCACTGGCCATCGCCGTTCAGCGCGAGGTCCAAGCTGTCGATCTCGAAGTAGTACTGGGCCTTCCAAATGTCCTCCAAGGCTTGGGCCGTCTTGGGCTTCACCACGAACTGCTGGTACCCGATGACAACCAGCACGATCGCCACGAGCACACCAGCCCCGATCATCAGTGGCTTCTTGTTCTTATCGACGAACAGTTCGGTCTTGGTGTACACCTCGCTCACATCGAGGTCTTTCTGCTGCGTGGTCTCGGCCATGGTGGTCGGTTCTTCAGTGTCCGCGGGTGGATAGTACCCGGCAAAGCGGCCGCGAATGTAGAAGCCGGACCGGGATGGGAGCGGCCTTCGGTAAACCCTTCATCGTGCGGCCGGTCTTTCCGTGCGACAGGTCGCCATGAGCGCGGCCCCATCTTTGGTCGGCGCAGGAACATGGACAAGGATCAACGGGAACTCGTAAACCACCTGTACGGTAGGGCAGGTTTTGGGCTTCGCCCGGTGCAATTGGAGGCCTTGATGGGTGTCCCCTATGCCGAGTGCGTGGACCGTTTGTTCCCACGGGACAAGGCCCAGCCATTGGTGACGGAGGTGCCAACTGCCACCCTGAAGCAGTACCGCGCCATGACGGAGAAGGAGCAGCGCGCCTTCCGCCGGGCGCAGCGCCAGGGCATGGCCCGGCTCAACGAGGCATGGTGCAAGCGTTTGGCAGGCACCCATGATGTGTTCCGCGAGAAGATGACCCTGTTCTGGCATGGCCACTTCGCATGCCGCAGCAAGTGGGGCAGGAGCGCACAACTGCTCAACAACGCGATCCGAGAGCATGCCTTGGGGCGCTTCGGTGATCTGCTGATGGCCGTGAGCAAGAGCGCGGCCATGCTCGAGTTCCTGGACAACCAGCAGAACCGCAAAGGGGCACCCAATGAGAATTTCGCCCGAGAGGTGATGGAACTCTTCACGCTGGGCCGTGGGCACTACACCGAACAGGACATCAAGGAGGCGGCCCGGGCCTTTACCGGTTGGTCGTTCGAGTTGGTGACCGGCGAATTCAAGCTGAACGCGGATCAGCACGATGACGGGCCGAAGACCTTCCGCGGCCGCACCGGTAACTGGGGAGGCGAAGACATCCTGGGGTTCCTGCTGGAGGACGAACGCACGGCCACGTTCATCTGCGGGAAGATCTACAAATGGTTCGTTTCACCGAAGGAGGATGCGGCTTTCGTTGCGGAGATGGCCCGGCGTTTCCGGGGCAGCGGTTTGGACATCGGTCACCTCATGCGTTTCGTTTTCCTCAGTGAGCATTTCCAGCAGGCGCGCCAACGTGGCGCAAGGGTGAAGAACCCGGTGGAGCTGTTGGCCGGATTGGAGCATTTGTTCGGGCTGGGCTATGGTTCCGTGGATCATCGCATCACGCTGCAACGCGCATTGGGGCAGGTCCTGTTCCATCCGCCGAGTGTAGCGGGTTGGGCCGAAGGGGTGGCATGGATCGATAGCAACAGTACGCTCCTCCGGTTGCGCCTGCCGAGCATCTTGGTGAACAACGGTGAACTGGACTGGGAGCCCAACGGCAACGACCCCGAGGGCCTTGACCAAATGATGATGGATGCTCAAGGTGACCAACCCGGCCGCGATGCGAAGGGCCGGTTGCTGCAGGTGACCAACAACCGGGATGCGTTGCTGGCGGAACTGCCGCGCAATGTCAGCAACGAGGAGTTGTGCGCCTTGCTATTGTGCGTGCCGCCTTCGCACACCCTGCTGGGCATCATCTCAATCCCGTCGAATGCGGATCTGCTCCAACGAGTGCTCCAAGTGGTTTCCAGTCCAGAATACCAACTCTGCTGACCGATGGCTTACTGCAATTCCCGCCGCCAATTCCTGAAGCAGACCGGGCTGGTGAGCACCGCTTGGTTGCTACCTTCTTTTCTGAAGGCCATGGCGCCTCTGGGCAGCACGGCCCACCGCAAATTGGTGGTGGTCCAACTGAGCGGCGGCAACGACGGCCTAAATACAGTGGTGCCTTGGCGCAACGACGGTTACCACGCCAACCGGCAACGCTTGGCCCTGGCCCAAGACCGTTTGCACGCGATCACCGATGAGTTCGCCCTCAATCCTGGCGCTCTTGGTTTGAAGCGCCTGCACGATGAAGGTCTGCTCTGCGTGGTTCACGGCGTTGGCTATCCCGGACCGGATCGCAGCCACTTCCGCTCGTTGGACATCTGGCATAGCGCAAGTGCGAGCAGTGAGCACTGGAGCACAGGATGGCTCGGGCGCTACCTTGATCTGCGCGGAACGGCGCCGCATGACGTTATCGAAGTGGGTTCAACCCTATCGCTTGCCGGTAGGGGCGAGCGTATTAAAGCGCTCACCCTCACGGATGCACAGCGGCTTTACCGCAGCACCCGCGAGCCCTACTTCGCCGCATTGTCGCAGGGCGAAGGACACGAACATGCGACCGTGTCCTACCTGTACCAGACCATGGCCGAGACCTACCAAAGCGCGGCCTATGTGAAGGAGCAGTTGAAGCCAGCGCCTGCTCCGGGTGCTTTCTTGAAGGACGATCTCGGTAAGCAGTTGAGGACAGTAGCGCACTTCATCAACAGCGGCTTGGAAACCACCGCATACTACGTCACCACCGGCGGGTACGACACGCATACCAACCAACTGCAACGCCACGAGCGCTTGCTCCGCAGCTTGGGCGACAACCTGCATGCCTTTGTGCAGCAATTGAAAGCAGGAGGGCAATTGGAGAACACGTTGGTGATGGTCTTCAGCGAGTTCGGCAGGCGCGTGAAGCAGAACGCAAGCAACGGAACGGACCACGGGACGGCGGGTCCGGTCTTCCTCATCGGTGGTGGTCTGAAGAAGCCGGGCATCTTCAATCCGTTGCCATCGCTCACTGATCTGGACGCCAACGGCGATATGAAGTTCAGTGTTGATTTCCGCAGCGTTTATGCGGCCGTGTTGCAGGAGTGGCTGACCGCTGATGCCTTGGCGTTGGTGCCAGGAGCCCGACCATTGGAAGGTCTGATCTCCGGCTAGGGACGGTCGACCTCCAGAATATCGGCACCCAAGTGCACGGCGTCCGAAGCCTTGTCGATACCGAACACGGCTATGCGCAACCCCTGCGCCTGTGCTTGGGCAACCTCTTCCGCGGAAATCAGGTCGGCCGATATCGTGATGCCGTCATAGTTGCGCGCGGTGGCTGTTGCAAGTCCATCGTCGAAGTCCTTCGCGTAGTAGAACGTGCTGAACGGACCATCACCCGGGAAGCGGTCAAGGAACTCAGCCACCTGGCATTCGATGATCACGCTTTTTGGCACATCGAGTTTGGCAACGTGGTCGAACAGCGATCCCGCGAAATCATCCAAGTACCCGGACCAGTCCTTTCCTGCCGAGAAGAGCTTGCAGTCGAGGATGACGGTGGCCGTGCTGTCCATGTTGTTGGTTACGGTCTCCAACGCCATCAGCGAGAAAGGCCCGTCCGCCATACGATAGGTGCACCGCTCCAAGGTGGGGATCCAATGCTGACCGTTCACAAGACCATTGCAACTGGTGAGCGTTTCCAGCCGCTCGTCGTGGTAGCAGACCAGGATGCCATCAGCCGAAAGCTGCACATCGAGTTCCACGCCGTTCGCGCCTGCCTTCATTGCCGCATCCACGGCATCCCTGGTGTTCATCGGGTAGGGCGCCCCTGGTCCGCTTCCACCATGGCCTACCACGATGGTGCCTTGCGGGGCCCGTCGTGGCGCGCTACTGCACGCGACCAGCACCAATACCCAAGGCCAAGCCTTCATCGCGTGAAGGTGTAACTGAAGCTGCGCAGGTTGCCACGCTCGTCCTGCACGTCCACCTTCAGTGTTTGGCGGCCCGTTTTGTTCGTGTACTTGTCGAACTGATGGCTCAGGCTTTTTGCCTTGGGGTCGAACTCCAGCAGGATCCACTCGCCGTTGAGCGTGCCGTGCCACTTCTCCAAACCGCTGAGGTTGTCGCTGACACGAAGGGCGAACCCTGCACGTCCTACCATGCTGCTCCGCAACCCGATGGGTGTAATGGTGGGCGGCACCGTATCGATGGCAACGTAATAATCACCGAAGGACTTCACCGTGGTACGCACCCAGCCTTTCTCCCATGTGCCGCCGTGCGCGCTGCTTTTGCCTTTCGGCCCGCTGCGCATGATCAGCGCCTTGGCCGTTAACGATGCAGGCACACTATCGGCCTTCAAACTGATCGTCGCGCTCACGTGCAGGGGCGTTGTGTAAGAGTGCACGGCATGCAGCGGACTGAACGCGCGTTGGGGTTTTGGCTTGGCCGCATGGAGGAAGAGGATGTCCTCGTAGAGTGCGTCCGGTGGCAGGATCACACGGATACCCGGGCCATCGAACCTGCTTTCCATTCCAGCTTTCATCAGCGTGCCCGAACCGTCCTTGGGCAGCCAGGCGACCGCCTTTTCGGCTTCTACACCACGCACTGTGAAGGACAACTGCGAGGTGTTACCGTTGGCGTCAGTGGCCAGAATTCGGACAGGATGGAAGGCGCCCGGCTCCACGGTCAGTCGTCCTTGTTCAGGCTCCTTTCCGTAGATGTTCAGCTTATTGGTGGGCAGTTTGAAGAGCCGCTGGTACTGCAGGTCGTTCTCCTTGAACAATTCGTAGTCCGTGTGCGCGTTGCAGAAACGGTTCGATCCGAAGTCGATGTGGTCCAGAAGCACGGTGATGTAGGGCTTTTCGCCCACGAAGAGCTCGAGTTTGCGCGGGCCGCAATCGTTCGGGGTGCCATTGTACTTGTCCACCACGTTCAGCGCGAATGCGATCGTCCCGAAGGCGTCCACGGTGTCCTGCTTCAAACGGTAACCGCCGCTGCCTTTCACTAACGGGAACCCTTTGGCACCTGCCGGGTAGGGCATGGCTGCAGAATTCCCGTCCAACGGGTAAACACGCAAGCCGCGCAGTTCTGGCGCCAAGTTGTCCACCAGGTCGATGCCATTTGCCTCGGGGTCCAACGCGTGCTGGGCGCCATTGCGCACCTCGAAGTGGAGATGCGGGCCACTGCTGCCACCCGAGTTGCCGCTGTACGCGATCACGTCGCCCTGCTTCACCGGTAGTTTGCCCGCGTCGGGGTAGTTGTCGATGGAGAAGTCGTGGGCTGCGTACTGCGCCTCCAGCACATGGTCCGCAATGGCACCGGCATAGCGTTGAAGATGACCATAGACCGTGGTGGTCCCATCAGGGTGTTGTAGGTAGATGGCCTTACCGTAACCCCAGGGGCTCACCTTGATGCGTGCCACATAGCCATCCTTCACCGCCCTCA
Organism: Flavobacteriales bacterium; assembly: GCA_016699575.1. Lineage (NCBI taxonomy): Bacteria > Pseudomonadati > Bacteroidota > Flavobacteriia > Flavobacteriales > Flavobacteriales bacterium. The sequence continues at coordinate 153,647 of CP064979.1, read as the reverse complement.
CAGGCAGCCCCTCCACTCCGTTCGTCTTAATGTCCAACCCACTATGGAAGTGGTCGCTCCGCAGTTCCATGAAGTTGCCCGAGAGCAACATGGGAATGTCGAGAGGTGGGACCATCTTTTGGATGGATTGCGAGGTGCCAACACTTGAGATGAAAATACTGAATGCCAGTAAATTGTTCCTTACTGACAGTGTCCTTTGGGAGATGAACTTCACGGATGCCAAGCTACCTGGCGAGTTGGGACCAGTGCGGCAAGCATGAAAGGTCCGGTCAACAGACCATGGTGGAAAGTCGGCACCGACAATTGCCTGAGCCACCGGGGCATGGATGGTTATGTTTGCCCTCGGACCATGTCATTCAATTGATCCGGACGATGAACGAAGCCCTTGAGCGCCTGCAACATGCTACCACCCGTGTGGCCACCTTGGTGAAGGAGTTCGAAGCTGTGCGGAAGCGCCAGGCTGATACCGATGAGGAGTTGGGTACACAGCGGCGCACCAACGAGGTGCTCAGCAAGCGCGTTCAGGAACTGGAGCAGGAGAACGAGGTCCTCCGAACGGAGCAGGCACGCTTCAAGAGCCTGCAACCGCAAGCGAAGGAAAGGATCGATGAACTGGTGAGCGAGATCGATCGCTGCCTCGCCATGATCGGCGATAAGTAGCTGAACCTCCGGGATGGAAGAATTCTCCATACGCATAGAGATCGCCGGGCGGGCCTATCCGCTCAGCATCCATCGCGATGAAGAGACGAACATCCGCCAGGCCGTCAAGGACATCAACGAGAGCATTGCCAGGCTGCAAAGGGAACACCCTATGACCGACAAGCAGGACCTGCTGGCAATGGCAGCATTGGAAGTGACCACCCGCGCGCTGAACAGCGTGGGCGATCGCGCGAAGGCACCGCTAATGGCCGAATTGGCCCGCTTGGAAGGTGTACTGGCCAACGCCTCGCCGTCCTGATCCCTCGCTGCACCGCAGGAGGCCCTACTTGGTCCGCTTAACAACGCGGAACAATGGAATTCAACATCGTCAGTTTGCTCATCGGTGCGCTTGCCGGGCTGTTGCTCGGGGGCGGCATCATCTATCTGTTGCTCAACGCCATGATGAAGAAGCGTGGCAACGCCATGCTTGAGGAGGCCAAGGTCAAGGCAGAAGCCATCAAGAACGAAAAGATGGTGCAGGCCAAGGAGAAGTTCCTTCAGTTGAAGGATGAACATGAGAAGCAAGTGCGGGAACGTGAGCGTGAGGTCCGCGATAAGGAGCAGCGCATCAACCAGGCCAACGGCAACCTGAAACAGCAGCAAGGCGACCTGGCCCGCAAGCAGCAGGACCTGTCCCGCAAGGAAAAGGATGCCGAGAACGCACGTGCTGATGCGCAGCGCCAGATCGACGGCATTGCCCGGCGCCAAGAGGAACTTGATAAGCTTCACCAGAAGCAGGTGTCCGTGCTCGAAGCGGCCAGCGGCCTCAATGCGGAGGACGCCAAGAAGCAGCTTATGGACAGCCTCAAGGATGAGGCGCGCACCAAGGCCATGGCCATGATCAATGAAATCACGGAGGAGGCCAAGCTCACCGCCAACCAACAAGCCAAGAAGATCGTCATCCAGACCATCCAGCGGGTGGCCACTGAACACAGCGTGGAGAACGCCGTGAGCGTGTTCAAGATCGAGAACGACGAGATGAAGGGCCGCATTATCGGCCGCGAGGGTCGGAACATCCGGGCCTTGGAAGAAGCCACCGGTGTGGAGATCATCGTTGATGATACCCCGGAGGCCATCATACTCAGTTGCTTCGACCCCGTGCGCCGCGAAATGGCGCGTCTCGCCCTGCACCAACTGGTCACTGACGGCCGCATCCACCCGGCGCGCATCGAGGAGATCGTTGCCAAGACCAAGAAGCACTTGGAAGAGGAGATCGTGGAGGTCGGCAAGCGCACCTGCATCGATCTGGGTATCCATGGCCTGCACCCGGAGCTGATCCGCATGGTGGGGCGCATGAAGTACCGCAGCAGCTACGGCCAGAACCTGTTGATGCACAGCCGCGAAACCGCCAACCTGTGCGCCACGATGGCCGCAGAGCTGGGGCTCAACCCCAAGGTGGCCAAGCGCGCCGGCCTTCTGCACGACATCGGCAAGGTGCCCGATGAGCAGCCCGAACTGCCGCACGCCATTCTGGGCATGAACATGGCCGAGAAGTACGGCGAGAAGCCCGACGTGTGCAATGCCATCGGTGCCCACCACGACGAGATCGAAATGACCACGCTCATCAGCCCCATCGTGCAGGTGTGCGATGCGATCAGCGGTGCACGCCCGGGTGCCCGTCGTGAGATGGTGGAAGCCTACATCAAGCGCCTACGCGACATGGAGGACCTCGCCATGAGCTTCAACGGCGTGAACAAGGCCTTCGCCATCCAGGCCGGCCGCGAGCTGCGGGTGATGGTGGAGAGCGACAAGGTGACCGATGCACAAGCTGACGACATCAGTATGCAACTGGCCGACCGCATCCAGAACGAAATGACCTACCCCGGCCAAGTGCGCGTGACGGTGATCCGTGAGAAACGCTCAGTGGCAGTGGCAAAGTGACGGTGCCGGCAGCCTTCCGGCTGTCCACACGTCGAACGGAACGAATGGCACAGCAACGCACAGTGCTGGTCACAGGTGGTGCCGGGTTCATCGGCAGCCACTTGTGCGATGCGCTTGTGGCCTCCGGGCTGACCGTGCGCTGCTTCGACAATCTGGCCACCGGCAATCGCGCCAATGTCGAGCATCATGCAGGTTCCGACCGCTTCACGTTCATCGAAGGTGACCTGCGCGCCCCGGCTTCGGTAAACAGTGCAGTGGCCGGTGCGGACGCTGTGTTGCACTTGGCCGCACTCGGCAGTGTGCCGCGCAGCATCGATGACCCGCTTCCCAGCGAGGCCGCCAACCTTGGAGGGTTCCTCAACGTGCTGGAAGCATGCCGCCACAACGGCAACGTGAAGTTGGTGTACGCCAGCAGCAGCAGCGTTTACGGTGACAGCAAACAGTTGCCCAAACGAGAAGGGCAGGAGGGAAGGCCGCTATCGCCGTACGCCGTTACGAAGCTGATGGACGAGCAGTACGCCTGGCTGTACAGGCACATGTTCAAGCTGCCTGTGATCGGGTTGCGGTTCTTCAATGTGTTCGGCGAGCGGCAGGACCCCAACGGGGCCTACGCCGCCGCCATCCCCAAGTTCATCCTTCGGTTGCTCAAGCACCAGGCACCCCAAGTGCACGGCGACGGCAGGCAAAGCCGCGACTTCACCTACGTGGGCAACGCCGTGGCCGCGATGGTAGCGGGCATGCAGTGCGATCGGGAGGAAGCATTCGGACAGGTCTTCAATGTGGCTTGTGGTGAGCGCACCGAACTGCTGGACATCGTTACACTATTGCGCGATGGGCTGGCTGCGCAAGACCCGGCTATAGCCTCCGTGCCCATTGAGCATGTACCTGAGCGTCCTGGCGATGTACGCGACTCATTGGCCGAGACTTCCCTCGCGGAACACGTCCTCGGTTTCAAGGCACCGTTCGATCTGAAGCAGGGTATGGAGAGGGCCATACCGTGGTACCAAGCACATTGGTCCTGATCCAGATGGACCGCCGCCTGTTCATCCTCTGGTTCACCGTCTTCGTGGACCTCATCGGGTTCACGATGTTCATCCCGGTGGTGGCCTTTTTGCCGGGCGTGCTGGGCACCGAGGAGAAATGGGTGCTGCTCTCGGCTGGCGTGTTCAGCGCGTTCGTCTTCCTGTGCTCGCCCATTTGGGGTTCGTTGAGCGATCGTATCGGGCGCAGACCGGTCATCATGTGGTCGGTCATCATCAGTGCGATCAGCTACATCGTGTTCGCCCACCTGAACAGCCTCTTCCTGTTGTTCCTCTCTCGCATCCTAACGGGCATTGGCTCCGGGAACATCGCCGCCGCACAGGCCTATGTGAGCGACATTACACCACCGGAACAGCGGGCGAAGCGGATCGGTATTGTGGTGGGCGCCTCGTTCGGTATGGCCTTCGCGTTCGGGCCTGCGATCGGCGGATACCTGTACAGCCACTTCGGGCTCGTCACCCTCGGCTACTTCGCCGTGGCGCTGTGCCTTTTCAACCTACTAGGGGTACTGTTCGTACTGCCGGAGTCGTTGAAGAACAAGGACACTGGTCGTCGCGTCAACTTCAAGCCCATCGCCAGCACGTTCGCCTCGCTGCGCGATGATCGCTTCCGCGACATCTTCCTCATCAACTTCGTGTACATCACGGCCTTCAGCATGATGAACGTGAGCATGGCCTTTTTCTGGGAGCAGAAATACGGTCTCGATGTGGACCACGTGGGATTGATGTTCTCATTGGTGGGGGTTTGTTCGGCCATTGCCCAAGGGGGCATGGTGGGTATTCTGCAGCGGACATTGGGTGAAAGCCGGATGATGATATACGGTTGCTTATTGGTAGGCCTCGGGCTGGTCGCCATACCGTTCGTTCCGCATACATGGTTCGTGGCCTTCAGTTTGGTGCCCATCATCCTGTTGTCGATCGGCAATGCGTGCTTGAGCCCAAGCCTGGTCTCCATCCTCAGTCGCAAAGCCAGGCCCCATGAGCTTGGTGAGGTGATGGGCCAGAACATGGGTTTCGGCTCCTTGGCCAGGGTGGTGGGACCGGTCATGAGCACTGGTCTCTACGCCTGGCACATGAGTTCACCGTTCATTATCGGCGGCATCATCATGATCGGCACGTTGTGGCTCGTGTTCCACTTCCTCCGTACGGGCTACGAGCCGGCCACCCCCAAACCTGCGGCCGACTAGATTCGCCGCCCACTAGCAAGCACCATGAGCGTACTCGTCAGCAAGAACAGCAAGGTCATTGTCCAGGGATTCACCGGCAGCGAGGGCACGTTCCACGCCAGTCAGATGATCGAGTACGGCACCAACGTGGTGGGCGGCGTTACGCCCGGCAAGGGTGGCCAGGAGCACCTGGGCAAGCCCGTGTTCGAGACCGTGAGCGATGCTGTGGCGAAGACCGGTGCCGATGTGAGCATCATTTTCGTTCCTCCTGCATTCGCTGCCGACGCGATCATGGAAGCGGCTGAGGCAGGCATCAAGGTGATCGTGTGCATCACTGAGGGCATCCCGGTGAAGGACATGGTGGCCGCGCGCGAGTACATCCGTGGCAAGGGCTGCACCCTCATCGGCCCCAACTGCCCGGGCGTCATCACCGCCGATGAATGCAAAGTGGGCATCATGCCCGGCTTCGTGTTCAAGAAGGGGCCGGTGGGCATTGTGAGCAAGAGCGGCACACTGACCTATGAAGCTGCCGACCAAGTGGTGAAGGCCGGGCTCGGCATCACGAGCGCTATCGGCATCGGTGGCGACCCCATCATCGGCACAACCACGCTCGAAGCCGTGCAGCTCTTCGCCAACGACCCGGACACAAGAGCCATTGTCATGATCGGTGAGATCGGTGGCGATCTGGAGATCCGTGCGGCCAAGTGGATCAAGGACAACTGTAAGAAGCCCGTCGTGGGTTTCATCGCTGGCGAGACCGCACCGAAGGGCCGTACCATGGGCCATGCTGGTGCCATCGTGAGCGGTGCTGATGAGAGCGCTGCCGCTAAGAAGGCCGTGATGCGCGAGTGCGGCATCCACGTGGTGGACAGCCCCGCCACCATCGGCGCCAAGGTGAAGGAGGTACTGGGCTGAGGTCAGGCCAGGGGCAGGTCATTGCCACGGCAGCAGCGCTCATCGTGGTATCGGACCACGTCGTCCGTTCGTTGATCTCCGATGACGTCCACCAAGTGGCAAACGCTGAAACGGCGTGACGCATTCTCGTAAGACCGGGCCCACTCCGTAAGCGCGGTCCCGGTCGCCGCATCGTAGGGAAACCGCAACCGGATGGTCTTTTGCTTGATGCGGTGGGGTTTGGGCGTCAGTCGTGCCCGGTAGCAATCCTGTCGCAAGCACAGCATCACGTACAAATTGTCACTGCGCATCGCTTTGAAGAGATCCCGGACGAGCGGTTCGGCCGGCGGAAGCGCTCTGCCGACCAGTATCACTCTGTAACCGTTGTGGGTTTCATAAATGCGGAAACCCAGGCCTTCGCTCAAATGGGCTTTTGCCGTTTGCCGCACATGATCCAGCATGCGGAGCTTGGCCGAACGCCTGTCGCGTTTGAACAGTAGAGACCAGAATCCTCGTTCAGGCGCCCTGTCCACATCGATGATCACGAGCCGGGCACAATTCAGGACCTCGGCACCATAACGATTGCGCGTCACGATCGCATCCGGGGCCAGTTCGGCCAGGATCTCTTCGCGTATGCAGACTTCATACTCTTCCCAATGGCGTGGTTCAGAGGAGATGATCCTTGCTTGGACCTTCTCTGCATTGCGCAACGCCTGCGACCGTGCATCGGTTTGGGAAACGTCCGAGTGCCCGCGCACCACCGACCGTTGGGTAACATCGTCGACCTTCAGTTCCACCTCCACCGAATCCCAGTACTTGGGTATCCTCATGCTTCTCGGTCGGTGGTCTGCCTCAGTTCTTGTCCTTCTGCTTCTCCTGTTTCAGGCTATCGATCCGGTCTTGGTCCGGAGCGTTGTGCTCCGGGGCCTCGCGCCGATCACTGGCGGGCGCATCGGCGGTCTTCTTGCTGCCGCAGCACGCGCCAAGGAAACCGGCGGCAAGCAGGCTACTGAACAACCAGCGTTTCATGGGCAATGCGTTTTTGAGGGGTGGAAACAACGAGCGAATACGTGCCCGGCGCTAGCTGGCCCCGATTGAAGCTGAGTTGGTTGCGGCCCATGGCCGGGAAACCTTGGTAGAGCACCTTCACCACGGCACCTTCCGCATCGATCAGCTGCATGGTATGCTGGGCGCGTTCCGTGATGTTCAGTTCGAGAGTGAAGAGGTCGATGGCGGGCACCGGATAGAGAACCGTGCGGGCATCCTCCTCTTCCTCTTCCACGGATGAAGAACTGCCCGTGATCTCAGCGATCCACGTCTTGTACGTGTTGTTGAGCTGGCCCGTCACGTTGGCCCCGTAACAAGCCGCGAGCCACACCTCCGGGTTGGAAGCGTTGTGCCTGCGCGCCATGCCGGTGTAATCGCCCCAGCGCTCTTCGCCCTGCAGGAAGTCCACATGCGTCTCACCGGCTTTCACCAGCGCACTGGGCCCCCAATTCATGTTGGCGTCGCAGTTCACTACGCGCACTTCGGGATAGATCTGGGTAGAGCTTTGCAAATAGGCCACCATCACACTTGGGTCGCTGGTTCCGCCCGAGAACGAGGTGAACTGCGGGTAGGAGATGTCCACCACGCCGGGCGCGCCGAACTCGCTCTGGGTGGCTTGCAGGTTGGTGACATTGATGCGTGTGTAGATCAAGCCGTTCCAACCGCTGCCCACATCACCATGGTGGATGCAGTGCAGTGTTTGGTTGAGGTAGAAGGCCCCAAGGATGCGGCAATCGCCATTGTCCAACAGGTCGGGGTTGTTGGGTTGTTGTGCATCGGCTGCAGGTGAGTAGCTCGGAACGTTCACCGTGTAGGCGTTCAGGCTTGGATTGGAGCCAAGGTCGTTGGTCAGCTCCCATGCGATGTAGCGATTGTCGCCTCCGGAAGCACTGCTCATGAACAGGATGCCCGGGCCGTAGTTGCCGCTCTGTCCCCAGCTGGCCGGAACAATGGTGAACGGTGTGATGTCCGCGGACAGGTTGTACCAGTATTGCCAGTTGAGGTTGCTGCCGTTGTAGCCTGTGCTCTTGGTCACCTGGAAAATGACGACCTGGTTGAACTGGTTGTTGCCGCTGGTGAACAGGTTGCCGGTGAGGTACACCTCGTTGTTGCTCACCCCGATGCTCGGATAATCGAACCAGCAATTGTTGTTCAGCGGGTTGCCGCTCAGTTGGTAGATGTTCCACCCGTCGGTCGGGTTGTTGGTTTGGCTGAAGCACAGGAGCAGGATGGAGTTGCTGGCCTCGGAGCCGTGCAGCACCGTCATGAAGAAGCGGTCCGCTTGACTGTCGTACAGCACCTTGGGGTCGTAGATGTTGGCGAAGAGCCCTTGACCTTGGAAGAAGTCGGCCCAGAAGGCGGCGTAGGTGAGCGTACCGCTGGATTGCGCGTACACGATCTCGTCGTTGTTCACGCTCACGATCCAACCGCCATTGCTGATGGCCATGCTGTTGTCCGGCGGTGTTTGTTGCACGCTCCAATTGCCCTCCATATTGGTTCCCACCACGGGCAAGACCGCCTTTGGTGAAGCTGGAGGGAGCGGTCGTGCCGCAGTCGACCATTTCTCCGCGAGCTTGGCGTCCTTGATGACATTCACCTCAGGCAGCCCTGGGTTGCGGGCTTCCAAACGCACCAGTTTGTTGGCCCAGCGTTCTGTGGAAGTCTTAGCGCTTACCACACCGCTCAGCGGCGTGCTCTGCACGATCGAATGCTGGCCGCCACCCGATAGCGCAGTTCCGGGAAGCGGCTGCTTGGCCGATTGGGCCGTAAGGTTGATGGAGCTGAGAACAAGGCCTGCGACGAGCCAGAGTTGGGGGGAGCGCTTTTCCATGGTTGACGTGTTGCCCAAATGTACCAGTACTCCTCTGGCGGGCAACCCCGAGATCATGTGGTTGCACAAGTGGTTCCTAGTGTGTATGGGTGCCTCGGCCATATTGGGTCCATCGCTGCACGGAGGGGACGTCTACATTCGCCGCAACCCGCTTTACAAAACGGGCTTTCGATCATGGGACTTCTGGACGGTAAAGTGGCCCTCGTAACGGGCGGATCGCGCGGGATCGGCAAAGGCATTGTTGAGCGCTTTCTGGAGGAAGGTGCCGATGTTGCCTTCACCTTCGTAAGCAGCCCCGCGAAAGCCGAGGCATGCGCGAACGAATTGCGAACGAAGTATGCCGGACGTGGGGTGGTGGCCATCCAAAGCAACGCCGCTGATGCAACTGCCGCTCAGGCCGCCGTGGATCAGGTGGTGAACGACTGGGGCAGGTTGGACGTGCTGGTGAACAATGCAGGCATCACCAAGGACCAGCTCATTATGCGGATGACCGAGGCGGATTGGGATGCCGTAATGGACACCAATTTGAAAAGCGTGTTCAATATGACGAAGGCCGTCATGCGCACCATGTTGAAGCAGCGCAGCGGCAGCATCATCAATATGAGCAGCGTGGTGGGTGTGCAGGGCAATGCAGGCCAGAGCAACTACGCGGCCAGCAAGGCCGGCATCATCGGGTTCACCAAGAGCGTGGCCCAGGAACTGGGCAGCCGCAACATCCGCAGCAACGCCATAGCTCCCGGTTTCATCACCACGGAGATGACCGGCGCACTGGACCCCAAGGTGGTGGAAGGCTGGGCGAAGGAGATCCCTGTTGGTCGGCCGGGAACTGTGCAGGACGTCGCCAATGCCTGCCTCTTCTTCGCAAGCGACCTCAGCGCCTACGTCACCGGGCAGACGCTCAACGTCTGCGGTGGTTTGGTCACCTAGTCGATCGATCTGAACCAGCGGCCGCTGCGGAAGCCGCCGCGCTCGCCGTCCTGGCCAAGCACGACGAAAGCCGCACGCCCTACCACGTGGTCCAGGGGCAGGAAGCCCCAATAGCGGCTGTCGGAGCTGTGGTTGCGGCTGTCGCCCATCACGAAGCAATAGTCGCCCTCAATGATGTATTCCTCCAGTGGCTTGCCATCCATGGAGATGTTGTTGCCGCTGGCCTCCAGGGTGTGGCCTTCATACCGGGTGATAATGCGGTCGTACAGCGGCAGTCGGCCGACGTCGATCCGTACCGTATCGCCCGATCTCGGCATCGCTAATGGACCGTAGTTGTCGGCATTGAAACGGTAGGTGGGGCTGTAGGGAAAGATGTGGTCCGGTGACCCACGGTCGGTGCCCATATCCTCTGCATCGGCGATCAGCTTGGAAGCCGTCAGATCCTCGACAAGAGTTTCGTTCAGCGGTAGTTCGATGAAGGTGCGGCCGGTAGGAGCGAAGTCCGAGGGAAGTCCCAGCTCGGTGAGCACGTCGCCGAGTTGGTCTTCCTTCTTCAACCGCACCAACCAACTGCGCGTGGCTCCTTCCGGTGCGGGCATAGGCTCGTCGTTCACGAACACAACGCCCCCTTTCATGCGCAGCGTATCGCCCGGCATGGCCACGATGCGCTTCACCAGCAGGTCGCGTGCGGCCATCGCGCGATCATCCTGCACGGGATCGCGGAACACGACCACATCGCCCACTTCATAGCCGCCGATGCCCGCCAGCAGGTTCACCGCAAGAAGGTCCCCGGGCAGCAGCGTGCTGTACATGCTCGTGTTCTGCACGGTAACCCAGCGCACCACGAACAGGTGCAGGAGCACCAGCACTGGCATCGCGATGAAGAGCGCACGCAGCCACTCGTTCATGTGCCGCCAACGGTGCAAAAGGGCCTTCACGCGCTAAAGGTCGGCATGCGGCGTGGTGAGGATCAATCCACCAGCGAGAAGATGCGCTTCCAGCGCACGCCATCAATAAGGCCTTCTACCTCTGGGTCTGAGCTCCACCAAATGAACACGGCCTTGCCCACCACATGGTCCTCCGGCACGAAGCCCCAATAGCGGGAGTCCTGCGATCCGTGGCGGTTGTCACCCATCATCCAGTAGTAGTTCTGCTTGAAGGTGTAGCTCGTGGCTTCTGCGCCGTTGATGAAGATCTTCCCATCACGCACCTCAAGTTCGTTGTGCTCATAGGCGGTGATGGCGCGGCGGTAGAGCGGCAGGTTGGCCAACGTGAGTTGGGTGGTGGCGCCTTCCTTCGGGATCCAAATGGGCCCGAAGTTGTCGCGGCTCCACGCGTAGGCCGGGTCGTTCGGGAAGATGGGGTAGGCTTCGTCAGCACCTGGATGCTTCGGTTCCATAGTGCCTACAATGGATTTGATCATGGGCTGTTCGCTGAACTGCTCGTAGTCTCTCTGTGTCACCGGCAGTACATAGTTGGGCGGGGCAATTCCTCTGTCACGGCTAAGCTTGAAATCAGCCTTGTTGATGTCCCAATCTTCCTTCATCTTCTTCTCGCTCAACTGTGGCTTGCTGGTCATCCAATAGTTGAACTGACCGGTTTCAGCCAAGGGGTACAAAGCACTGTTCACAAAAACTTGTCCCTCGCGGACTTCAATGCTATCCCCTGAAAGACCAACACACCGCTTGATGTAGTTCTCACGCTTGTCCAGTGGTCTTGTTCGTATGCCTTGAACGGGTATTTCGGCATAGCTGCCATCAGCGGTGCGGATACCCACTCGCTTTCGAGCTAGGACCGTGTTGACTCCTCCTCGGGTCTGACGGACCCATTGGTAATAGCTCGGGTTCTCCATGTCGATAACGATGGTATCCCCCTCCGGAAAGTTGAACACCACCGCATCGCCGCGCTCCACTGAGCCGAAGCCGGGCAGCCGGTAGTAGTCCATGCTGAACCAGTCCACGAAGCTGGGCGTGTTCTTGGTGCCCGCTATGGTGTGGTGCATGAAGGGCACGCTGATGGGCGTCATCGGCATGCGCGGGCCGTAGCTCAGCTTGCTCACGAAGAGATAGTCGCCGATGAGCAGGCTCTTCTCCATCGAACCCGTAGGGATGGTGAACGCCTCGAAAGTGAACGTGCGGAACACCGTGGCCACGATGACGGCGAACAGGATGGCATCACCCCATTGTGCCAGCAGCGTGGTGCGGCGTTCCTTCACCGGCAGTGGGCCGATGTAGTTGTACTGGGCGCCGAACGCCAGCTTGGGCAGCGCATACCAAGGCAGGAAGCAGGCGAGCAGGTAGTGCTGGCGGTCACGTGCATTGAAGCAGATCGCCAGGTTCACGTTCATGATGATGAGCATGAGGAAGTTGACCCCCGGCACGAGCAACAGGAACAACCACCACCAGGGCTTGCCGATGATCTTGTTCCAGACGTAGATGTTGTAGAGCGGCACCCAGCCTTCCCAAGCCTTGCGGCCGGCCTTCACGAAGAACTTCCACAGCGTGGCGTAAAGAACGATGAGGTAGGCGAAGAGGAAGAGGTACGGGATCATGATCTATTGCTCAGTCGGATACAAGAACCACCGGTCGAAGACGCCGTTGTCCCCCTTTGAAGGGGGCAGGGGAATGACGCTCCCTCTGCTGCTCGCCTCGCTCGTTGGCCCGCGAATGTGCGCAATCCGCCGCGTTGCCCGTGCGCCGCGACTTGCCAAGAGCTGTTACGAACGGGTGCAAGCGCACATTGGCCGTGATGGACGGTCAGCGGACCTCGTCCAGCACATCGTCCATTGTGAAGAGCCCCGTTCGGCCGCGTAGCCACTCGGCTGCTACCACTGCGCCCGTTGCGAAGCCCTGTCTTGAGAACGCCTCGTGCGTGATGACGATGCGGTCTTCCTCGCTCGTCCAGGAGATACTGTGCTTGCCGGGTACCTCGCCGGTGCGTTCGCTGGCGATGGGAATGGGCCTCACCCCCGTCCCCTCTCCAGTGGAGAGGGGAGAGTACGCTTGGCCAGATGACTGCAAGGCCCAGCCACTGTACCGCTGCGAATTCAGGTCGATATCGCGCGCCAGGGTGATGGCGGTTCCGCTGGGTGCATCCAGCTTGTGGATGTGGTGCACCTCGTCGATGTGGACATGGTAGGCCGCCTGTGGGTCCATCAGCCGGGTCAACTGTTTGTTCAGCCGGAAGAAGAGGTTGACCCCGATGCTGAAATTGCTCGCCCAGAGCAAGCTGCCGTTGTGTTCGTGCACCAGCGCTTTCACCTCGGCCAGATGGTCGTACCACCCTGTGGTACCCACCACCACGGGAACGCCTGCATTCAGGCAAAGCCGCAAGTTGGCCAGGGCATGCTCCGGCTTACTGAATTCGATGGCCACATCGCAGCCGGTGGGTGCCGTACCGGCGTTGCTACTGCCCACCTTCAAGCCGATGGTGTGCCCGCGTTGCAGAGCAGCAGCCTCGATGGCCTTGCCCATTTTTCCGTAGCCGAGCAAGGCGATGTTCATGCTTCAGAAGTTCAACTGCAGGCTGAACCCAATGGCGTTCTGCGAAGCCAGTTCAAAGCCTGGTGCCACGGCCAACGTCAGGTCATCACCGGCATCGAAGCGCACGAAATGGGCATCCACGGTGGCGTCCACGATGTTGAGGATGTACACGGCGCCCGTGCAGATCCACGACAGGTCCCGCCACTTCCGGTAGGTGTTCGCTACGTCGAGTACTGCGCCCGCACTGAACTGTCCGTTGAACTCGTCCACCGTGTTCGGGTCGTTGTCGGTGAGGGCGATGTAGGCGTCCTTGTAGCGCTCGTATTGGCGTGTGTTGCGGTCGATGAAATAGATGCAGGTGCCGATGCCCGCTGCCACGATGGGCACCTTCCAATACTTCCGGTTGTATACCTGTCCGGCGCCCGGGAGCACCGCACTGAAGATGGTGGCTTTGGTGGGGGAGTGGCGTAGGCGCCATTCGTTGTTGGTGCTGTCCGGCTGAGCGGCGGTCTGCGCGGCCGCACCAGCAGCGAACAGGACGACCGCGATCAACATCAAGGACTTGCACCACGTTGGCCGGACCGTCATCGCGAGGACCTTTTTAGGTCCGAAGCGATCCAGTGTATTTGGCTGGGTCGCTAGGCTGCCGCTTGCGATGACGTGAGCAGGATCAATAGGGCCAATGTCTCGGGACATGATCAACGACCGAGCAACCATCGGGCCGCTCAGTTCGGGAAGCGCTTCACGATGGCCTCCATCTCCAAGGCATCGGCAAAGGGGATCTCGAACTTTCCCTTGCCGCGCACATCGCCTTTCACGTTCACCTTCACGCCGAGCTGTTTGGTGAGTTGTTTGGCCAGATCACGGAAGTGCACGATGGTGGCCTTTGCCGGCTTGTTGTTGGTGAACTTCTTCTCTCTCGCCAATTCCTCCACTTGCCGCACGCTCAGTTGGCTCTCAACGATGAGGTGGTAGAGTTCGATCTGGCGGGCGGGATCGGGCACATTGATGAGCGCGCGTGCATGCCCCATGGCGATCTGCCGCTGGCGGAGGCCCAGCTGCACTTCGGCGGGCAGCTTCAGCAGGCGCAGGTAGTTGGTGATGGTTGCGCGGTCCTTGCCCACTTTGTGGCTCAGCTCTTCGTGCGTCAGTTTCACCTCGTCCACCAGGCGTTGGAAGCTGATGGCCACTTCGATGGCGTCGAGTTCTTCGCGCTGGATGTTCTCCACGAGCGCCATCTCCAGCATGGCCTCATCGTTCGCCACGCGGACGTATGCTGGAACCTCCTTCAACCCCGCGGCCTGGCTCGCACGGAAACGCCGCTCACCGCTGATGAGCTGGTAGCGGTTGTAGCCCATCTTCCTCACCGTCACCGGCTGGATGATGCCGAGCGAACGGATGCTGGTGGCCAATTCCAGTAGCGCTTCTTGGCTGAAGGAGGTGCGCGGTTGGAACGGGTTGGGTTCTATCTGGTCGACAGGAATGGTGCTGATGGTGCCACCTGCCCGCGGCGGCGCAACGTCCTCGGCCCGCACACCTTCGGGGCGCGCGATCACTTCCGTGCTGTTGTCTTCCAGCAAGGCGCTGAGCCCACGGCCCAGCCCACGTTTCTTCGTCATTGCGCGATGGGGATGGTACGCTCGCGCTCAGGGATGCGCGTCATCTCGTTCTTCTGCAGGATCTCGCGCGCCAGGTTCAGGTAGTTCACCGCGCCCTTGCTCGTGGCATCGTGCATTACGATGGTCTGGCCATGGCTGGGTGCTTCGCTCAGGGTCACGTTGCGGTGGATCACCGTGTCGAACACCAGTTCCTGGAAGTGCGTCTTCACCTCGTCCACCACTTGGTTGGCCAAGCGCAGACGGCTGTCGTACATGGTGAGCAGCATGCCCTCGATGCTCAACGCCGGGTTGAGGCGCTGCTGCACGATCTTGATGGTGTTGAGCAATTTGCCCAAGCCCTCCAACGCGAAGTACTCGCACTGCACCGGCACGATCACGCTGTCGCTGGCGGTGAGACTGTTCACGGTAATGAGGCCCAAGGACGGGCTGCAATCGATGAGGATGAAGTCGTACTGGTCGCGCAGCGGGTCCAGCACGTTCTTCATCTGTTGCTCGCGGCTGGCCATGTCGATCATCTCGATCTCGGCGCCCACCAGGTCGATGTGGCCAGGGAGGATGTCCAGGTTCGGGTTCACCGTGCCCTGGATGACGTTCTTCGGATCGGTGCCGTTCACGATGCATTCGTAGATGCTGTGGCCGGTCTTCTTCGGGTCGATGCCCACGCCGCTGGTGGCGTTGGCTTGTGGATCGGCGTCCACCAGCAGGGTCTTGCGCTCCAGCACGCCCAGGCAGGCGGCCAGGTTGATGGCGGTGGTGGTCTTTCCCACGCCGCCTTTCTGGTTCACTATGCTGATGATCTTGGCCATGGTCTCGTTCGGTGGTCGGTGAAGGGTGGAACTGAATGTTCCACGCCACCGTCAGGCACAAAGTACCCGCCGAACCGGGCCTTGGTCTTGTTGATAAACAGCCGACTTTTCAACGATCAGAGGGAAGTTCCCACAAGGCCGTTGCTCATAACCCCATCGAAGTAAGAAGGCCGCCTGAACGGGCGGCCTTCTTGCGAGGCTGTCGTGTTACTAGAACTTGAACTGTAGACCTATGGTCGCGTAGCTCACCCCGTGGCTGAGTTCCGCATATGCGCCGAAGGCGTCAGTGAAGTACCACCGCGCCCCGGCAAAGAGGTTCGTGCGGCCCCGGGACCCTGGGTACGAACGCTGCGCATAGCCCGAGGCGTAGTAGGAATTGTCGGAGTATGAGATGATGTCCAAGCCCGCAAGCACGCCGGCGTAAGTGTCCAACTTGTCGATCCCGTGCCACTCATTCCAGTGATATGTGCCGCGGACACCGAACATCAGGTAGTTCCAACGCTCGTCGTAGTAGTAGTTCGACCCCAAGTAACCGTAGCTGTAATAGTACCGCAGTGTCTTGTACGCGAAGTAGCCCCCGATGCCAACCACGCCAGGGCCTGCTTTGAAGCCCATGCCATGGTCATAGGTCATCATGAAAACGGGCGATTGCCCGGAGTAAGTCGAGAATGCACTGTACCGGCCGCCTGCACCTATCCCCAAGCCCAGCACGTTGCCACCGCCCTGAAAAGCTTGAGAATGGACATTGTTGGCACTGAGGAATGTTGTCACGATAAGACCGATGGAAAAGAGGGAACGGATCATTGGGGTTCGGTTTAGCCTTCGGCGGCAAAGATGCTGCCGCGGCGCCGAACAAAGACGTCCGAAAACAGGTCAAGTCACCGGACCTCAGTCGCAGTAAATGGCCATCAATTCAGCCACGCTGGGGTCGCCCAGTTCGTTTGCCTTCATCAGATCGGGGCAGGCTTCCTGCTTGCGCTCGGCGTGGATGAGCGCCAAAGCACGTGTGGCGTAGGCATTCGTGAGCGTGGGGTCCAGTTCGAGGGCCCTGCTCATGTCGGCTATGGCACCAGGCAGGTCCTTCAAATGGCTCTTGGCCACCCCACGGTCGAACCAGGCCTTGGCATTGTTGGGCGCCAGCGTGACCAAGCGCTCATAGGCGGCGAGAGCGCTGGCGTGGTCGTTCAATTGGACGTACGCATGGCCCATGCTGAACAGTGCGTGCTCGGCAATGGGGCCGGTCGGGAAGGACATCATCAAATTGGTGAGCCCATCGATGGCACGTTGGGGATTTCCTTGCGCAGTGTACACGTCGTAGAGGCGGATGCGGGCGTTGGCGTCGCCGGGTTGCAGGGCCAGCGTGCGCTCCAGGTCGTGGGCAGCACCCTCCAGATCGCCTTGGGCCTGCCGGCACAAACCGCGGTAGTACCAGGCTTTGCTCATTTCCGGACGCAACACCAATAGCTCGTTGAATGCCTCAATGGCAGCAGCATGGTCCTCCGCTTTCATGCGTTGGATGGCCTGCGTGTACAGGGCAGTTGCGTCAGTAGCGGGCTGCTGGGCAAAAAGGCTGGCGGTGAGGAGGGTGGCCAGCGCACCAGTGGGGATGCGGATCATAGCGGCCTTTGAACGGCCGATCGCCCCACTGGGTTCTATTGGGGCAGAATGCTCAGTCTTCCATGTGCCCGTACCAGCCCGTTGGAAACCAGACGGTAACTGTAAAGCCCTGAGGCCAAGTGGCCTACGGATACATCCAGCCGTCCGGACCGCCCCAGCACCGAATGGGCTAACACCACCGCACCACGGCCATCCACCAGTTGCCATTGGGCGTCTTCAGGGTGTTCAGGCAAAGCCCAGAAGACCGTCGCGCTGGTGGTGGCAGGCGAGGGATGGCATTGTGCCGACGCTCCGGATGTTGCCACCTGTTCAACCCCGGTCCAAACATCCCCCGTGATGGTCACCACCACATCGTCGAGGTAGAAGCCGTCGTATTCGATCTGGTCTTCGCTGCGCAGACGGAAGTTCAGGTATAGCGGGCCACCGATGAAGTCGTCAAGCGCCATGCGTTCCAAGGTCCAGTCGGTCCGTTTGCCGTCATAGACCGGCTCATCTTCCAATTGGGTGTCCGTGCCAGGCCGCGACCAGGTGCCGCAGAGCGCGGTCCACGACACTCCATTGTCGCTGGCTTCCACCTGAACGTGGTCCAGTTCGCTCTGCAAGGTCCAGCGCGCCATGAATTCCAGCGTGGCCGTGGTGGCGAGCGATAGGTTGATGGGTACGGCAAGACCCCAAGCATTGTTTTCGAAAGCGCTATGGTTGCTCAGTGGACTATCCGTGAACGAGCTGGGCGCCGAGAACCAGTCTTCGTTCGTGAGCGACCAGCCACCCGTCCAATTGTCGTCCGTGGCGCTGTTGTCGCTGAAGGCAGTGAGCGGTTCGCCATACACCCGTTCAATGGTGTCGCGCAGGATGAGGTTGTTGGCATCGAGCACGAGCACATAGCTGAAGGACTCGCCATCGGCGATCAGCGGGTCGAGCGTCAGGCCGATGCTCGCAGTCACGGTTTCCAGTGTGTCGAGACCGCTGAAGGTCTGGGGACCGGTGGCGGCGATGACGTTGGACAGCGGCTCCAAGGAAATGGTGAACGTGCCGTCCTGGAGCCCGAGGCTTTGTAGTGCGAAGGTCGCGCTGGGCGTGGTGCTGTTCTCAACGCGAGGGCTAACATCCTTCACTTCGGCATATGCGCCGGCGAAAAGCGCGAGCATGATGTTCTGCTCCATATTGGCTTGTGCCAGCGGCACGATCCGATCGGGCTGAGGCCAGAAGCCGTCGATGTAGGTGCCCGTCTCCGGTACATAACCGAAGATCTTCGGCTTGGCCACTTGTTCACCGTAGCTCCAATCCGTTGCACTGCCGTTGGCCAGGTAGAAGAGCGCTTCGTAGGTGGTTCCGAAGTGGTAGCCGTTGTCCTCCGTCATGCGTTGGGCGTATGTGGAGAACACGGCGGAATCGGGGCAAAGCGTGTTCACGTGCCCCCATGGGTAGAGCAGCAGATGGCCGCGGCAATGATGGCTGTGCCGAGTTACGAATTCGCGACCAACGATGAAATCACGCATCGCTTGGGTCTCCGGTTCGCTGAAGGCTGATGGACCTCGGTAGGTGTCACTGACGGTACTTGGTGAGGAACCCCAGTCATCGATACCCCATGCATAGCCGTAGTTGCGGTTCAGGTCCACACCGAACGAACCATCGCCGTTGTCGCGGCGGTTCTTGCGCCACATACCGCCGCCCATTGGGGCGATGGTCTCGTTGTGCACATAACCATCGGGGTTCACGCACGGCACGAAGTAGAGCTCGCGGGTGTTGACGATGTGCGTGGCCAACGGATCGGTACCGTAGTTCTCCAACAAGTACCACATGAAGTAGTACAACTGCATCGCGCTCTCGGGTTCACGGGCATGGTGCAGCGCATCGTACAGCACTTCGGGTTTGGCCTGGTCCACGTTCGGGTTGTTGCTGATGCGCACGTAGTGGATCGGTCGCCCTTCGTGCGAAGTGCCGATGGACGCCTTTGCGGAGATCAGGGCAGGGAAGTGGGCCACCATTGAATCCAACTGGTCCTGCATCTCTTGCCAAGTATAGAACCCGCCCATGCTGCCCAGCACGAAATGCGCTGGTTCCGGGTAGGTCTCACTTCCCGGACAGCCCGGTTCACCGAAAGACTTGTCAGCACCCGTGTTGTGGGCGGCACGTTCCGCATAGAACGCCCCGATGTCGGCCACTTCCACGCGCACCTCGAAGCCCGCTTGCCGCGCCAGGTCCAGATCACGCTCGCTGAAATCGCCGCTGACGAAGTTGCCGGGCGAGAGGTCGGTGTGGTCCAGGCAGATGCCCAAGCCTTGAAGCGTAGGGACTGCATCAGCGTGTCCGCTCAAGTTGATGCAGGCGCGTGAATGCACGGCGCGTTGCTGGGCCAATGCACCGAGCACAGAACTGGAAAGGACACACGTGAGGAACAACCGGGTGAACATGATGCGCATGGGTGTGGCAGTGAAGATAGTCCGCTTCCACTGGTCCGAAAGACCGTTCCTCGTTCAGGGGACATTGCCCCTCAGGTCGTTGGTGGCCCGTTTCGTCCGCTGTTCTTCCCGTTTCAGCGTGTGATCGAACGTGCAGTCCTAATTGTGGCCATCTTCGAGCGAGCAATGGCCTTGCAGCGGTACTTGGGTGTTCTGTCCTGCGCCTCCGTAATGAGCGGTGCGACGGTCTCTGTTGCACAGACCTGTGCCTTGGACGTGTTCGTGGCCAACGACCAGAGCGGCTCCGTCAGCGCGTTGGAGAACACCCAAAGCAGGCAGTTCATCACGGCCTTGTTCAATGGCATGCAACCGTGGGGCAGTGGGCCCGGCCAAAGCCGTATGGCCATCGCGGACTGGGACAGCCCGGGCGTGTGGCAGCAATTCAATTTCCCGGTGGCGGGCGTGGGCTATTCCGACCTGTTGGCCGATGTGTTGGCTTATCAGAACGCCCCTCGGGCGTTGATCGGTGGCACCGACCCATACACGGCGTTGCTCAACGCCTACCAGTCCATTGGGCAAACCCCGGTGCCCGGCCGTGTGGCCAAGCCGGTGATCGTGCTGATGACCGATGCGGCCTGCAGCCAGGTGCCGCCAGGGTTGAGCACACTGGCAACCCAGGTGAAGAATGCCGGTGTGTACGTGGTGGTAGTGGCCATTGAGGCGGCCTCGGGCTGTGCTGTGCTTGCTGGCACCAATGTGGCCAGCCCCGGCGGGTATTTCAGCGCACCGACGTATGCTCAGTTGATGCAGGCCAACGTGCAGTTGGTCCAGGACATGATCAATGCCGGGTGCAACGGCTCCTTCGATCCATCGTACGACCTTGCTATAACCGTCGATGCGTTCACCGCCAGCGGTTGCACCACGCCTCCGCCCAACTTCGTGGCTGACCTGAGCATTTCCAACGCGGGTGCGGTCGATTTCAACGGACCGCTGGTAGTGTCTTTCTACAATGGGCCGCCCACCAACGCCACCAGCCTCCTGTTGTTCGTGCAGAACTTCGGTGTGCAGACGTTGGTGCCGGGTGCAAGCTTCAGTACTGCGGTGCCCAGCCTGCAGTTCGCCAGCACGAACACGCTGTATGCTGTCGTGAACTACGACGGCGCCTTGGCAGGCAATGCACCTCCGATCCCTTTCAACCTCTACAACGAAACCGTTGTGGCCGATGAGTTCGCGACCTTCAATAACATCAGCCCGCAAGCGGATCGTGTGGATGACCCCGTGACCTGTCCTCCGCAGGCCATCATCAGTACGAACATCACCACCGGCGGCGTGGGCTGTAATGACCTGGTCACCTACGAGATCAGCATCTGCAACACAGGCGACGCATCCGCCTTCATCACCCCAACGCTGCCCATTGCCGTGCCCGGCGCGGTCATGGTGAACAACATCATTCAAACAGGAACTTACTCCACGGACCTCGATTGGGCCACCTATTACGGAGGAGAGGACAGCGATGAGGCCTTCAGTGTGACCACGGATGCGGCGGGGAACGTGTACATAGCAGGAACCACCAAGAGCACGGTGGGGATCGGTACCGTGGGGGCGCACCGGCCGGCCTACACGGATGCGCGGGATGCGTTCCTCGTGAAGTTCAACAGCAACGGGGTACGCCAATGGGGTACCTACTATGGCGATGTGGATGACGACTACGGAACGGGCGTGGCCACCGATGCCGCTGGCAACGTGTACCTGGTCGGGTTCACCGACAGCCCTTCGGGCATTGCCACTGCGGGTTCGCACCAGGCAGCGCTGAATGCAGCTGAGGACGCTTTCATCGTGAAGTTCAATAGTAACGGCGTGCGCCAATGGGCCAGCTACTACGGCGGTGCCGATGCGGACTTCGGCTTCTCCGTGGCCACGGACGCTGCCAACAACGTTTACCTCGCTGGTGTCACGGAAGGCTCCACCAACCTGGGGACCGTTGGCGCGTTCGACAATACGTTCAACGGGGTGAGCGACCAATTCCTGGTGAAATTCAACGCGGTCGGCGTGCGGCAATGGGCCACGTACTACGGTGGTGCGTTTGAGGAGTTGGAAGCCGCGGTGGCCACTGATCCCACCGGCAACGTCTTCCTGGCCGGGCAGACCATGAGCACCGCTGGCATTTCAACGGCCGGTTCACCGCAAGCAGCGTATGGCGGCAACAACAACCCCGATGCCTATCTGGTGAAGTTCAATGCTGCCGGTGCTCGTCAATGGGGCACCTACTGTGGTGGCCTGGAAACGGAGGAGCAAATGGGCGTTGCGTGCGATCTATCGGGCAACGCATTCCTATCCGGTACCACGGACAGCGACAATGCGATCGCGTTCGGGGCCTTGCACCAAGGTTTCCGTGCGGGTAGCAAGGACGGCTTCCTGGTGAAGTACAATGCAACCGGTGTGCGGCAATGGGGTAACTATGTTGGAGGGAGCGATGGCGATGAGGCCCGCGACGTGGCGACGGATGCCGCAGGCAACGCGTATGTGACCGGCAGCACCACCAGTCCTGATCTCATCGCCACACCCTTCTCGTACGGCACGGTGCTCAACGGCATTGAGGACGATGCCTTCCTGATGAAGTTCGATGGCCTTGGGCAACAGACCTGGGGTACTTATTACGGGGGCACCGATGTTGAAGACTGTTACAGTGCGGCGGTGAGCGCACAAGGGTCCGTGTACATCGCTGGGGCCACGCTAAGCCTCACTGATATCGCCACGCCGGGAGCCCACCAGACCGCCTTGGACACGGACGTTGAAGCCTTTCTGGCCAAATTCTTCGAGGTGGAACTGCCATACGTTCTCAACGCGGGGGAATGCCTTGTGCGCCAATACATCTACGATTACAGCGGTGTAGTGGCTGGTACCTACAACCTGAGCATGGGTGTTGCAGCCGGTCCCGTCAATGTCCTGGACGAGCCGCCACTGGTGCTGCCTGATATCGGCTTCAATGCAGGGGGCTTCATCAACATCGACGGGTTCAACGGCGCGGTGCACACGGGCGATAACGTGACGATCCCGGTATTGGGCACCAACTGCACACCGGGGAACCAGATCACCATTGCCGTTAACATACCCGCGGCGAGCAGTTGCGGGACGGGCTATTTCGTTCAGGCCACCGTCACCATAACGAACAACAGCGGGTTGACGGTCAGCAATACCGACTTGTTCCTGAACCTCACCGGTGCTGGTGCCACCTACGCCAGCGAGATCTACAACGCCACTGCAGGACTCAACATCACCCCGCCCAACGTGCTGGATCCGTTCTATCCGGCCGTGCCGAATGCACTTTACGGCAACCTTGGTGCGCAGTCCATTCCCGTCCTCCAGATACCAACGGGCGTTTCCACCTTCAACGTGGACCTGGCGATCGGCGCCGCCACCGTCAACCTCTTCGCCCGGATCGATAGTATCCATACTGCCATCAACCCGACAGGCCAAAGCAACCTCGCTTCGGATGCGACAGGCGTCACGGTGTTCCCTTATCCGGTCATCGGCGGCTTCAACTGTCCCGGATCCGTTGTGGTGGGTAGCAACATTGTTTTCAGCGGCATCAGTGTCACCGGTGCGACCACACGCTTCTGGAGCTCCACCACGGTGGCCAACATTGCTGGCGGTGGAACGGTGACAGCGCCCACGCTCACCTACACGCCCACACCTGTGGACGTTGCGAACGGCTACGTGGAGATCAGTTTGACCACGGTGAACGCGAACGGCTGCGAGACCACCGAGAGCTGCCAGGTCACCATTGCCAATGTGCAATACGACTACGGCGATGCACCCATCGTTTACGATCTGAACATCAACTATCAGCCCCCGGCCGCCGCCAGCACGCTCTTCTCCGGGGTGAACCTTGGTTTCGTCGCCCCTGGGGTAGAAGTGCTGGCGAACAACAGCCTTATGGCCGATGGCGATGGCACTGAAGAAGATGCCCTCACCAACAACCCTTGGGTCGACCCATGGCCACCTGCGGGGTCCAGCTACGCATTGCCTACGCGCGCCACCAACAACTCAGCTTCGAAAACCCACCTGCGGGCGTACATCGATTGGAACGCGGACGGTGATTTCCTGGACTCCCTTGAGCGGTCGTTGAACGCGGTTGGCATTCCGGCATTGTCGGGTTCGGCCGTGCACAGCATGCTGTTCACTGTGCCGCCCTTCGTCAACACCGGCGGCCTGTTCTACATCCGCATCCGATTGTCGGTGGATTCCATGAGCACCACCGTTCCGTACATGGCGGCACCGCAAGGCGAAACCGAAGACTATGTCTGGGCTTCAGTAGGTCCGTTGCCGGTGGAACTGCTCGCGTTCAGCGCGCAGGAGGTAGGAGAGGCGGTTCGCCTGGATTGGTCCACGGCCACGGAAACAGGAAGCAGTCATTTCGTGGTGGAACGCAGCAGGGATCTCGACCGGTTCGTCGCTGTGGGCTCCCTCGCCGCTGCCGGGTTCAGCCAAACCACGGCGCATTACAGTGTGGTCGACCAACAGGCGCTGGACGGCTTATCGTATTACCGGTTGAAACAGGTGGATCTGAACGGACAGGTTGAGTACTTCGGGCCTGTAGCGGTCAGCAGGAACGGGACATCCGTTGTGTGGCTGCACCACGACGGTTCCGGCGGTGTGATCGTGCACGGCCTGCTGGAAGGTGATCGTGTTGTTTGCCACGACGCGACCGGTCGGCAGGTGGCCTTGAACGTGGCGACCAACGGGTCCCTGGACGCCGCATCGCTCGGCACTGGCATCTACGTGTTGAAGATCATACAGCTCAGTGGGGGCGAGCAGGTCCTGAGGTTCGTGATCCGCTGACCTACACCATTCAGCAGGAAGCTCCTTGAGAGACGAGCGCTACGCCAAAGGCTCCCAAGAACGCCCGAGGCGAGGTAGCTGCCTGCGTGCTGACAGACTATTCGACCACCGGTCCAGTCGAAGTTCAAACCCCGATCTCGGGAACATGAACGATCGATATCGGTGATGCGGCCTCTTGGCGATGAGCCACCAGATGTACAGGGGTATGAACGGGATGGCAAGCACAAGTCAAAGATGGTGCGGTAGCGGCACGTCATGCCCGTTACGTCCTCTCCATATTTGCCTGCCGTTCAATCGGTCACTGACGCATGCCCCGCATCTACTTCGACAACGCCGCCACCACCCAACTGGACCCCGAGGTCTTCGAAGCCATGGTGCCCTATCTGAAGGAGCACTACGGCAACCCGAGCAGCATCCACGCGTTCGGACGCCAGACAAGGGCGGCCATCGAAAAAGCGCGCCGACAGGTGGCATCGTTGCTCAACTGCACCCCGGGCGAGATCGTTTTCACCAGTGGGGGCACCGAGGCGGACAACATGGTGCTGCACTGCGCCGTGCGGGATCTCGGAGTGAGGCACATCATCACCTCAGCGATCGAGCACCACGCCATTGAATTGACGGCACATGAGGTTGGCAAGTTGGGAAGCGCAGAGGTGCACTGGGTGAAGTTGGATGCACATGGCCGCCCGGACATGGCCGATCTGGAGCACCTCCTTTCAAAGCACAAGAATGCCCTTGTGAGCGTGATGCACGCCAACAACGAACTGGGCACGCGTATTGACCTGAACGCCATTGGATCGCTCTGTAGAAAGCACGGCGCGCTTTTCCACAGCGATACCGTGCAGACCATGGCGCACTACCGGTTCGATCTGCAGCAACTGCCCATCGACTTCCTCAGTGCCAGTGCGCACAAGTTCCATGGGCCCAAGGGCATCGGCTTCCTGTACATGCGCAACGGCTCAACACTGAAACCGATGATCGTTGGCGGAAGCCAGGAGCGCAACATGCGAGCGGGTACCGAGAACCTTGCTGGTATTGTGGGCTTGGCCAAGGCGATGGAGATCGCGTACCGTGATATGGAAGAGCACCAGCGCGAGATCGGCGGCTTGAAAGAACTCATGAAGAAGCGCCTCTCGGCCGAGATACCGGGGGTGAGCTTCAACGGTGACAGTGGTGCGGACAGCCTGTACACCGTGCTCAGCGTGAACTTCCCTGACGATGGCAAGAGCGAGATGCTGCTCTACAACCTCGACATAGAAGGCATCGCAACGAGCGGCGGCAGCGCGTGCAGCAGTGGCAGCAACAAAGGCAGCCACGTGATGGCCGCGCTCTATCCTGACCAAACGGGCGCCAACATCCGCTTCTCCTTCGGGCGCTTCAACACTGCTGATGAGGTAGAGCATACCGTGAAGGCCCTGAAGCGGATCTTCCAGTTGGTGGCGGCGTAACATATCCGCGATGCCTGTGGTGCGCGCTTACCTCCGTGACGGCCGTGCCCCTATGCCCACCGACCCGCGCGTGAGCGCGCAGATGAGCCGCATCCGTAGCAAGAACACGGGACCGGAGAAAGCGATGCGGGCAGCCTTAAGCGCGGTGGGCGTGCGTGGTTATCGACTGCATTTCGTCAAGGCACCGGGCAAACCCGACATCGCCTTTGTCGGTCGGAAGGTGGCTGTGTTCGTGCACGGCTGCTTCTGGCACCAGTGCCCGCATTGCCAACCACCGCGGCCGAAGACGCACAAGAGCTGGTGGCGCAAGAAACTGGACCGGAACGTGGAGCGTGATGCCGAGAAGCGCAAGGCGCTGAAGAAACTTGGATGGCGCGTGCTCACCGTTTGGGATTGTCGGCTGAAGCAAAGCCCACAACGGGAGGTGGCGCGTGTGCAGCGGGTGCTTTAGCGACGTCCGCCGGGGCGGTTGCCGTGGCCACCACCACCTTCGCGACGGTCGCGCAAGCGTCCGAGCAACTCGCGCAGGAAGTCGCGCTCCGCCTTGGCCAGCAACATCGTCTTGCGTGCACCGATCACCTTCTTGAATTCTGCGCTGTACTTCTTGCGGATGTCGAGCTCGCGCTGTTGGTTGGCCAATTCCTTGTCGATGGCCGCTTCGGCCTCTGCATCGGTGATGTCGGCGTCCTGTTTCAACGACCGGCGTGCTTCACGGCGCTCCCTGCGCAAGGCTTCGAGCTCCTTGTCGTACTGGTTGTACACCGGCCAGAACTTCTGCGATTCCTCCGGTGTCAGTTCCATCTTGGTGGTGAGGTAGGCCGTTTTCTGGGCTTTGATCTCCTTCATGCGTTCCTCGCTCAGCGGCGGCAGTTCGTCGTCCTGTGCCACGGCTGGCAGAGCAGGCGAGAGGAGCACGAAGAGGATCAGAAGGTGTTGCAACACGCGTTTCATAGTTCGTTGATGAGTTCGTTGAGGTCAGGGTGCTCGTTTTCCAAGTAGCTGAGCAGCTCGTCGTCGGTAAGCCCGGTGCCCAGCGTCAGGGCTGATGCGGCGCCATCCACGGAGAGGGCTGTGAAGAGAACTTCTTCGTCCAGCACGTCCAGGTCATCCTCTGTCGGCAAAACGTCCACGGTGGCGATCGCGCTGTCCGTCGTGGGTCGTTCACGCAGGAACCACCACGCACCGATGAGCACCAGCACCACGGGTGCGGCAATGGCCAAACGCCACACCAAGGGGAACCGTCGGCCTCGGTCTTGCTGCGCAACCTTAGCCTGCACCGCATGCGGAAGTTGATCGAAGAAGTGCGGCGGAACCACGAACGGATCGGCTTTGGGGAGCCCGAACAGGGTAGGGGCCAAGCGCTGCAACTCCTCGCGCTCCGTCGCGTCATCGCCGCGCCGGAAGTCAGGCTGCTGGTTCGGGTCCATGGGTTCCATCGGAAAGCGGGGATAGGACGTCAGTCGTTCGGGTTGGTTTGATCCGCCACCACCCACTGTTCGATCTTCTTCACAGCGATATGGTAGGTGGCCTTCAAGGCGCCAACGCTCGTGCCGGTTATGCCGTGGATCTCCTCGTACTTCTTTCCATCGAAGTATTTCATGATGAAGACCGAGCGCTGCTTGGGCGGCAGCTTCATCACAGCACGTTGCAGGCGTTCCTGTATCGCATCGCCGCTGAAGTGCTCGCTTTTGTCCAAGGTGCCCGTGAGGCGCTCAGTGACCGTGTCGCTGCTCACGAAGATCGCCCTGTTCTTCCTGTTCAGGTGGTTGATGCTCTCGTTGTGGGCAATGCGGTACAGCCAACTGTAGAGATGGCTGTCTTCGCGGAAGTTCACCAGCCCATGCCAGGCCTTGATGAAGGTGTTCTGCAAGACATCCTTGGCATCGTCCGGATCGGTGACCATGCGCCGCACGAAACCGTAGAGCCGCTGTTGATGCTGTCGCATCAGGAGATTGAAACCATAGTTGCGCGACTGCTCATCGCGGAACAGGGCCAGAAGCTCTTTGTCACTGAGTTCGCTCATGGGGCCTCACCCTGCCCTCTCCAATGTAGAGGGTGAAATGCTCTCAGGTGAAGAACAAAGGGCAATGCAGTCATCTGGTCACACTGGCTTCGGCGTTGGCACAGCGTTGTTCCTTCTGCTCTGACCCCTCTCCTTGGGTGAGGGGCAGGGGTGAGGTTCACTTCCGCGCCATCACCCGCTTCACCGCTGCCACCACGTCCGGTGTGTCCAGCCCGTACTTCTTCAACAACTGGTCCGGTGTTCCGCTCTCGCCGAAGCTGTCCTTCACCGCCACGAACTCCTGGGGTTTGGGCATGCGCTGCGCCAGCACCCGGGCCACGCTTTCGCCCAAGCCGCCGTACATGTTGTGCTCCTCGCAGGTAACCACGCATCCCGTCCTGCCTACGCTCTTCAAGACCGCCTCTTCGTCCAAGGGTTTGATCGTGTGCATGTTGATCAGCTCGGCGCTGATCCCTTGTGCCGCCAGTTCTTCCAAGGCCTTCACCGCTTGCCACACCAAGTGGCCGCACGCGATGATCGTCACATCGCTGCCCTCGGTCATCACATCGGCCTTGCCGATGGTGAAGGGACGATCGGCCGCCGTGAACACCGGCCACTTCGGGCGCCCGAAACGCAAGTAAACCGGGCCATCGTGCTCGGCAATGGCCATCGTTGCCGCCTTGGTCTGGTGGAAGTCGCACGGAACGATGACCGTCATGCCCGGTAGCATCTTCATCAACCCGATGTCTTCCAGGATCTGGTGGGTGGCGCCGTCCTCGCCGAGCGTGAGACCAGCATGGCTCGCACAGATCTTCACGTTCTTGCCAGCGTAGGCAATGCTCTGGCGGATCTGATCGTAAACGCGGCCGGTCGAGAAGTTGGCGAACGTGCCGGTGAAAGGAATGAGGCCTCCGACGGTGAGCCCGGCCGCAACACCCATCATGTTCGCTTCAGCGATGCCCGCTTGGAAAAACCGGTGCGGGTAGGCCTTGGCGAAAGCATCCATCTTCAAGCTACCGGTGAGATCGGCGCATAAGGCCACCACACGATCGTTCTTCTTGGCCACCTCCATGAGGCCGGCACCGAAGCCACTGCGGGTGTCTTTGTTGTCGAGGACGGGGAAGGCCGTTGCGTTCATCGGTCAGAGGTTGAGGGTGGTGCTGCGTCCGGGTTGTATGCTGAAATCCTTGGTGATGCTGAACTCCGTACGGCGGGCGTTGTCGCTACGGTAGATCAGCTGGTACTCGCCCGGCAACAAGCGGAACTGTTGCTGGGTGCTGCGTGTGTCGAGGTCGGTTACCCACTGCAGGCTGCTGCCGGTCTTCAGGAAAACCGCGCCAGCACCGGGTGCAGCCATTTGCGCATTGAACACGCCCGGCTGCGGGATCACAACGGGCGTGGTCTTGTCTTGAACGATCACCACATCGTTCACCCGCATCCTTGGTAGGGTGAGGATCTCGAGGTCGTACGTGCCGGTCCGATAGCGCTCTTCGCTACCCATGTGCTGCACATGCAGGATGCTGTCGGCATCGTTGGGGTGCACGATGCACGGGATCACATTGGCATCGTTCCAGCCGATGTTGTTCGGGATGCCTTCCACCTTGAGTTCCAAGGTGCCTTGCCCGGCACTCACGGGGATCTTGTTGTGGATGCCTGGGCTCAGCTTCACATCGTTGCGTTCCACTGAAGGGATCGTGTGCACGACCAGCCGATAAGTGAAGATCGGGTCTATGCTCAGCGTATCCGGCAAACCTCTCTCGTTCATCGTGTGCACCAGATGGTGCTTCAACGCTCCGGTCTTCTGGTCGTAAAGGGTGATGGGCACATCGGTTTCCGTAGGCGTGCCATCATCGGTGAGCAGGTCGATCTCTGCAGTGGTGCTGTTGAGCGCCTGGGTCACCACTACTTGAAGCACCTGCTCGAAGAGCTCTGGCGTGCTGGCATCGTAGTAATTGCCAACGCATTGCAGGCTGTACTTCTGGCCGTCCTCCAGCCCCACGCCGATCACGAAAGGCTTCAGCACGATGCCCTTTGCTTGCAGCGCCCGGCTTACCGCGCAGGGATCCTCGTCGCAGGCCTCGATGCCATCCGTGATGAGAATGATGATGTTGCGCACAGGTCTTCCACCTCGTTCGAGCGGGGGAAAGTCACCACCGGACCTTTCCAATGAACGCGCGATCGGTGTTGTGCCGAGGCAGCGCACACTTTCCAATGTCCGCTTGATGGCCGGGATCGTGCTCGGCCCGAATGGCACTTCCAAGCGGGTGTCGTCGCAATCCTGCTTACCGGCTTCAATGCGCGTCTGGTGGCCATAGAGGCGCAGTGCGATCTCCAGGTCGGGTTGCCCTTCCAGTTCCGCCAAGCTCTTCAGGAGCAGATGCCGAGCCGTATTGATCTTCGGTTGATTGCCCCAGAACGCGTTCATGCTGTTGCTTGCGTCCATCACGAAGAGCATCCGCGTCAGCGGTCGTGCGGGTTCATCCTGTGCTTGCAGAAGCAGCGGGACGGCCAGGAAGAGAAGTATCGGAAGTCGGATACGCACGGGTCAGTAATCACCTAACGTTTCGGGCAGCTGCGCCAGTGCTTTGGCCAGCTGATCGTCGTTGGGGGGAATACCGTGCCATTCGTGGCTGCCCACCATGAAGTCCACGCCCTGGCCCATCTCGGTGCGCATGATGATCATCACGGGCTTGCCCTTTCCGGTGCGCGTTTTCGCATCGGCCAAGACGCTGATGAGGTTCGACAGGTCATTGCCTTCGGCGCGAAGGACATCCCAGCCGAATGCCCGCCATTTGGCCTCGAGGTCGCCAAGGTCCATGACGTCCTTCGTATCGCCATCGATCTGCCGTCCATTGGCGTCGATGGTGCTGATGAGGTTGTCCACCTTATTGTGCGCAGCGAACATGGCAGCCTCCCAGATCTGGCCTTCCTGCAGTTCGCCATCGCCATGCAGCGTGTATACAAGGCGATCGTCATGGTTCAACTTCTTGGCAAGTGCTGCACCGATACCCACGCTGAGCCCTTGGCCCAACGAGCCGCTTGCCATGCGCACACCCGGCAGACCTTCATGGGTGGTGGGGTGCCCTTGCAGACGTGAGTCGAGTTTGCGGAAGGTCTTCAGTTCGCTGATGGGGAAGTAGCCGCTCCGCGCGAGAACGCTGTAGAACACCGGGCTGATGTGGCCGTTGCTCAGGAAGAAGATGTCTTGGCCCTTGCCATCCATGTCGAAGGCCTTGGGATCGTGCTTCATCACATGGAAGTACAGTGCGGTGAAGAACTCCGTGCAGCCCAAGGAGCCGCCTGGGTGACCGCTTTGAACAGCGTGCACCATACGCACGATATCGCGTCGTACCTGGGTGCAGACCTGCTGCAAATGGGCGATGTCCGCAACGGAAGCCGTTCGGGTCATGGGTTCTGGGAGCATGTGCGGTGAGCTGCCGCGAAACTATCCGGGCACCCCCGCAGGCCCCGCCGATCGTTGATAAGAGAGCGGAGGTGTGGATAAAGAGGGAAGGGCGCTGCAAGCGCCGCCCCCGGAAGGAGCGCGTTGCAAACGCGCTCCGGTGAAGCGTGGATAATGAACAGGCTAACTCGTGAACAGCTGCTTCACATCATCCTTGCTCAGTTCCACGAAGGTGAAGATGCCCAAAGCCGTACCGAACGGGAAGCTGAAACAATCCAGGCCAGCGGCAACCATGACCAACGTCCGTCCTTTGCGTTTGCCAATGTTCCGGGCGGCGAGAATGTTCAACACGGCGACCACTAGAACGAACAACGTTATCAGGCCGCCGACGACACCCATAACGGTGCCCACCACCGCGGGCGCCACGTCTCCGTTCGCGTGATCGGCCACTGCATCGCTGTTCAGGAACATGCTCAGTCCACCGAAGACCAAGAACAGCACCAGCCCACCAAGCAGTTGCAAGGCACCGTAGATGTAGTAGAGCACCTACAGGGTTCGTAGGTTGTTCTAAATGGATACGTGGGTTTGTTGGGTCGAACGCTGGATCGAACAGGACGTGACGGCGTTTTCCTCCTTCAGTGGTGCTGGGCGTCCGTCATCGGAACCAGTGACGTTCGGCGGCGCTGGCATCATAACCACCGGTCGCGTGGCACAGGGCTTGCCAACCCCGCCTCGCGGACAGAACCGCAAACCATGAAGAAGCACATTCTCGCCTTCGCACTGATGGGTGCATCGGCAGCCGCCAGCGCCCAGTTCCAAGTGAACCCGCAACTGGGGCTCAATTTCCAAACGCTTACCAACCCGCCAGCCGGTATCGATTACGCCGCACGTGCAGGTTACTCCTTGGGCGTCGACTTCCGCATCGGGAACCGGCTCTACCTGCAACCCGGTGTTGCACTTGGCCGCAGCAGCACCTTCTTCCAGTACAACGACAGCACTTTCTCCGAAGGCAAGGTGGTGCGCAACAACCTCAAGCTGAAAACGCTCGTTGGTTACCGCATTATCGACAATTACCAGTTCGACCTGCGTTTCGGGATCGGTCCCAGCTACGATGTGCTCCTCAGCAACGATGTGAAGGACACAGAGATCGCGTGGAACGAAGGCGACTTCAACAAGGGCAGCTGGAACCTGGACGCAGCGCTCGGTTTCGACATGGGCATCGTGACGGTAGAGCCCGGTGTGAGCTTTGGCCTAACCCGTGTGTTCGAGGACAACCCGACGGTGGGGCAGATCGACAGCCGCTACCTGACCTATGGGTTGACCGTGGGCATCAACATCGGCGACGACGATAAGAACGACGACTAGAACCAAGCGATCGTTCCAAAACAGAAGGCCGTTGCATTGCAACGGCCTTCTGTTCTCACCGGGTCAGATCCTCACTGTTCCTGCATAGGGCCCGGCTCGCTCTCCGCACCTTCCACATAATCCTGCGCGAAAAGAATGTACTGATAGGGCAGGAGGTCGCCGCGGGCACCCATATCGCTGTATTCGTACTCGCCCAGTTCGTCCATCATCTGGGAGTCGCTCATACGCTGCGACACTGGCGGGCCAACGGGAGTTTCGGCCACGAGAAAGTCGATGATGTAAACCGTTTTCGGCGACTTGGTGCCCAACCTCACCTTCTGCATGTAGCTCTTGCGGTCCTGAATGGTCGTGTACCGGTTGAACATGAAGGTCAGGTCGGCCTCGTTCATTTCAAGACCGGTTTCACCCGGGGCGACCTGACGGATCTCCATCCGTTGGTCGTCAAGGCCGAGCTCGGCCTTCTTTTGCCGCATGGCCGCAATGTTCGCTGGATCCGTATCCACCGCGATCACCTTGGCCGCGCCGGCCTTCACCATGTGGAAGGCGATGTATCCGTCGCCAGCGAATAGGTCGGCCACCACCTTGCCCTGTATGCCACCCATGGCGCGGAACACTTCCTGAGGCCGCTGCCAGTTGTCCCGCGGGTCGCCCTGCGAACCGTTGTCGGACCGGGAAGCGGTGCCTGTGCCCGCCGGAGCTGTGTCAACGCCTTGTGCTGGTTGATCAGTTGCGCCGCACGCAACAAGCAGTAACGAAAAGGCGACGACAAAGGCCTGTGTGGGTTTCATGGTGGGTTCTAAAGGGCCGAAAATAGAGGGTGTCGAACCGCACAAACCTAACTTCGACCACCGATGGCCATCATCGACGAGGAGATCAAGAGCCGCTTTGAGAGCGAGCAGCACAAGGCACTGCTCAACATCATGTTCACCGCCAGTTGGCTCCGGTCGCGCCACAATGCGGTCCTCACGCCTTCAGGGTTGAGCATGCAGCAGTACAACATCCTCAGGATCCTGCGTGGCGCGCAAGCCCCTGTGAACATGCAGACCGTGAAGGAGCGGATGGTGGACCGGGCACCCAACGCCACCCGACTGGTGGACAAACTGATCGAGAAAGGGCTCGTTCAGCGCGAACGCGCTACTGACGACAGGCGCGTGGTACATCTCAGCATCACCCTGACCGGTCTTGAGCTTCTCGGCAGGGTGGATGAACTCGTGCGGGGCGATATCGAAGCGACCAATGCGAACTTGTCCATCGAGGACGCGACCGTGGTCAATCGCGTCCTCGACAGGATGCGCGGTTGATCAGGCTTCGGTAGCTGGGGGCAGCTCCTTACTGTCTTCGCCCTTGCCCACCTTCTTCTTGCCCTTGGTCACCTTTATCGAGACATCGGTCTTTTCCTTGTTGAGGCCCACGCTGATCTTATCGCCTTCCTCAACGTGCTGGTTGATGATCTCCTCGGCCATGGTGTCCTCAACGTATTTCTGGATGGCACGCTTCAGGGGACGGGCACCAAAGCGCTCGTCGTAGCCCTTCTCGGCAAGGAAATCCTTGGCTTCGTCGGTGAGCTTCAGGTCGTATCCCAGTTCGGCGATGCGCTTGTACACGTTCGCGAGCTCGATGTCGATGATCTTGTGGATGTCCTCGCGCTTCAGGCTGTTGAACACCACGATGTCGTCGATACGGTTCAGGAACTCCGGAGCGAAGGCTTTTTTCAGGGCCTTCTCGATGACGCCCTTGTTGTTGTCCTCGGTCTGTTGTTCACGTGCTTGAGTACCGAAGCCGACACCCTTCCCGAAGTCCGCCAGGTCACGGGCCCCGATGTTGCTCGTCATGATGATGATCGAGTTCTTGAAGTCGATGCGACGGCCAAGACTGTCGGTCATCTGCCCATCGTCAAGTGCTTGAAGCAGAAGGTTGAAAACATCCGGGTGTGCCTTTTCGATCTCGTCGAGCAATACGATGGCGTACGGGCGCCTGCGCACCTTCTCCGTGAGCTGGCCGCCCTCTTCGTAGCCCACGTATCCCGGAGGAGCACCGATCAAGCGGCTCACGGAGAACTTCTCCATGTACTCGCTCATGTCGATGCGGATGAGCGCCTCGTCCGTATCGAACAGGTAGCGGGCCAGTTCCTTGGCCAGCTGTGTCTTCCCAACACCGGTAGGGCCCAGGAATATGAAGCTGCCGATGGGGCGGTTAGGGTCCTTCAAGCCTGCGCGGTTACGCTGGATGGCTTTTACCACCTTCTTGACCGCTTCCTCCTGGCCGATCACCTTACCAACCATTTCCTCACGCATCCGCTGGAGCTTGCCGCTCTCCTTTTCGGCAATGCGGGTAACGGGGATGCCGCTCATCATGGCCACTACTTCGGCCACGTTCTCCTCGGTGACGGTGGTACGGTGGCTGCGGCTCTCTTCTTCCCAAGCCTTCTTGGCACGTTCCAGTTCCTCCTGCAGCAGGCGTTCCTTATCGCGGAGCTTGGCGGCTTCCTCGTAGCGTTGGCTGCGCACCACCTTGTTCTTCTCCTCCTTCACCTCCTCGATCTTGCCTTCCACATCCAAAATGGTCTTGGGCACCACAATGTTGCTGATGTGCACGCGGCTACCGGCCTCGTCCAAGGCGTCGATGGCCTTGTCGGGCAGGTGGCGGTCCGTGATGTAGCGATTGGTGAGCTTCACGCAAGCGGCGACAGCCTCGGGCGTGTAGTTCACGTTGTGGTGATCCTCGTATTTCTCCTTGATGTTGTTGAGGATCTGGATGGTCTCGTCGACACTGGTCGGTTCAACGAGCACCTTCTGGAAGCGGCGTTCCAAGGCACCGTCCTTCTCGATGTACTGGCGGTATTCGTCCAGCGTGGTGGCACCGATGCATTGGATCTCGCCGCGCGCCAAGGCTGGCTTGAACATGTTGCTGGCATCGAGGCTGCCACTGGCACCGCCCGCTCCCACAATGGTGTGGATCTCGTCGATGAACAGGATGACATCCGGGCTGTTCTCCAACTCGTTCATCACCGCCTTCATGCGCTCCTCGAACTGGCCCCGGTACTTGGTGCCGGCGACCAGGCTGGCAATGTCCAACGCCACGATCCGCTTGCCGAACAGCACGCGGCTCACCTTGCGCTGGATGATGCGCAGGGCCAGGCCTTCCGCTATGGCGCTCTTGCCCACGCCGGGCTCCCCGATGAGCACGGGATTGTTCTTCTTCCGGCGGCTGAGGATCTGGCTCACGCGCTCGATCTCCTTCTCCCGGCCCACAATGGGGTCCAGCTTGCCATCTTCTGCAAGCTTGGTCAGGTCGCGGCCGAAGTTGTCCAGCACGGGCGTCTTGCTCTTGCTGTCGCCCTGCTTGCGTTGGCCGCCGCCACCTCCGCTTCCCCCACCTTGGAAGCTGCCACCATCATCATCGTCGTCGTCGGTGGCACCGCTGGCCTTGGGTCGTTCAGGCTTGGGGCTATCGGCTTTGATCGTGTCCACCTCGTGTTTAACGCTTTCGTAGTCCACTTGCATTTTGTTCAGGGTGCGGGTGGCCAGATTGTCATCATCCTTCAGGATGCTGAGCAGCAGATGCTCCGTTTCGATCTGCTGGCTCTTGAACACCTTGGCCTCCAGGAAGGTGATCTTGAGCATTTTCTCGGCCTGTTTCACCAGGGTGATCTTGTCCTTGTCGGTGGGTTGGATGGCGCTGGCCGGCTCCATCCCGTTCTCCACGGTCTTGCGGAGCTGGTCCACGTCCACCTCCAGTCGCCGGAGGATCTTCACCGCGTTGCTGTCGCTTTCGCGGATGAGGCCCAGCAGGATATGCTCGATCCCGATGAAGTTGTGGCCCAAGCGCAAGGCTTCCTCGCGACTGAAGGAGATGACCTCCTTCACCTTGGGAGAGAATTTCGCGTCCATATCGTTCGCTCTTTGTTTGGCCCGGAGGTGGTTTCCGCCCGTCACCGTACAACGCCCAAAGTAGGCTACCACCCGGCGGGGGCAAGCTATCCTAGGGGTTCGGCGGCGACTTTTTGAGGTGCGGTCCTTTTATCCACACCAACGTGTGCGGTTGTGGAAAAATGTGAACGGTGCATCCTAGGGGGCAGGCTACTTTCGGGCGCCTTTTCGGGAGGGGGTGTTCAAGCTTCAAGTCCCAAGTGTCAAGCTTCAAGCCATAACGGTGGAGCGACAACTTGACGGCCATGGAACGAGGACGCCCGTTCGACCTGTAAAACGCAATGGCGGCCGCTGGGATGCGGGTGCCTTGGAACTTTGGACTTGGAACTTGAGACTTGAAGCTTGACATGGCAGACGGAGAGAAGATCATTCCGATCAACATAGAGAACGAAATGCGCACGGCCTACATCGACTACTCGATGTCGGTGATCGTGAGCCGGGCCCTCCCGGACGTGCGTGATGGCTTGAAGCCCGTGCACCGCAGGGTGCTGTTCGGTATGCAGGAACTGGCCGTGTTCAGCAACCGGCCCTACAAGAAGAGCGCGAGGATCGTTGGCGAGGTGCTCGGGAAGTTCCACCCCCACGGCGACGGCAGTGTTTACGACGCCATGGTGCGCATGGCCCAGAGCTGGAGCCTGCGCTACCCGCTGGTGGACGGCCAAGGCAACTTTGGCAGCTTGGACGGCGACCCGCCGGCAGCCATGCGCTACACCGAGGTGCGCTTGCGCAAGATCGCCGAGGAGGTGATGGCCGATCTGGACAAGGAGACGGTGGACATGCGGCCCAACTTCGACGATACGCTCGAAGAGCCCACCGTGATGCCCACGAAGATCCCGACGTTATTGGTGAACGGCGCTGCGGGTATCGCCGTGGGTATGGCCACCAACATGCCGCCGCACAACTTGAGCGAGGTGTGCGACGCCACCATCGCTTACATCGACAACAAGGACATCGACACGGCGGGCTTGATGGAACACATCAAGGGCCCCGACTTCCCCACGGGTGGTGTCATTCATGGCATCGAAGGCGTGAAAGAGGCCTACGAGACCGGTCGTGGGCGCATCGTGCTGCGGAGCCGGGCGCATGTTGAAGAAGACCCGAAGACGGGCCGCGAGACCATCGTGGTGACCGAGGTGCCCTACCAGGTGAACAAGGCGCTTCAGCTCGATAAGGGCGTGAGCGAACTGGTGAACGAAAAGAAGATCGAAGGCATCAGCGCGGTGGACGACTACAGCGATCGCCAGGGCATCCGCATGACCTACGAGGTGAAGCGGGAGGCCATGGCGAGCGTGGTGCTGAACCAGCTCTACAAGCACAGCGCCAACCAGATCAGCTTCAGCGTCAACAACATCGCGCTGGTGAACGGCCGCCCCATGCTCCTCAAGTTGAAGGACATGATCGCACGGTTCGTGGACCACCGCCATGATGTTGTGGTGCGCCGCACCAAGTTCGATCTGCGCAAGGCCGAGGAACGTGCCCACATCCTGGAAGGTCTGCTCATCGCGCTGGACCATCTCGATGCGGTCATCGCCCTCATCCGTGCCAGTCAAACACCCGATGAAGCACGGGATGGTTTGATGACCCAGTTCGGTCTGAGCGAGATCCAAGCGCGCGCCATCCTCGATATGCGCTTGCAGCGCCTGACGGGTTTGGAGCGCGACAAGATCCGCGAGGAGCACAGGGCCCTCATGGAACTCATCGATCACCTGAAAGCCGTTCTCGCCGACGAAGGCCTGCGCATGGCCATCATCAAGGATGAAATGCGCGAGGTGAAGGAGAAGTACGGCGATAAGCGCCGCACCCAGATCGTGACGGCCGGTGGCGACATGAGCATGGAAGACCTCATCGCCGACGACGCGGTGGTGGTCACCATAAGCCACCTGGGCTACATCAAGCGCACATCGCTGAGCGAATTCCGCACACAGGGGCGTGGTGGGAAGGGCGCACGTGGTTCAACAGCCCGCGATGAGGACTTCCTCGAGCACCTCTTCGTGGCCACCAACCACAACTACCTGCTCATCTTCACCCAGAAGGGCAAGGTGTACTGGATGCGCGTCTTCGACATCCCCGAAGGCAACCGCCAGAGCAAAGGCCGCGCGATCATCAACCTCGTGCAGCTTGATGCCGACGACAAGGTTGTGGCCTACCTGAACGTGAAGGACCTCAAGAGCGAGGAGTACCTGAACAACCACTTCGTTGTGCTGTGCACCAAGGGCGGCATCATCAAGAAGACCACGCTCGAAGCCTACAGCCGCCCACGCGCCAATGGCATCATTGCCGTGGGCATCCGCGAGGGCGATGAACTGCTCGAAGCGCGCCTCACCAACGGCAACAGCCACGTTATCCTGGCCAGCAGCGATGGACGTGCGGTGCACTTCGAGGAAAGCGATGTGAGGCCGATGGGCCGTGGCGCCAGTGGCGTGCGCGGTATGAACCTGGAAGGCGGAAGCAAGAACAATGAGGTTATCGGCATGATCACCATCGACAAGGCCGAGATCTCCACACGCCAAGTGCTGGTGGTAAGCCAGAACGGCTACGGCAAGCGCTCGGCGATCGTGGATGAGAAGGGCGAATACGAGTACCGCCTGGTGAACCGCGGAAGCAAGGGCGTGAAGACGATCCAGGTGACGGACAAAACCGGCGCGCTAGTGGCCATCAAGGACGTGAAGGAGGATGACCACCTGATGATCATCAACCGCAGCGGCATCACCATCCGCATGGGCCTGAACGAAATGAGGGTGCTTGGCCGTGCCACACAAGGTGTGCGCCTCATCGAGTTGGGCGCCAAGGATCAGATCGCTGCTGTTGCCAAGGTGGACAGTGACCTGCACGAGGAGGACGAAGCGGAGACTTCCACAGGTGATGCACCCAGCGAAGGAGATGGCGAGGCCACCGATGGCACCGAAGTTGCCAACGACGCCCCCGACGAACAATAGGACCGAAACCGAAGGACGATGAAGAAGACCCTTTCGATCGCGCTCATGACCGTTGCCTGCGCCGCGTTCGCGCAGAATTCCAACGTGGTTAGCGCATACAACTACCTGCAGGACGGCGACCTGGCCAAGGCCGCCGAGTTCATTGAGCCCGCCATCAGCAACGAGGGCACGATGATGAAGGAGAAGACCTGGCGCTACCGCGGCGACATCTACCGGCTCATTGCGCTCGATCCGCAGCATGCCGCGCTGAAGCCGCAATTCCCCGATGCCATGCAAAAGGCAGTGGAGAGCTACCTGAAGGCCAACGAGCTGGATGCCAAAGGCAGCTACAAGACCGAGATCGTGCAGAGCCTAGGTGCGTTGCAAGGCGCGAGTTTGAACGCTGGTAACGAGGCCTTCGAAGCGAAGGAGTACGACAAGGCCATTGCACTGTACGCGCAGGCCGAGAAGATCGCCACCACATTCGGACAGAAGGACATTGACGCTGTGTTCAACAGCGCACTGGCCTATGACACCAAGGGCGATCTGGTGATGGCCGTGAAGCGCTACAAGGAGTGCATCGACATGGGCTACCCCAAGGAGGAGGCGCATCGCTACATGGTGACCGCTCAAGAGAAGCAAGGGGATGTGGAGGCTGCCTTGCTTACCGCCGAGGAAGGTGCAGCCAAGTTCCCGGCGAGCAAGGGACTGGTCAAGGACATCGTTTTCCTGAAGTTGAAGGCCGGCCGCCCTGTGGAGGAGGCGCTGACCAGCGTGAACAATGCCATCGCCACGGATCCCGGCGACCCGGTGCTCTACATGCTGCGCGGCAGCATCTATGACGAGTTGAGCAACAAGAAGGACGGGGCCGGTGCGCCAAGCGAAGCCGACCGCGCCAAGTACGTTGACATGGCCGAGGCCGACTACAAGAAGACCATCGAACTGGACCCGAAGAACTTCGATGCGAACTACAATGTGGGCGTGCTTTACAACAACCGCGCAGCCGTCATCACCGAGAAGATCAAGGACATCAAGAGCGACACGGAGTACGAGAAGGCCAAGAAGAGCGTGGATGAAGTGTACTTCAAGGCGCTGCCTTACTTCGAGCGCGCCTACGAACTGCGCCCGGACGACAAGAGCACCATGGAGCAGCTGAAGCGCCTGTATGCCCGCAACGGCAACACGGCGAAGTATGATGAGATGAAAGCCAAGCTGGGCAACTGATCCACTGATCGATCCTGGGAACGGCCGTCACGATGTGGCGGCCGTTTCTCGTTCCGGTCAGTGCCGACAGATCTCTTCCTCCACAAGTCCCGCCGTGATCTTCCCGCTAAGTAAACACAGTGGAATGCCGGGTCCTGGGTGCACGCTGCCCCCACAGAAGTAGAGGTCTTTGATGCGCTTGCTGAAGTTGGGGTGGCGCAGGAAGCTGGCGAACATGCCATTGCTGCTGGTGCCGAAGATGCTGCCGAACGCGCACGACGTAAGCCGCTCCAACGTGCGCGGGTCGAGCGAGTGTTCGCAGGTGATGTGCGTCTCCACATCGGCACCGAGCATCTTGGAGAGCTTGGCAAGGATGGTGGCGCGCGTGGAGCGGACCAGTGCATCCCAATCCTGCCCGGTGTTGTGCGGCACGCTCACCATGGCGTACCAATTCTCGCAGCCCGGGGGCGCGTCATCGGCGTTCACCTTGCTGCTCACGTGCAGGTACACGCTCGGGTCAGGGTGAACGGTGTTCTTGTTGAAGATGTGGTCGTACTCCGAGCGCCCATCGTTGCTCATGAACATATTGTGCAGGTGCAGCTGCGGGAAGGCCCGGTCCATGCCCCAGTGGAACAGGATGACGCTGCTGCTGCGCGGCTGGTCCAGAGCGCGTTTGGGCTTGTGCTGTTCCGGCATCAGCTTGTCGTATACCGTGCGGATGTCGGTGTTGCTGATCACCCGGTCGAACTTCACCGTGCGCCCGTTGATCTCCAGTCCCACGCAACGCTTGTCGATGACCGAGATGCGTTCCACGCGTGTGCCCAGTTGGATCTTCACGCCTTGCCGTTCGGCCAACGCCACAAGGGCTTTGGTAACGGCATGCATGCCACCCTTGGCCGCGTATGAACCGAGTGCGATCTCGTAATAGGAGATGAGGTTGAGCGTGGCCGGGGCCGCGTACGGATTGCTGCCCGTGTAGCCCGCGAACTGGTTCAGCACGGCCGCCACTTTATCATCCTTGAACAACGCGGCGTTCGCCTTGGCCATGGTGGTGAAGGCGCCCACCTTGTGGAAGTTCAGCAGGCCACGCAGCGTAGCCTTGTTGAAGTAGTTCTTCAGTTGGTGCAGCGAGCGTTCCAGGAACACCTCCTCCGTGAGCTCGCGCTTTACGCGGCAACGCTCAAGGAATGTCAGCACGCTCTCGCGCGAAGCCTTGCTGTTCGCCGCGACATCATCCGCGAACTTCTCAGCATCGGCCCACGTCCGGATCACCGATCCATCCTGGAAGAAGTATTGGAACCCGGGGTCGATGCGCACATAGTTGAAGTACGCCCGCGGGTCCTCGCCGCAAAGGGCGAACAGTTCATCGATGTAGCGCGGCATGGTCAGAACCGTGGGACCCATGTCCCAGCGGTAACCGTTCATCCGAAGCTCGCTCAGTTTTCCTCCGGGGTAGTCGTTCGCCTCAATAACAGTGACGTCGTGGCCTGCATGGGCGAGGCGGATGGCTGCAGCAAGTCCGGCCACTCCTGACCCCACAACCGCACATCGGCCTTTCGTGCCATGTGCTTGTTTCCTTGCAGTGCCCGCCTTGCCTGCGTCAAGCACGGGTGGGCGGTCTGCCAGCTCAATACGTTGCATACAGGTGGGTGGGCATCGAAGGGTGGCAAAATAGCGCAAGGCTTTCGCTGGTCTTACGTTCGCGGCCGGTCTGCGGCCCCATCCTGCAGGTTGTTCGATCCATGAACCCCGATCCTGCGACGATCGCACTTGAACTCTGCACTTATCTCCGGGAACGCGTGCTGGACAAGTCGGTGGCTGTGGAGCCGTCCACGCTCTTCTCCGATGTGGGTGTGGACAGCATGTCGGTCATTGAACTGGTGATGTACCTGGAACGCAAACACGGCATCGAACTGCCCGAGACCGCGCTGCAACGCAAGCATCTGGAAAGCGCGCAAGCACTTGCCGATTGTGCCTGTGCGGTGCGGAACGGAACGTTCGTCAGCAACCCATGATCAGGGCTTGGCCGCTCACCGGAGCCGACAACTTCCAAGTGCTGCTGGATCGGCACATGCGCAAGCGCAGCCGGGTCGGGAATGTTGTCCGGTTAGCCCTGGAACTGGATCCATCCGCTGATCTGCGCCTGCTGGCCCAGGGCATAGAGGCCAATCACAACTTCAGGCTGGCTGCGGCACTGCGCTTGCGGCGGGCCACGTTGGTGATGCCCAAGTGGGAGTTCAGCGGTGATGATGCGGGACCGAAGAACGTAGCGCTGCTCGAGAACTGCTCACCGGAAGACCATGTCGCGCTGGTGTTGCAGCGCGACGTTGTTTTTGGCGGATGCCCGGTGCATGTGCAGCTTGTCGGGCTCGCGGATGGCCGCAAACAAGCGGTCATCAGTGCGCACCACGCCCTGTTCGACCAAAAGGGCATGGTGAATTTCGCCCACGCCATCCAACCTGGTGCCCCAGCCTGGCCGAAGGAGTCGTTGTTCCCGGAGCGCGAACGCCAGCACTGGTGGCCGGAGTTCCGCAACACGGTTTACATCATGTTTTACATGCTGGGCTCGCCGTTCTGGTTCATGGCACGGCTGCTCCGTGGGCGGCGCGGTCCCGTCGGCGCTCCGGTGTTCAGCGTTGTGCAGTTCGACCGTGCGCAGGCGGATGCAATGGAAAAGCAGGCTTGGACCCACGGCGCGCGGTTCGGGATGAGCAACTTCAATCTGGCTTCAACACTTGCCGCGTTGCAACGCGTGTTCGATGCACGCGGCGGGAAACCACCTTACTACTGGGTGAGCATGCCCGTGAGCAAGCGCAGGAAGGGAACAGCAGGGCACTTGTTCGGCAACAACCTCACGTTCGTTTTCGCGCGGCTGAAGGACGATTTGGTGCGTGATCGGGTGAAGGCCATCGCCGCCGTTCATGCGCAGGTGAAGCGGCAACTGGCCGCTGACGTGCCCGCTCGCTACACATCCTTGCTGAACTTCTTCCGCCGTGTGCCGCTCTGGTTGTACAGCACCTTGGTGAACCTGCCCATGCGCGGCGACTATGCCAGCCTGTCGTTCTCCGATCTCGGCGATGAAGGTGAAGGCGTGACCTCTTTCGGTGGGGCGCGCGTGCTTTCCGCAGTGGACTATGCCAGCGTTCCTGCGCCGCCCGGTCTCACGGTAACGTTCAAACGGAACAGCAACGGACTTCAACTGGTCATAGGACACGTGCCCGAAGCGTTGTCCGCCGCTGAACGAATGCAATTCCAGACCGACCTTGTGGCCCTGCTCACCGGCAATGGCGGCACCACGGCTTCAACCTGAAACCTGCGACGTGCTCGTCGTGGGCGGTGGTATAGCGGGGTGGAGCGCGGCAATGGGCGCTTTTGCGGCCAAGGCCAAAACCGTGTTGATCGAGCGGTCCGAAAGACCGGGAGGCAAGGCCACCGATGCCATGGTGGGCACTATCTGCGGTGCATACTTGCGGTCGACGGCGGAGCCACCGCGGATAACGCTCGGCAATTGGTCCAGGTTCATCCCGGAAGTCCTTGTGGAAATGGGCGGTCCGAAGCCGCAACAAGGGGACCATGGGCTCTGGTTCCAACCGTATCCGATGCAGCTGATGGGACGGCTATTGGAGATGGAAATGATGACGCACTCCTACAATTTGCGCCTGAAGACCACAGTGCTGGCATGCTTGGAAAACGAGGGAGGATTCGAGGTGCGAACGCAGGGATCGGAAGGTGAGCGGTGCGTGCTTGCGAAGTGCATAGTGGATGCGACGGGCAACGCGCTTATCACGCAGCTCCGCGGTGGCGCGCTCATCAAAGAGGAACTGTACCAATCACCGTCGCACGTGCTGCAGGTCAACGGCCTGTTGCCCACCAGCGTGCAGGGCCTTGAGGCAACCGCGCATCGCGCTCTTCAGCGGGCGCGTGACAAGGGCGATGCACGTGCGATAGGGATCAAACATGTTGGCGTGGTGCATGGCTCGTTGTGCGAAGGACGAGCTTCCTTGAAGATCACGTTGAACAGGCGCATTGCGCAGAATGACGACATCGGTGCGCTGAACGGCCAAGGCAGGGCCATAGCGCTCGGATTGGTCCAATTGCTGCGCGAGGGTACCAACACGTTCAGGAACGTCACTGTTGAGGCAGTGGCACCTGAGCTGGGCGTTCGAACGCAACAACGGCCCATGGGACGTGAGCTATTGACCGAAGAGGATGTCCTGAACTGCAGAAAGCCTGCGAACGGTGTAGCGATCGGCGCATGGCCCATTGAGCACTGGGGCGACGGGCCCGGCGCTGACATGAAGTGGATGCCGGAG
Source organism: Flavobacteriales bacterium (assembly GCA_016699575.1). Lineage (NCBI taxonomy): Bacteria > Pseudomonadati > Bacteroidota > Flavobacteriia > Flavobacteriales > Flavobacteriales bacterium. Next base: position 108,816 of record CP064979.1, on the reverse strand, counting down.
GAAGAATACTACCTCGTTCCGTCCGGTGCCCTGACTTCACCCAGTGTTCCAGGGCTCTACTTCGCCGGGCGTTCCATCAGCGCCAGCGAAATGGCCATTGCCAGTGCTCGGGTGATGGGCACTTGCATGAGCACCGGGTTCGCGGCGGGCGTCCTGGCCTCGTTCAGCGCAATGGGCAAGGGCGAAGGCGAGGCCATTGAACAGATCCGCCGTGAGAATTTCCCTGAATGGGCACGGCCATGAATTTCTACGACGTGGTACGCGAACGTGCCCAGCGATGGCCTGCATCAGTCGCCGTGGACTGTGGATCGGAGCGGTTGACTTTTGTAGCTCTCATCGGGCAGGCGGAAGCGCGCGCAGCGGAACTGCAACGGCTCGGTTTGCGGACAGGCATGGGCCTGGGCATTGTGGACCACAATGGGCCGGGGTTCATCGTCAGCATGCTTGCGGGCTTGAAGTGCGGTGCCGTGGTGATGCCGATCGCGGACAACCTCACCAAAGCGGAGCGGGCGGCCGCGGTGGAAGGAGCTGGCCTGCACGCGGTGCTGGAGCAAAGCACCGCAGCCGAACTGTCCATCGGCGGGGGACCGTTCGCGTTGTGCCTGCACAAGCGCGACCATGCGAGCATCGCCCCCCACGTTCCCGATGCGGCCTTCATCCGGTTCACAAGCGGAACAACGGGAACATCGAAAGGCGTGGTCATCGGTCATCGCTCCGTCGTGGCGCGTGTTGAAGCGGCCAACAAGGGATTACAGCTTGGCGAAGGCGATGCCGTGGTATGGGTGCTGCCCATGGCCTATCACTTCGTAGTGTCGGTGATGCTCTATCTCTATTTCGGCGTCACGATCGTGCTGGCTGATGACCTGACCGCAGCGAGCATCATAGAGGCCGCTGATCGGTCGGGAGCGCGGATGCTCTACGCATCGCCCATGCACGTGCGGATGCTGGTGAGCGATGAAGGCTGCACAACGCTTGGTCCGTTGGAGCGAGTCATCTCCACAAGTGCTGGTTTACCGGTGGATCTGTGCCATCGCTTCCATCTGAAATTCGGGCGACCGGTTTACCAGGCCTTCGGCATCATCGAAGTGGGTCTGCCCATCATCAATGCCGACGGAGCTGCGCAACATCCCGAGGCCGTGGGCCATGTGCTGCCCGATTTCCAAGCAGCCATCCTCGATGAGAGCCTGAACCCGCTGCCCGATGGCAACATGGGGCAGCTTGCGTTGAAAGGCCCGGGACTGTTCGATGGCTACTTGTCGCCGCCCAGCCTTCGCGCGGACAATCTGCATAACGGCTGGTTCCTCACCGGCGACCTCGCTATACGTTCACCCGATGGGCTCATCACCATTGCCGGGCGGAGCAAGTCCGTCATCAATGTGGCGGGCAACAAGGTTTTCCCGGAGGAAGTCGAAGCGGTGCTGCTGCTGCACTCAGCGGTAAGAGGCTGCCGGGTGCACGGTGGCAAACACCCCTTGCTCGGTGAGGTGGTTGAGGCCGATGTGGTCTTGAACGACGGAGCGGTTGGTGATGCAGAAGACCTCATAGCACACTGCCGCACGTCAATGGCCGCATTCAAGCTGCCGCAGCGCATCCGCTTCGTGGACGAATTGGAAATGACGACGACGGGGAAGGTGAAGCGTTAGCCGTTCACGGCAGTCCCCACGCTTGCTTCACCATCCGCACCTCCTCTTCACCGAGGTTGTACTTGTTGGTTTCGTAATCCTTGGACGCAGAGATCTCCGCTTCCATGTGCGGGCGTGCGGCGTTGAACCCATCGAGCCCGAGCGACGAATAGATCCTCTCCAGGATCGCCATTTCATTGCCCACGAAGTCCGCGTAGCGGATCTCCACCAACCGGCCAGCCGGAATGCCAGCCCTGTCGGCTTCGTATTTCGCCTGCATGGCGGAATAGCTCTTCAGCACGAAGTCGCGCAGAGCCGTGCGGTCCATTGAGCCGAGCGCTTGTTGAGGAAGGATCTTGCTGTAGAGCTTCATGGTGCTGGCGTACACCGTCAGCGGATCGCGATGGATGTGGATAAAGCGGGCGTCCGGAAAGAGTTCCAACAACTCCTTCACGCGAGCGGTGTTCGCCGGGCTCTTCATCAGCAACGCCTTGCCCGGATACTTGAGCGAGAGCTTGCGCGTGAAGTACTGCACATTGCCTTGCCAGGTGCTTTTCGAGGATGTGTCGTTCAGCAGAACCGCATCATTGAAGATGAGCGGCAGGCGCCGTGGGAAGAAGTAGCCTGTCACAAGCGAAGCCGATCCCATGCATGCCAGTGCGAACTCTTCCTCCTTCGGTGCATCGGCGGTCATTTTCACATTGTCCATGGGCCGTGTGGCGGGCAAAGCCTTGCCGAGCATCCGTCGGAGGAAGCCGCCAGCGCTCAGGAAAGTCCATGGCATCAGGGCTTCATAAACCGCTGGACTTGCGAACTGCGGGTCGCGGCCCATGACGTAGTGCAGGTAGGTGGTGCCGCTGCGCGGATGGCCGAGGATGAACACGGGCGAACGAACGACAGAGCGCTTGATGGCCGCACCATAGCGCAGGCTTTCCCACCAGCGCAATGGTGCGTTCAATGCCACAATGCCGGTAATGGCCAACACTCTGGGCCAGTAGGCTATCGGAACGGACCGGCCGAATTTGAACAAAGTGGTGGACAAGGCGCGTATATCAGCGCCGAACGCCGCATGCGCCGCGAACGGTGACCGGGTGCCGCGGATGCTGTCCATGTGGTGCGCTGGGCGATAGCTTGGCCCGAAATAACCGCATAGCACGTAGCAACGGTGGAGGTCTTGGTGTTGTTGGTCCTGATGGTCTTTTCGAGCGCGTCATCGCGAGGAGGCTTTGCGGAGCTTGCCCCGAGGCTTTGCGCGGGGAAGCGATCCATGCCCGGGGTAATACTGGTGCTTGGTCTGCTCCTATTGCCCTTTGTTTCCAGCGCTCAGCGCACGCGCATATACGGTCGCGTGGTCGATGCCGAAACCCGCGAGCCGCTGGCCTTCGCCCAAGCTCTTTTCCAAGGCACCACCATCGGCGCCGATGCCGACAGCGCCGGTCGCTTCTTTCTGGAGACCGGTCGCGATGTGGATTCGCTGGTGGTGACCATGTTCGGCTACCATCCGGAGACGCTGCCCATTGCGGACGGTGTGACCGAAGAGCTGGACATCGAACTTTTCTCGTCGACCAAGGAACTCGCCGAGGCGCGTATCGTGGCCGTGCGCGAACCGGCTGCTTGGCGCATCCTTCGGAAGGTCATCGCCAACAAGCCCAACAACCGCCCCGATAGGTTGAGGGCATACGAATACGAGGTCTATCACCGCGTCCGCTTCGATCTGAACCAGTTCACGGAGAAGGTGAAACGCAACGTTCTGCTGCGGCCCTTCGACTACATCTGGGACTATGCGGATACCACGGCCGATGGCGTCAACTACCTGCCCATCCTGCTCACGGAAAGCAGCGAAGAGCACTTCTACCGCAAAGAGCCGCCTGCCCGCAAGGACATCGTGCAAGGCCGCCGAACGGTGAAGTTCTTCCGTGCACCGCGCATCAGCGAGTTCGTGGAGGACATGTACATCGACCCGGACATCTACGAGAACTACGTGGTGATACTGGAGCACGCTTTCCCCAGTCCCATCAACGACCATTACAAGCGCAACTACGACCACACGCTGCACGACAGCATCTACACCATCGACGGGTTCAACTGCCACCGCATCGACTTCAAACCGAAGGGCCGCAGCGATGTGGCGTTCGCCGGCACGATGTACATCCACGACAGCACGTACGCCGTGGTGCGAGTGGACCTGACGTTCAGCATTGAGGCCAACATCAATTTCGTGCGCAACTACTGGTTGCGTTACAACTACCAGCGGGTGGAAGACCGGCAGTGGTTCCTGCACAAGAGCCAAGTGCTGGCCGACTTCACGGTGGTGGAGAACAGCAAGGAGATGACGGGGTTTTTCGGGCGCAAGACGTCGGTAGTGCAAGGCATCGTGATGGACCAACCGCGCGGCAACGACTTCTACGCTGGTGTGGATCCAGTGGTGATGGATGCAAAGGCGTTCGAGCGCGACAGCACGTGGTGGGAGCAGGCGCGGGCCACACCGCTGACCGCAGAGGAGAAGGACGTGGAAGAGATGGTGGGCCGCATGAACAGCGACCCGAAGTGGACGCGCTTGGTGGATGCAAGCAAGGTCATCGGGGAGGGGTGGCTGCCCGCTAGGAAGCTCGACATCGGCAACGTGTGGTCGTTCTATAGCTACAACACCGTGGAGGGCCACCGCGCGAAGCTCGGTTTGAGGACCACCGATCGGCTGAGCAAGCGCTACGACCTCATCGGTCACATTGCCTACGGCTTCAATGACGAACGTTGGAAGGGTGGTCTGGAAGCGCGTTACCATCTCCTGCCGGTCAGGTCGGGTTCATCAACCGATGTTGTCACTTCGAGCGCAGTCGAGAAGCGACATCGCGACCCGAATGCCCGCTGGACCCTCGGTGCGCGCTACCGGCATGACCTGGTGCAGCAAGGCCGCACGCCGTACATGATCGCACTGGACCATGTGCTCACGTCGTTCATCCGCATCGCTGGTGACGAGCGCCGCATGTTGGTGGAGGAAAGCGAAGGCTGGCTGGAGCGTCAGTGGTTCACCGGGTTCAGCAGCAGGGCAGGGGTGTACCAAAGCCGAATGTCGCCGCTCGGTTTCGACTTCCGCAGCACCAACCTGGAAGGTGACACGCTTGCCCTCGGCGAGGTGACCAGTGCCAGCGTGAAGCTCTCGCTACGGTTGGCTTGGGGCGCACAGGAATTGCCTGCCGACCTGAACGATGCGAACCGGAGGCTCTTCTTCCTGAAGTACCCGATGCTCACGTTCGAATTCCAAGGCGGAATGAAGGGGTTTCTGGAAGGCGACTACGACCATCAGAGGTACACGGTCCGGGTGGAGCATCAACTTCGGGCCAACAAATGGGGCTACCTCAACATCATTGCCGAGGGCGGGACGGTACAAGGGCAGGTGCCTTTTCCGCTGCTGTACACGCCTGGCGGCAACCCGCTATTGCTCAACGACGACCACGCGTTCAACCTGATGAACTACTTGGAGTTCGTCAGCGATGAGCACGCATCGCTCATGCTGGAACACCACTTCGAGGGGTTCTTTCTGAACAAGGTGCCGCTGTTACGCAGGCTGAAACTGCGCGAGTTCATCATCGGCAAGGCGTTCTACGGAACGCTCAGGGCTGAGAACCGCACCGGCCCTTATCTCTTGCACGAAGGCTCCAGCGTGCTGGCCACGCCGTACTATGAGTTCGGCTTCGGCATCGAGAACATCCTGAAGCTGGCGCGTGTGGACTTCATCTGGCGAACGGACCACCTGGGCGGGGATGACGTGCTGCCGTTCATCGTGAAACCGTCTTTCTACCTGCGGTTCTAGCAACTGACCTCACCCCTGCCCCTCTCCCAAGGAGAGGGGTCAGAGTGCTCCGAACACGCTCCTCGTGCGATCGGCAGGTGAGTGCGGCTTACGGATCGCATGTCGCTTGCAGGTATTCACCCTCTCCATTGGAGAGGGCAGGGTGAGGTGAATTGAGCGCTGCCCGGGTGAGACCGGTGTGCTTGCTTTGCGGTGAATGCGGATCCTGCTCTTGTCCCTCTGGTCGGTCTTTTCGATTGGGCTGCATGCGGCGCAAGCCGAAAGCGATCTGCTGACGGACCTGCGCACCAACGTGCGCGCGGTCTTTGAGGACGAAGCCGTGCTCCAACGGCTCCAAGCAAGAGTGGCGGGTGCCGATGCATCCGCCGATCCGTTGCTCAGCGGCTACAAGGGCATCCTGTTGATGGCCGAGGGCAAGCACCGGTCGAACCCGTTCTCACGTTTCGGGCCCTTCAATGAGGGCAAGGCGTTGTTGGACGGCGCCATTGTAGCCGCACCGGCCAGTGTGGAACTGCGCTTCCTGCGCTTGTCCGTGCAGACGAACGTGCCGGGCATCCTGCGCTACGGCGCCAACAAGGCCGAAGACCGTGCCTTCATCGAAGCGCACCTGTACGAGGTGAAGAACGAGCAGTTGCGGAGGCGCATCATTGACTTCATAGCAAGGGCTGCGGTGGAGGGGAGGCTATGAAAGACAGAACGCCCGGCTTGCGGCCGGGCGTTCCTGGAGCGATCGCAAGGATCACTTCCATTGCTTCTTGATCATCCAGTTGGAGAGTTCCTTGCCGAGCTTGGCGTAGCACTCGGCGATACGGCCGCCGGTGTCGTAGTCGAAGCCCATGGCATTGGCGCCGGGGATGTTGGTGATGGCCACTTCGCCGAGCACCACATCGGGGTTGGCGATCTCAACCAGTTGCACGGTGGTGCCGATGCTGGCGGGCACCTTGGAGATACCGATGTTGTAGCCCGGCTCGGTGCTCACGGTCTTCACGATCAACCGGTACTTCGCTGCGCTGTTGTTCTCGGAGGCTTTCTGCTTGCCGTCCATCACCTTGTTGTACAGTTCGAAGAACTTGGGATGGTACAGCTGGGCGCGGTCGCCGATCCAATCACCGGCCCACTTGTCGCCGCGGCCAGCCTCCTTTTTGTTCAGTTCACCGGTCTTCTTCGTCACGTACTGCTCGTTCGTGAGGCCATTGCCCACGAGCATGCCGTCGTACACGAAGACAACGTCCACCTCGGCTTCGCCTTTCAGCGCCTTGAAGTCGCCATTGAGCAGGGTGGTCCGCGTTTGGCCCATCATCTGGGCGCCGGCGCTGGTGCCGATCAGCAGCAGGGGAAGTGCCGCCAGGGTCTTGGAAAGTCTCATCTGCTTTTTCTGTTTGGGGGTGTGAATGTATCGGTCTGCCCGGTAGCGGGCGGCCGCGCTTTGCCAGCTTCGTGCCAAGTCCGCGAGGAGGGCTTTCCACGGTATGGAGCCGGGCTTCCGGCCGGGGGGCAGGTACTCTGTTGAAAACTCCCCCCGATCGTGGATAACGGGCCGAACCGCCAACCCGGCCGCCCCTGAGCCTGCGGCTACTTTCGCCGCACGCCGGAAACCCTAGAGCATCCGGCATTCCAGGGAAGAATGAGCACAGTGGATTACAGCGAGGAGGACATCAAGTCGCTCGATTGGAAAGAGCACATCCGCCTGCGTCCGGGCATGTACATCGGCAAGCTCGGCGACGGCAGCAGCTACGACGACGGCATCTACATCCTGCTGAAGGAGGTGCTGGACAACTGCATCGACGAGTTCGTGATGGGCCACGGCAAGAAAGTGGAGGTCACCATCGAGGGAACGCGCGTTACCGTGCGCGACTACGGCCGCGGCGTACCGCTGGGCAAGGTGATCGATGTGGTGAGCAAGATCAACACCGGCGCCAAGTACGACAGCAAGGCCTTCAAGAAGAGCGTGGGCCTGAACGGCGTGGGTACCAAGGCGGTGAACGCGCTGAGTTCCTACTTCCGTATTGACAGCGCGCGCGACGGCGAGTTGAAGATGGCCGAATTCGACCGCGGCGTGCTGCGCAAGGACAACAAGCTGGTGAAGACGACCGAGCCGAACGGCACCAAAGTGGTGTTCGAGCCGGACGAGAAGATGTTCCACCACTTCCAGTTCCGCGAGCCGCACATCGAGCGTTTGCTGTGGAACTACTGCTACCTGAACACCGGCCTTACCATCCACTACAACGGCCAGAAGTTCCAGAGCAAGAACGGCCTGCTGGACCTGTTGCAAGTGAAGATGGACGGCGAACCGCTTTACCCCATCATCCACCTCGTCGGCGACGATATCGAGGTGGCCATGACCCACGCCAACCACTACGGCGAGGAGTACTACAGCTTCGTGAACGGCCAGCACACCACCCAGGGCGGCACGCACCAAGGGGCCTTCCGCGAGGCGGTGGCCAAGGTCATCAAGGACTACTTCAAGAAGGACTGGGAGGCCGGCGACGTGCGCACCGGCATCGTGGCCGCCGTTAGCGTGAAGGTGATCGAACCCGTGTTCGAGAGCCAGACGAAGACCAAGCTCGGCTCGTTGGAGATCGAACCCGGTGGCCAGAGCATGCGCTCTTTCGTCGGCGATTTCCTGGCCCGGCAACTGGACAACTACCTGCACAAGACCCCGGAGACAACCCAAGCCCTGCAGGAGAAGATCCTCGCCAGCGAGCGCGAGCGCAAAGAGCTCACGGGCATCCGCAAGCTGGCCCGCGAACGCGCCAAAAAGGCCAGCCTGCACAACCGCAAACTGCGCGACTGCCGCATCCACCTCAGCGACCCGAAGAACGAGCCGCGCAAGCAGGAAACCACGCTCTTCATCACCGAGGGCGACAGCGCGAGCGGCAGCATCACCAAGAGCCGTGATGTGAACACGCAAGCGGTCTTCAGCCTGAAGGGCAAGCCGCTCAACTGCTTCGGCCTTACCAAGAAGGTGGTGTACGAGAACGAGGAATTCAACTTGGTGCAGGCCGCGCTGGACATCGAGGACGGCATGGACGGTCTGCGCTACAACCGCATCGTCATCGCCACCGATGCCGACGTGGACGGCATGCACATCCGGCTGCTGCTGATGACCTTTTTCCTGCAGTTCTTCCCCGACCTGGTGAAGAACGACCACCTCTACATCCTGCAGACGCCGCTCTTCCGCGTGCGCAATAAGAAGGAGACCATCTACTGCTACAGCGACGAGGAACGCCAGCTTGCCATCCGCAAGCTGGGCCGCAATCCTGAGATCACCCGCTTCAAAGGCTTGGGCGAGATCAGCCCCGATGAGTTCAAGCACTTCATCGGTCCCGACATCCGCTTGGAACCCGTGATGATCACCAAGGATGCCGGTGTGCAGGACCTGCTCGACTTCTACATGGGCAAGAACACCCCGCAGCGCCAAGAGTTCATCATCGGCAACCTGAAGGTGGAAAAGGACCTTGTGGAAGCCGAGGAACCAGCGGCAGCAGCGAAGAGCGAACTGGAGGCTGAGGAGGTTGAGGCATGAAAACACATGTGACCATGAATTCATGTGGCCATGTGGCCATTGGCCGCCATGTGCTGAGGTTCGCGCTCTTACTAGGGGCACATGGTCTCATGGCCACATGGGCACATGCCCAGTCCCCCGGCACTCTACGCCTGTTCATCGACCCCGGCCATGAGTTCGTGTTCGTGCTCGATGGCAAGCACAAGATGCAGCAGCGCGAGGTGACCTTGCCCGGTGGTCCGCACCGTTTCCAGTTCTGGGCGCCCACTCGTCGCATCGTGGATACCACATTGGCAGTGTTCCCGGATCGCACGGTCGATTTCAAACTGCGACTTCCGTTCAGCACCGAGTACCTCGACTACCAATTGCGCATGGACGAGTTCAGGAAGAACCGCATGCTGAACAGAGCGCTGCCGTTGGGCCTTACGGGCATCTCGGCTGTTGTCAGCGCGGTGTATTTCAGCAAGTACAAAAAGACGCACGACCAGTTGCAAGAGGATGTGGATCAATACCGAACGCTCACTTCGCCGGGGGCGATCACCCAGTTGAAGGAGGAGACCATGCCTGCGCACCAGGATGATTTCGACAAAGCGGAGCGAAACTTCTTCATCTCGCTGGGGGTTACGGGGGCGTTGGCGGTCGCCTCCACCTACCTCTACGTGAAGAGCAGCAAGCTGCAAGTACCGGTGTTCGAGGACAAGGAACGCATCAAGTTCAACGGATTGGCTTGGGTGCCCGATGGCAGGGGCGGCTACTGGGCCGGGGGGCTCACCATCAACCTGGCAGCACGATGAAGCACATCAGGATGCTGAAGGCGCTGTTGCTCGTTGGCTTGTCGGCGACGTTCACGGGCTGCTACAAGGACGAAGTGGCCGAAGCGGACCTCACCACCAATGCGTTCGATCAGGATTACAGTGGACCAGCTTTGTTGGAGTTGACCTCCACGAGCACCACGGTGTTGTTCAATGTGGGTGTGCCCGTGGATACCGTGCTGCAGTTCAACTTCAACGTTCGCACCGACCTTTTCCCCGGTTCGGTGGCCTATGCGCTCGATGGCGTGCCGGTGAACGGCGAGGAACAGTACGAAGGTGACACCCAGATACCCAGCGACCAGAGCGCCTTCGTGTGGCACCGCCATGTGGTGGACGGACAGAACTACTGCATTGATGTGAGCATCGAAGTGCAGGGAACGAACACAAAGAGCTATAGGTTCTGCGCCACAGCGGACCTGTAATGCAGGTGGGGCTCATAGGCTCCCAGAGATGACAACGACATGAGCGACGAGAAAGACGACTTGAACAACCTGCCGGAAGAGAACGGCAACGGCCACGTGCAGCCCGAACACAAAGGTGTGCCGGGCGAGGGCGGTGCTGCCTTCAGCGTGAGCGGCATGTACCGCGAATGGTTCCTCGACTATGCCAGCTATGTGATCCTGGAGCGCGCCGTGCCTGCGCTGAACGATGGCCTGAAGCCCGTGCAGCGCCGCATACTGCACGCCATGAAGGTGCTGGACGATGGCCGGTACAACAAGGTGGCCAACATCATCGGCCACACCATGCAGTACCACCCGCACGGCGATGCCAGCATCGGCGACGCGTTGGTGCAACTCGGGCAGAAGGATATCGTCATCGACCCGCAAGGGAACTGGGGCAACGTGCTCACCGGCGACAGTGCCGCGGCACCGCGTTACATCGAAGCGCGACTTTCCAAGTTCGCTTTGGAGGTGGTCTTCAACGGCAAGACCACCGAGTGGCAGTCGAGCTACGACGGCCGCAACAAGGAGCCAGTGCACCTGCCAGTGAAGTTCCCGTTGCTGCTGGCGCAAGGCGCCGAGGGCATTGCCGTGGGCCTCAGCTGCAAGATGCTGCCGCACAACTTCAACGAGCTGTGCGACGCCAGCGTGGCCGTGCTCAAGGGCAAGCGCCCCAAGCTCATGCCCGACTTCCCCACGGGCGGCCTGGCCGATTGCGAGAACTACAACGACGGCGAGCGCGGCGGCCGCGTGCGCGTGCGGGCCCGCATCCGCAAGGAGGACAACAAGACGCTCGTCATTTCTGAGATCCCCTTCGGCACCACCACGGCCAGCCTCATCGAGAGCATCGTGAAGGCCAATGAGAAGGGCAAGATCAAGGTGCGCCACATCGAGGACAATACGGCAGAGAACGTGGAGATCACCATCCACCTGGCGGCCGGTGTAAGCCCGGACAATACCATCGACGCGCTCTACGCCTTCACCGATTGCGAGGTGAGCATCGCGCCGAACGCCTGCGTCATCGAGAACGAGAAGCCGCGGTTCCTCAGCGTGAGCGACCTCCTGCAGATCAGCACCGAGAACACGCTGCACCTGCTGAAGCGCGAGCTGGAGATCCGCCTGAACGAGCTCAACGAGCAGTGGCACTTCGCCTCCCTGGAGCGCATCTTCATCGAGAAGAAGGTGTACCGCCGCATTGAAGAAGCCGAGAGCTGGGAGGAGGTGATGGCGACGATCCACAAGGGCCTGAAGCCGCACGTGAAGGACCTGATGCGCGACGTCACGGACGACGACGTGGTGCGCCTCACGGAGATCAAGATCAAGCGCATCAGCAAGTTCGACAGCTTCAAGGCCGACGAGCTGATCCGCGGCCTGGAGGACGCCATCGACGTGGTGAAGGACAAGCTGGACAACTTGGTGGACCACGCCGTTGATTGGTTCAAGGAGCTGAAGAAGAAGTACGGCGCGGGCCGCGAGCGCAAGACCGAACTGCGCGCCTTCGAGAACATCGTCGCAACGAAAGTGGCTGTGGCCAACCGCAAGCTCTACGTGGACAAGGCCGAAGGCTTCATGGGCTGGAGCCTGCGCAACAACGAGTTCGTGGAGGAGTGCAGCGAGATCGACGACATCATCGTGTTCCGCGCCGACGGCAAAATGATGGTGACGAAAGTCGCGGACAAGAAGTTCGTGGGAAAGGATGTGCTGCACATCGGAGTGTGGAAGAAGAACGATGAGCGCACCATTTACCACATGATCTACCAGGACGGCACGCAGGGCGCCTACTACATGAAGCGCTTCGCCGCCACGGGCGTTACGCGCGACAAGGAGTACGACCTGACCAAGGGAACGGAAAAGAGCAAAGTGCTCTACTTCACTGCGCACCCCGACGGCCGCGCGGAAAAGGTGATGGTGCACCTGCGCCCGAAGCCGAACCTGCGCAAAACGAAATTCGACGTGGACTTCGCGTCGCTGGGCGTGAAGGGCCGCAGCAGCCAGGGCAACCTGCTCACGCGTTACATGATCCACAAGGTGACGCAGTTGGAAGTAGGAGGCAGCACCTTGGGCGCCATTCCCATCTGGTACGACGAGACCGTACGCCGCATGAACGACACCGGTCACGGCCGCTACCTGGGCCGTTTCGCCGGCGACGACAAGGTGCTGTGCATCACCAAGAGCGGGCAGTACATGCTGCTGCCGTACGCGCTCAGCACGCACTTCCCCGATGATGCCCTCACCGTGGTGAAGCACCGCGAAGGCATGGTGCTTTCAGTGATCTACTTCGAAGGTGACAAGAAGCTGCACCACGTGAAGCGCTTCGCCATTGAACCCGCGCGCGACCCGGTGCTCTTCATCAGCGAACACCCCGACAGCCGCCTCGACCTCCACAGCCTCGTCGATCTTCCTCGTGTGCACGTGAGCTACGACCAGCGCAGCGCGCAGAAAGCCTACGAGACCATCGACCTCGACAAGTTCATCGGTGTGAAAGGCGTGAAAGCCATCGGTAACCGCCTGAGCCCGTTCAAGGTAAAGGACCTGGAGCTGTTGGACCCCGTCTTCATTCCAATGACGCCCGAACTGGAGGAGCGCCAGCAGATGCTCATCTCCGATGATGAGGTGGGCAACCTGGAGGCACCCGAAGAAGAGGATCTGGAGGAAAGCCCGATGGCCCGCCTGAAACGGCAGGAGATCGAGCTGGAGAACATGGAACGCCACCCCGACGATCCGCTGCTCGGCAAAAGCCCCGGCAAGCAGACGAAGCTGGGGTTGGAGTAGGAAATGATAGTGTTCAGCACAATTCAGATGATCAGATCTTCGCTGATAGTGTGCTTTTCGGCTCTCGAGATGGGGGGCAGTGACCTTTTGTGGCTTTGAACTGATCCCACCATGTCCAACAAGGCGACCATTAGGTTCTTTGCGGTGAGCATGCTTGTCATGGTGCCTCTGGCTATTTGGCAGCAGCGAAGGTCAATACGGCTAGGGAAGGAGCACTTCGCTGCGTTCAATGCAGCCGAGTTGAATGACACCATCGTGAGGGTACGGACAGCCCACAAGGGATGTGGATTGATGGTTCGTCATGATCCCGTTGAATACGTGTTCTATCCGAGCACTGATCTGGGGAACAAGCGGGGCATTTTTGACCATATCGCCAAGCCCGGGGATGTGGTCCGAAAAGGAGCGTACTCAGACACGTTGATGCTGTTCAAGAAGGATAGGATGTACCAATTCACGTTCTGGAAGCCGAACTAGGTGTTCCACGATGTGGATATTGGGTATGTAAGGCGAACGCCGGTCGCAAGGTCTATTTCCCTTGGTGTTGAACGCCGGTTTGGAGCGCCACCCGGACGATCCGCTGCTCGGCAAAAGCCCCGGCAAGCAGACGAAGCTGGGGTTGGAGTAGCAGGCGAGGGCGATCTGTCAACGTTGCAATGGCGTTGGTGTTGCCGGTACTGGTCACGCGGTCAGTTGCACTGGACCTACGTTCAGTCGGCAACTGATCGTTGTTTGCACCGTCTATCCCGGCAATACAAGTCCTATGGGAGCCCCCCGGTCCAGAAGCCTTTGGCGCAAAGCGGCCGTGGTACTGTGCTGCCTGTTTTTTGGGGCGGGTGTTGCCCAGCCCGCTACTTATTACTTCAACAGCGGGCCCATCCCGCAATGCGATACGAGCGTCTTCACCGCCAATGTGTCGGGCATCGGGTTCATTCAACCGTACGGCACCCCTTGGGGATTTTCGCTCACCGGCTTGGGCATCAACATCACCACGGACCATCCGCAGACCCTGCAGATCACCCTGACGTCTCCGGTCGGCACCGACCTGTTGCTCTCCGCCTTCAATGGTGCGGGTGGTCAGAACTACACTGGAACGGTGTTCAACCCGGGGGGCTGGCCGCCGAACATCACGACAGGAACAGCGCCCTTCACCGGAAGCTGGACACCCCAGGGTGGGAACTTCGATGTGTTCGATTTCGAATGGGGCGATGGTACGTGGACCATCACCGTCGTTGATACGGCATGCGCGAACGGAGGCACCGGACCGAACGGTACCTGGACACCCGGTTGGTTCGACGGCAATGGTCAGAACGGTGGGTTTGACATCTCGTTTTTCGCGCCCATGTGCCCGGGCGGTATTCCATGGGGGACCTCGACGGTCTGTGCCGGTGGCACGGTCGATATCATGTCCTACTACCAGCCGTCCGGATACACCATCAGTGTGATGGACCCCTGGTTCCAACCCGTTGCGGACCCATACGCTGTTTCGGTCGCGGGGAGCTACTACGTTGATGCCTACGACCCATGGGACGGCTGTTGGTACTCGGCCTTTTTCGAGGTGAACATCATTCAACCGCCTGCATTAGGACCGAACGTCAGCACCTCCCTCTGCACAGGCGCTCAAGCTGTGGACCTGACTTCCTTCTTTGCATTGCAAGGCACAACGACCGATTGGACGCTCAACGGAACACCGATCAGCAACGCAACGGCAGCTGCGGCCTACGCTCCGGGTGTGTACCAGCTGATCGCCTCAGCCGGCAACGGTTGCAGCGACACGGCTGATGTTACGCTCTCCGTTCTGCCATCCCCATCACTCGGGCCGGACCAAAGCGCCGATGTCTGCCTCGGCGGAACCATTGACCTGACAACGTTCTACACCACCGCCGGGCTCACCACCACGTGGACGTTCGCCGGCAGCGTTGTACCGGACCCGACCGCAGTTGATCTCGATGGTTTGTACCAGCTTGTAGGTGTGAACTCGGACGGATGTGGCGACACGGCGGTGGTTGCCTTGGTGGTACATTATCCGCCGGCCCTCGGGCCTGATCAGACGGTGAACCTGTGCGACGGCAGTTCCATCGACTTGACCACGTTGTTCAACACGGCGGGCACCGTCTCCACTTGGTATCAGGGTGGTGCAGCCATTGCGCCGCCTGTGAACACCACATCAGCTGGCTCGTTCACGCTGGCGGCCAGCGACCCGTTCGGTTGCAGCGACACGGCCGACGTGGTCATTTTGGTTGATCCTTCACCGGTGCTCGGCCCGGATCAGGTGCATCAGATCTGCAATGGCTTGGCGTTCGATCTGAACAGTGCATACAGCACCGTGGGCCTCTCGACCACTTGGACCTTTGGCGGAGCACCCGTTGCTGATCCCACCGCCGCTGCACTTCCGGGGAACTACCAACTGGTGGCCACGAATGCAGCAGGATGCGGCGACACGGCCGTCGTAACGCTCAGCAACCAAGCACCGTTCTCGCTGGGGCCTGATGCGAGCGACGATATCTGCCAGGGTGGAACGAGCGATCTAACGGCCTTCTTCATCACCACCGGTTACACCACCCAATGGACACTGGCCGGTGTGCCTGTTGCGGATCCGGCCCAAGTGGATGCGCCAGGTGCATACATGCTGGTGGCGGCCGATCCCAACGCATGCTCCGACACGGCGTTCGTAACGGTGGTAACGCATGCCAACCCGGTCGTTGGTCCAGACCAAGCGACCACCATTTGCAGTGGTGGACAGGCGGATCTTACGGCGCTGTTCAACACCAACGGATATACGGTCGCCTGGTATAGCGGAGGAGTGGCAGTGGCCGCACCCACCAATGCAACCTCTGCGGGTGCCTACGAGCTGGTGGTGGCCGACACCTTTGGATGCAGCGATAC
This sequence comes from Flavobacteriales bacterium, assembly GCA_016699575.1. Lineage (NCBI taxonomy): Bacteria > Pseudomonadati > Bacteroidota > Flavobacteriia > Flavobacteriales > Flavobacteriales bacterium. The sequence goes on along the minus strand of CP064979.1, from coordinate 92,971 downwards.
GGCGGTGGCCCAGCTGACAGTGGACCCCGTTCCTGTGCTCGGTCCTGACCTGTCGCAGCAAGCATGCAACGGTGTGCCTTTCGACCTCACCACCGCATACAGCACGACAGGCCTGCTTGCAGCGTGGACCCTGAACGGCGCAGCGGTTGCCGACCCGAGCGCAGTGAGCCTGGCGGGCAGCTATCAATTGGTGGCCACCAACAGTTTCGGTTGCACCGACACGGCGCTGGTCGCACTGGCCTTCAACGCGAACCCGTCTGCAGGGCCTGACCAATCGTTCCAGTTGTGCCCGTGGCAGAGCGTCGACCTCACCGCGCTCTATGCGCTGGGCGGACTGGCGGCCACCTACACGGTGGGTGGTATACCGGTGAGCGACCCGACAGCCGTGGCGGACAGCGGCACGTACATGGTTGAAGTGACCGATGCCAACGGATGCACCGGCACGGCCACGGTGTTGGTGGACACGGTGCACTGCCTCTGCGAAGCGCACATCGTGAGCGAAGCCCATTGCGTGCAGGACCCGGCGTATTTCAGTGTGCTGGCCGACTCAGTGCTCATTGATGTGCAGTGGGATTTCGGTGGCGGCGCAGGCAACACTCAAGCGTTCAACCCCGAGGTCTTCTACACCAGCGAAGGAACCGCCTATGTGACCCTGCAAGCAACGCTGAGCTGTGGCGTGGTAACGGTGGTCGACACCATCGACCTGGACGATTGCACCGACTCCTGCGGTGTCTTCGTGCCCAATGCCTTCACCCCGGACGGCGACGCGGTGAACGACGTATGGACCATGCACAGCGAGTGTTTGCCCGAAGCGTACCTGATCTACATCTTCAACCGTTGGGGTGAACTGATCCACACTGGCACCGATCCGCGCAGCCCTTGGGACGGCACGTACAACGGCGACATCGTGCAGGACGGTGTGTATCCGTACCGCCTCGTGTACCGCATGCCGTACCAGGAGGACCACAGGATCTTCGGACATGTGACGGTGCTGAGGTAACCGGGCCTCGGTTGCGATGGCCGAGGCTGCTGTGACCGACCGTGGTGATCGTTCCTCCCGCGCGGGGTGCCTCGGCCCCAACATGTCAGGGTAGCGTTGCCCGGCGTGGACGCTTGAGAGCTTTGCAGGTAAAGGGTTCCAGGTGGTTCGTCCGTAACTGGAACACCGGTTGCGCTTCGCCTGGCACAACCACGGACCCAAAAACAACGGAACCATGAAGAACATTCTCCTTCCTGCGGCCTTGGTGCTCATGAGCATCGCCGCAACGGCCCAATCGACCTTGGTGGCCGAGAACACCGCAACCGCTACCACGGCGGAAGCCATCGTCACCGACGGCCACGACGATTGCCTCTCCCGCACCACTCCCGAGGCCATGAACTCGCTCGGCCTAACGCCCGAACAGATGGGCAAGGTGCGTGACATCCAAGCTTCGCACAAGAAGGAGTGCACCGCTGCTGAAGCAACTAAGTCGGTTGAAACCAAAGCGAAGATCACCGACAAGCACGAGGCGCAGGTGAAAGAAGTGCTGACCTTGGACCAGTACACCAAGTGGCTAACGTGGTGCGCTGACCAGCCGGCCAAGACCGAAGTGACGCCGAAGAAGTAACGGATCGCACGTTGCGTCCCTGAACGTGGCGCATCGTGCGCGGGGAGCCCGGCCTTATGGTCGGGCTTCCTACGTTCTTGGCTGCACTTAGCCCACGTGATCCCCCACCAAGTTGAACTCCGCGGGCAGCGCTGGGACACCGCTTCATCCTGCACCGCCGGTACAAGCCGAAAAAGCGCCGTGCTGAACCCGGCGCTGCGGCTATTTTGGGGCCAGTGCAACGGATGCAGAGGCGTTAACGTCTCGTCACCACCAGACCTGTACCATGAACCTGCAGCGCCTTGTTGTTCCCGCCTTCCTCCTCGTATTCATCGTGAACACGCGCACTGCGGCCCAGTTCACCGTGCCGGACCCTGCATTTGCTGCGCGTCTTTCCTTGATGGTGCCGGCCGCCATGAACGGTGCCGTGCTCGACACGCTGCATCCGTCCGTGGCGGCGCTCACCTACATGAACGTTGCAGGAGCAGGTTTAACAGACCTCAATGGAGTACAGTATTTCACTGGCTTGCAGACGCTGGTCTGCTCCAACAACTACCTCACCAGCATGCCGGTATTGCCGGACGCCATCCAGGAGCTGCAGTGCCAATCCAACGGGATCACCGCGTTCACAAACCTGCCAAGTAGCCTAGTGGTCTTGCAATGCCAGGACAATGCACTCGCATCGTTGCCTGCTCTACCGCTTGGGCTCGAATGGCTGTTTTGCTTCAACAACGGGTTGGTGGCGTTGCCCGCGCTCCCCAGCACGCTTACCCAGCTGGCGTGCATGTACAACCTGCTCACCAGCTTACCGCTGCTGCCGGCATCTTTGGAGGTGCTGCTGTGCAACAACAACTCGATCACAGGAACATTGGGTCCATTGCCGGCAGCGCTTGACCGTTTGTCATGTGACAACAACATGATAACGGCAGTATCCGCACTGCCGGCCTCGTTGTCGTTGCTTACTTGCGCGGCCAACCAGCTGACCGCTTTGCCGGCATTGCCTGCCAGTTTGCGCGAATTGGATTGCGATCAGAACAGCATCAGCGTGATGCCAGCGCTGCCCAACGCCATGCGCATGCTCAGTTGCGTCCAGAACCAGCTCAACGCGCTGCCGACGTTGCCGGATTCGCTGCTCCAGCTCACGTGCTATAGCAACCAACTCGCTGGCCTGCCTGCACTGCCGGCGGCGTTGCAGAACCTCACATGCCCCAACAATCCCATCGGCACCCTGCCAGCGCTTCCCTCCACGCTGGTCGTGCTCTATGCTGCCAACAATGGGCTGTCCAGCCTTCCAGCGTTGCCCAATGGCCTCACCACGCTCTTCTGCTTCAACAACCAGTTGACCGGCCTGCCGGTGTTGCCTGACTCGCTCAGCCTGCTCAACTGCGGACAAAACCTGTTGACCGACCTTCCTGCGTTGCCCGCGCAATTGCAGAACCTCCTCTGCGCCGACAATCCCATCGCGTGCTTGCCGGTGCTGCCGAATTCGCTGTCCGGCATCGTTTGCAACAACACCAACGTGATCTGCCTGCCCAACGTGCCCGCATCTTACAGCGCCGTGTCCAGCAACTTGGGTTTCCCGCTCACGGTGTGCAACGTGCTCTCGCCCTGTCCGTTCAGTGCTGAGGCCATCACGGGTACGGTGTTCAACGACACCAATGGCAATGGTGTCAAGGACCCGGGTGAGCCGGCTTTCACCAATGCCGTCATCGAAGCGCAGCCCGGCGGTTTCCTCACCAGCCCCGATGCAACGGGCAACTATGTGCTGCCCATGGTTGCTGGCACCTTCATGCTCGATGGCCAGGACGTGCAGTACCACACTCGCACCACTGCACCCGCGAACATCACGTTAACCCCGTTGCAGATCGACTCCTTGAACGACATCGGATACCAGGCCATTCCCGGCGTGTACGATCTGGTAGTGGACCTTACGACGATGCCGGCGCGGCCCGGCTTCGACAACACGGTGTACCTCACCGTGGAGAACATCGGAACGGAGCCCGCCGTTGCCAACATGGCCTTCACGTTCGATGCCACGCAGACCTGGGTGAGCAGCAGTACAGCACCCGATACGCAAGCGGGCAACAATGCCACCTGGTCCGCCACTGTTCCGGTCGGCGGCTCCTGGGGGACCGTGGTGACGCTCAACACCGATGCTGGTGTGGCCATCGGCACTCCGCTCGCGCACCTCTTCACCGCTACGCCCAGTGTTCAGGACACCACGCCAGCGGACAATTCGCTGGCATGGACAGGAATGGTCGTAGGCGCGTACGACCCGAACGACAAGCAGGTGCTGCCCGAAGCCGTGAGCCCGGCGCAAGTGCTGGCCGGGACCAAGCTCGAATACACCATCCGTTTCCAGAATACCGGCACGTTCCCAGCGGAGCGCGTCATCATCACCGATACGCTGAGCACGGACCTTCTCTGGAGCACCATGGAACTGGTGAGCACCTCACACACAACGGATTGGTACATCCACCAAGGCGTGCTTCACTTCGTGATGGACCCGATCAACCTGCCCGACAGTGCCAGCGATGAACCCGGCAGCCATGGCTTTGTGAAGTTCCGGATGGCCCCGGTGAGCACCCTGCAGAACGGTGACCAGGTAGCGAACGTGGCCAACATCTACTTCGACTTCAACGAGCCGATCGTCACACCCCCGGCCGTCTTTACCGTTGACTTGTCCGTGGGAGTGGGGGCGAACGAAGGCGATGGCTTCAGCGTCTATCCGAACCCGGTGGAGGATCTGCTGAACGTGCTGGTGAGCGGTCCTGGAGCGGTGTTGGAGATGCATGCGGTGGACGGCCGCTTGATCAGCTCGCAGAAGCTGGCCGGCGCACCACACGTTTTGCACCTGGACGATCTCCGTAGCGGACTCTACCTCGTGAGTGTGGTGTACAGCGATGGCCGCCGCGTGGTGCAGGGGGTCGTGAAGCGGTAGAGCAGGGGGCAGATCGGTTCACGATCGGACCCGCTTGAACGACACCAACCGGTACGTGATCGAAAACGTGCCGCCACCGGCCGGACGGAAGTCGCCGCCAATGAGGTGGATGTTCGGCTTGATGGCAACGTTGAGCGGGTAGGCGAACAAACCGAACCCGGGTGAGAGAACCAGTGCACCTTCGTTGAAGTCGGTGTAGTAGGCTAGTTCCGCTCCGACACTGAAGAGGAACGCTGCCCAAGCGCCAACGCGCGGCGCCAGCACCGGACGGTCGTCGTGCAGGCCGAATTGCACCGATGCATGCGTTGCCGTTGCGATCGGATGGCGACCACCATACTTGCCACGCACCACGCCCAATTCAGCCATGTGGATCGGACCGCCGTCCTCAGCGCCGATCTCCTTGTTGTAGCCGGCCAGCAGCCCAAGTTCCTTCTTCACCTGGTGCGGCGCCACGAAGGCGGTGTCCTGGCCGCGAGCGACCAACGAAGCAACCAGCATCAACGGGAGCAGGGATCTCACAATGAGCCGCAGCTGCGGGCGCATGAACTCGGGTCCTGAATGCGCACTAGCTCAGGGTCAGAAAGCATGTTCAGACGCATAGTGCCCACACCACGTGTCCTTGTAGATGCTACCACAAACACCAGGTCCACCGTTGCCATGATAGTATCGCTCACAATGACATTTCTCGTAGTGGGCACATTGGCCATTGCCTTCAGCCTTGGACTGGTCTTGATGTGCGAGAAGGATCTGTTCTGCCTCCAGTTGGAGCTTATTTATCTCTTCACGGATCTCGGCGAACCGCTTTTTGGCGTCGTGGTAGGTGAGGTGTGTCATGTGGGGTTGGTTGTTGGTCGTGTTGTGATGGCCATGGTGTTGAACGGACGAGCGATCGTCAGCTCACCCAACCGGCGTCAGTCGGTTTCTGGAAATCAGCCGGAAGTTATGGATGGAACTTCTGCCCCCTCGTGCCTAGAAAAGCCGCGCTGACCTGCGATGACGGGACAGAAGGCAATGGCTCAAGAGGCCCTCGAAAAAAGTCCGGCGACTGGCTCAGGTTTGACCATCGGAGGCGAGCCCTCCGATGAGCAAGTGGAACGGCACGCGCACCTTCATACGGTGGTGTGCATCCGTCGGTCTTGTCGTTCCCTGCCTCAGGCAGTCCTCACTGCACAACGAACGCTTTCGACCATCGCACCCCGGCACTGGCATGCTGGCCTGTGATCACATACGATCCCGGTGAGAGCCCAGCTGTGCTCACCTGCCATCGAGTGCCCGGTTGGTCGAACTGCAACACCGCGCGGCCCGACACGTCGCGGATGACCAACGAGGCGGCAGTGCGGAGGTCAACGTTCAGTAACGAGCCTTGCGCAACCGGGTTGGGCCATGGGTTCGTGTTGTCGAACGCGTTGGTCTCGAGCAGTCCCACTGGTCCCACGGTTACCGTGACACTTGCGCTGCCTGTGCTACCGATAACCGTCACGGGCGTGTTGGTATTGGCGGTGTTCCCGTTGCCCAACTGACCATCGGCATTGCCGCCCCAGCCGAGCAGCGTTCCATTGGTGAGCCTTCCCAAGCTGGAGCCGTTCCCAGCATGAACACTGCTCCGGTCGTTCGTGATGAAAGTGGGCACGGCCAAGGGGAGGTTGTCACCGGTGCCGAGTTCACCTTGCTGGTTCGCACCCCAAGCGTACATATTCGCGACCGACCGGATGCCCAAGGTGTGCTCGAACCCGGCGTCCACCATGGACCAGTCGTTGGCCGTGCCGACCTGCACCGGCAGCGGTTCCGTCATGTTGTTGCCCTGGCCCAGTTCGTGGCTGACGTTGTTGCCCCATGCCCAAAGGCTGCCATCGGTCTTGATGGCCATGCAGTAGTAATAGCCCGCGCTCATGCTGCTGCAGTTCGTCAGCACCTGCACGGGCAAACCTTCGCTGGTGCCTGAACCGTTGCCGACTTGTCCGTAGTTGTTGTCGCCCCACACCCACAGCGTGCTGCTCGCGTTCTTCAAGCCCATGGAGTGGAAGCCCTGGGCATCAATATCCGTCCAGTCCGTGGCCGTGCCGCACGGGAACGGCGTAGGATGGTTCACGAAGGTGCCGTCGCCCAGTTGCCCCGATGCGTTCTCGCCCCAGCCCCAGAGCGTTCCCGAGGTGCGAAGTGCGATCGTGTGCCGCGACCCGGCCGCCACCTGCCACCAATCCGTGTCCGTGCCCACTTGCAACGGCTCCAGCACGAACAGGTCCGTTCCCTGGCCCACTTGGCCGTAGAGGTTCTCGCCCCATGCCCACATCGTGCCGTTGCTTTTCAGCGCCACGCTGTGTCCGTTGCCGGCTGCCACCGCCACCCAATCGTTGTCCGTGCCGATCTGCACGGGCGAGGGCTCCGTGTTGGTGCCGCCGGTGCCGAGCTGGCCGGAACCGTTGTACCCCCATGCCCACAGCGTATGGTCCTCGTGGATGGCCAGCACATGCCTGAACCCCATGGACACTTCCAGCCATGGGCAAACGGCGCTCACGGTGTAGGTGGTGGTGACCGTAGGGGACGCATCGACGAACTGGCCCGACGTGGACGACAATCCGATGGCGGGGCTCCACTGGTGGAAGTTGCCGCCGAAGGCGCTCAGTTGCGCGGTCTGTCCTGCTGCAATGACCGCAGGAACGGCAGTTGCGGTGATGTCGCATTGTGCCAAGGCTGTTGCGCCCCAGAGTGCTGCGCAGGTGAGGGTTGCGCCGTGGATCTTCATCGTGATGTGTTGTTTCGGGCATGGTGAAAGTAGCGGATAGGCAAACCGCTTGGTGCTTCCGGCGCGAGGCGATCCGGCCGGTATCAGCCCCAGTGGCCGCCCAAGTCTGGCGTGGCCAACCACAGGAGGCATACGGCCAGCATCAACAGCAGTACGAGCGCTAAGTGAACATTACGCCACGCGCGCCAGAACGGCGGCCAAGGCGCTTTGCGGCTCAGCCACGACAGCAGGGGGTAGATCACTTGCACCACAAGCAGATGGAACTCCGGCTGACCGTCGAGGTCGTGCCACCAGCGCAGGAAGACGTCTTCCGGCCGGTACCCGTGACCAACATGGTCCAACACCCACCACAGGTAAAAGCCGCCCACAAGCGCCGCGCTGAACAGCGCTTGAAGCAGATAGAGGAACCACATGGGGCGCAAACGGTAGGCAGGGGCAGGGAAGTGTGCAGGAGGTGAAGGCCTGGGCCGATCAACGCAGCCACGCCCTGTTCAGGCTGAAGTACAGCAAGAAGCCCACCGGGATGAAGCAGTAAAAGAACAGCAGCACGCCCACGATGGACAGGTAGATCGTCATGATCCACAGCAGCATGACGCCGACCGTGGCGAGCAGGTGCACGATGTTGGATGCCGCATAGATGTGGAAGCCCAGCCGCCTGCCCCGCAGCATCAGAGCGGCGCCGACCACGGCCCCAACGCAGGAGAGGATCACCACCAGCAGAAGCGTGTTGAGGGGTACGATGGCGGTCTGCCCCACGCTACCATTGGCCGAGCCCACGTGCAGCATACCGGCCTTGAACAGGTTGATGACGATGAGCAGCACGTTGCCCAGGATGGTGAGCAGGCATAGCGCTTTGAACAAGAGTGGGGCCTTCTGGACTGCTGGTTCCACCGTGCTGCTCAGCGTTTCCATTTCCTCGGTTCGGTTCATTCAGTCTGGGCACCTGTGATACGCCCCGGCCGGGCGGCCAAAGTCAAGGGGCCTTGCCGACGTTGCCGTTGATGAGGTGCCACAGTCTGTTGAAGGCAATGTAGTGCCGGGACGCGAGTGCAGTTGATCACATCCGCTCCTGGCGGCATCCAGCAAGGTTCAGCGCTCGACGGTAGCTCTGCATCGGTGCAAACCCGAGCTGCTGTGGGCCCGCACCGTTGACGCAACATTGACGCTTCAGCGCGTAATGCCCATCGCCTCGTTCATGCGCATGGGAGGCACCACGTGCAAGGCGCCATCAGCGTCCAGGCGCACATTGAAGGGATGAAAGTTGCCCTCGTACCACCAGTAGAACTGGTCGCTCACCGGTTGTGGATGTTCGTTGAACTCGGCTTGCACCGCGCCGTGGAATGCCCGGATGAACTGCACATGCGCCAGCGGCTCGCTCTTGTCTGCCTTGCACAGAATGGCAATTCCCTTGTGGGGCACAGCCAGCACCACACCCTGCTCACCGAAGACCTCCGGGTGCGACTTCCGGAGGCCGAGCAAGTAGCTCGCGCCGTAGTCATCGTTCATCACGAAGGTCACTTCCATGGAATCGCCCGGCTGCACTTCGGTGTTCTCGGTCACCACCTCCACGGGCTGGCGGTCCACATTGCGCTGTGCGTCATTGAACACCGAGTCCAAGGCAATGCCCCATGCGTCGAACGCGTCCCTTGGCACTGTCCGGAACGCGTCCAGCACATCGAGCATCAAGGTCGATCGCGTGCCCTGCAACTGCTCCCGGGTCACCATTGCGCTGTCGCTCATGTTGAACAGCTCCTTGTTGTAGATCCGGATGGAGAGGAACTCCCTCAACGTGGCGTAGTTGTTCATGTCGATGGCCGCAGCCGCATCCATTGACCCGAAGAGTTTTCCGTAGTACTCGTCGATCACGGCGGGCCAAGCGCTCCGGTCCGTTTCGTCCAAGCACAGCGCAACCAGGTTGTCCAGGTAGAACATGCTGGCGTGCTCGTTCCCTGGCGCGAGCTTCACGGCACCACCTTTCACGGACGCCACTTTGTAACGCTGGCCGATGCGCGTCAATGCGGCATCCACAAGCTGCCGGTACTCGCGCTTGGTGATCTTGCCGTCGTATGTCTCCGGTATGTCGTATTCAACGGATTGGGCACAAAGGCTGGTGCCCGAGCACATGGCCCATAGCACCAACGACAAGGACAAGCAGCGGCGCAGGGAAGAGAAGGTGAGGTATGGCATATCGCGAAGAAAGGAGGTGGAGCGCATAGCCGACAAGCGCACGGAACGGGCAGGTTAGCCTTCGTTCCCTGCACAACGCATGCGCGCTCATTACACCTCACACCGTAATGGCCATCTACGACGGTGAAATCGACTTTCTATTGGGCAGGTCCTTTCTTGACCGGTTCTCCTCATGGACCTTCTCTAGCGGCAATGAAAACCTTGTGCTCGTGAAATAGCACGGTCCCGGTCCTTGTCTTGGCCCTATTACCCCTCACTCCCCGGATAAGTAGGGGTACTTGTTGGGGCAGGTAAGCCTGCTCGCCTCACCCAGTAGCCATGGTGGCGCGTGAAGGCACGCGTAGCTGCTCGGCCTTGCACCATTGCTCGGCCTGCACAGGAGCCCAGCCTCCAGCGTAAAGTCGAGTTGAACCACTCGCGGAGCAGGCCTGGACCTTCGCACCGGTCAGCGTACTGCCCCTGACCAGCAACCATGCAGTACGCCGCAAGTACGGCTGCCGGTAACCCCGAGCACCACTGCTCCGTTGAAGCGGCACCGTTACTGACAAAGACATGAAAGGCAACATCAAGCTCACCCTCGGCCGCCAGACACCCGTAAAGGTGGCGGCTTTGATGCGCGTCGTTGTTTCAAGGATGAAGGACAATCCCCATTACCCGATGCCCTTGGTCCCGCTTGATGCCATGTCGGCCAAAGAGAAGGAACTTACCGCTGCCATACTGGAAGCGATCAATGGAAGTGGCGTGGCCCGTGCGGTGCGCAACAAGGTGCTGGCCGAGGCAAAGGAGATGCTGAACAAGCAAGCGGACTATGTGCGTGGCATTGCCAACGGGGACAAGGAGATACTTGCCACCAGCGGTTTCGAACTGCAACGCGACCGAACGTATGCCGGCGTTCCGGAGGCGCCGGTCAACTTGCAGAGTGCACCTATCGGTGGCGGTGCCGTCCGGTTGCGATGGAGCCGCGTGCGCGGTGCTGCAGCTTACATGGTGGAACGCACCAATGATGATCCGTCATCAGTTGAAGCTACCTGGTCGTTGCTGGAAGTGACCGTGAAGGCCCGCATCACCATCAAAGGCCTGGTGCGATTGAAGGAAGCTTGGTACCGCGTGCGCGCTGTTGGCGCTGAAGGCACGGGCCTTTACAGCAATCCCAAGAGCGCCTTCGCCTTGTAACGCTCTGCGCCATGGACCTGCCCTTGCACGCCATAGAAGCCCGGATCAACGGGGCGCGCAAGGACCTCCCCACGGTTTTCGGCAGGCTGAGCATGTTGGCGGGCCATTTCCGCCGCGCCATGGACCGCGGCACGGACAAGACAGAGCAGAACCCCAAGCAGAACATGGAAGGCGGCGAGGGCCGCGAATGGTTCGGTCGCATCCGCGTCACCGAGTTCCACACCCGGCTGTATGCCATTTACCACTGGACGGACAGCGCCACAGGCGTGCACGCCATCCAGTTCTGCGAGCAGGGGGCAGCCCTCGTCTTCGGCCCGCATTTCTGGAAACAGTACGGCGACCGCCACAAGAACGGCCGCGAGCACCTGTTCCTGATGCGCGAGTACTTCCAGCACAATGCCCATATCACCTTCGTGGACCAGGAGCGCCTCATCAAAGGCAAGCCCGGCGTGGTGGGCATCACGGAGCACGGTCTCGCGCTAGGCCACATCGAAACGCCGGACATCACCGTGTGCAACACGTACGTGGACAAGACCGACCTGCGCGACGACAAGAAGGAACTGCACTTCCGCTCCTTGGTGCACCATCGCATGCGCGACATGTCACCCGAGGTGCTGCTCAACATGAAGCGCTCCTTCCAAGAAGGCCTGGTGGCCATCGAGCAAGTGCTGAAGGCGGCGTAGCCTAGGAACTACTGAGGCGGGCCACAGGCCCTAGACCGAGGCGCACTCGCCGAAAAGGCGAGCGCGTGCATCAGTGTACATCCGAGCTGCTGCCGGGGAGCGCGTGCATCGGGCGGTGAGGAGTCAAAGAGGTTCACCGTGTTCTACAAAATGTGCCCTTAAAGCCCATTGCTCAAGGACGCCTTTCCATATCATGGGAGGCACTCCCGCCTTGTCCATGAATAGGCTCTTCAGTAGCATGATTATCCGTACAAAACCTGCTTCGAGAGCACGGTCAGCGAGAATTTCTTTCGAGGACTTGGACAGATGCGCGATGTGGTGTCGAGTCTTTACGAGGAGGTCGGTATAGTTCCGGAAGTCCTGAAGGATCTGGGCGTTGTCGCGACTCGTCGATCTAGGGACCAGAAGGTGCCCCCAATACACCTTAAAGTCATCCCAGAGTAGTTCGGCTTCTGTACCTCGGCGTTTTCCTATTGACCTACCGGCCAGTTCGGCATCAATGCCTTGCAGCGCCGTATAGGCCATGAAGAATCGAACATCAGCGGGTAAGTCGCGGAACCAGATCACCCGTAAGAGGTTGTCCATCCACGGTGACTTCAGGTCAAGAAGCATCCAGCACCCGAGCAACTTGTCAAGGTGCGCTTTGCATTCATTCCAGGGCAGTTGGAGTACACCAGTCTGGAACGCTGCCGCCCCAGTTGATGTTGGCATCTTGAGCTGGTTGACCAGATGGACTCTTCGTCCGTGGTTCTTACTCGTGAAAACAATCTCTTCCGAGCCTTGTGGCCGATGGAGCATGAACTCCCAGAAGTTGCCCACTTTGTTCACGTTGGGCAGCATATCCCCCACCAACTGCTGCTCCTCGAAGTCCACGATCAGCTTGTTGCTATGCTTCACAGTATGTTCTCCGTAGGGGCCGGGCAAGACAAGGAATCCGATGTTGATCCACGTACTTCCGATTCCGCGAAGGGGTGTTTCGTAGTGATTGGACCTCGTGCATAGGATGTCAATCTGGTGCATGCTGCGCGTTATCGAGCGAACACCGACCTCGTCGAAGTAGTGGTGACTTTGCCCGAGGATCAACTCGGCCCGGTCAAAAGTCTCAACGAAAGGGGCGAAGTCTTTGGGGCCGACCAACGCGTGGTCGAAAGTGTAGGTGTTCAATATGCCTCTGTTGTAGAGGTCACCTGACTGGTAACTCACCTCTGGCAGGTAGACTTTTCCATGCTGGGTATGCGCCACGAGAGCGTGTAGATCCTGCTGGAATTCTGCCCCGGTCATTGGGATTCTCAGGATGCCCCCCTCGGAGGGAGTGTATGTAAGGTCCGAATCAGGGTATGACTTTGGTCCGGTCGTACTGTCAAACTCTACTGTACAGCGGACGGGTTCTTGGAGGAGATGGACATAGCTCATATTCGAATGGTATGAACACGCTGGACGACAGCAAGAACTACGAACTGGGCCTTAAGCAAACGAGCCGCTGCGGGGGGCTCGCGACGTTGCGGACTGAGCCGCGCTCGCCAAATTGATGTCAGATGCATCTGCCAACAAGTATTGCTAAACACGCTTGTTTTAGGGGCCAAATTCTCTGTTGTGTCATACCAACTTAACCTCCTAGCGATACGTGAACTGAACTTCACTGCGCTTGATTTCGAGACGCTGAATGATGAGCGAAGCAGCCTTTGCGCCATTGGTGTCGTTCAGGTGCGCGATGGTCGTATCGCGCGAACGTGGAAGCAGTTGGTGCGGCCGCGTGAGATGCGCGCGGGGGCCGTCCATTTTTCAGTCCATCGGATCACGCTGTCAGATTTGGAAGTGTCGCCCAAGTTGGAACAAGTTTGGGAACAGCTCTGCGGCTTCCTGGATGGTGAACTCGTCGTGGCCCACAATGCGGAATTTGACCTTGCCGTGCTGCGAAGTGCGGCAGGCTTGAACAACCTCATTTTACCGTCCTTCCGGTCGTTGTGCACGCTAAAGCTGGCAAGACTTGCCTACCCGGACCTTGAACACCATGGGCTATCGGACATGTGCGAGCATCTTGGAGTTGCTTTGGCGCATCATGACTATTTGGAAGATGCGCGAGGGTGTGCTGAGTTGGCCGTTCGGGCGTTGCCTTTGGTGCATGACAGCCAGTTGGACCTGTACGGTACAAACCTGACATCGAGCAGCTCGTTCGAGAAAGAGGTTCGAAAGCACGGCTACGATGAAGCCAAGAAGGCCAAAGACTTTGACAGGAGTTTGTTGCGTCCGGACTTTGAGGGAAGGGACAACAGCCACCCATTCTACAAGGCCAAGGTCGTCTTCACTGGCGATCTTGTGTCGATGGACCGACAAGAAGCGGCAAGTCGAGTTCAACAACTCGGCGCCGACATAAATCAGAGCATTAGCAAGCTCACCAAATTCGTGATCGTGGGCGCGAGCCCCGGACCATCGAAGATGGCCAAAGTCGCCGCGCTGAAGGCGGCTGGCGCTGACATCAACGTTCTTGAGGAGGATGAGTTCCGTGCGATGCTCGATAGCTCCCCGACTCACGACAGGAGCTAAGACATCCTACTCGTTCAACGTGGTTGGAATCGCCGCAACGCTTCCTGCTGCGCCGCATCCCGAATGAACCCGCGCAGTGAAAGGTCCTCATCCACGGCCTCCCAGTGTACGCCGATGCCGCCACCTATGAGGCGCCACTTTTTGAGCTGTCGGCCGCTGGCTTTGTTCAAGCGCTCGAAGTCCGTGATGCGGGCTTGCAACACGTCGCCGCTGTTCAGTACGATGGCCAAGAGGTCCAACTCCTTGTAAGGGTGTACGTCGGCAATACGCAAGCCTTCGTGCAGGATCATCGCCTCGATGGGGTCAGACCCGTTGTATGCTACTGGCTTGGCCCTGCGTTTCATGTCGTCTACTCCCTCACCATCCCCATCACCTTCTCCACCACGTCCTCCACGCGGGCTTGCTGGGGTAGTCGCCCCGAAAGTAGGGGCAGGTCCTGGGCTTAGATCGTCGGCGACCAGGCCACGCATCCCTCGAAGCTGAACTTCTTGTCGAGTTGATCTCCGGATCATGACACGGCGTGCACCCGAGTTTCTGCTGGGTTGGTAAGTTTGTAAGCACGAACGAATATCGATGAAGCAGGCTGCCGAAACACCTATGACGGAACTTCAAAAGGGCAAAGTCAAGAGATTCGCCGAGGACATGGTCTTGACAATCGACTCAATGGGTTATCGACAGCGAAGGACCGAACTCGATGAAATACGAAGTCTAATTGTCAAAGGTGGCTTTGAAGGTGCATATAGGCGCATTCTTGAGCTAAGTACTGTCAAACCACTCCTCTTATCTGATAGGCACTACGAGCTCTTTGTGAAGGGCTACAGGAGGCTGGCTAGCAAGTATGAAAAACTCTTGGACGCACACTCACATCAGAGGATAGAGTTCGTCAAAGTGTTCAGGACGTCGTTTGTGGATGCCCTGGCTCTACTAGACCGAGAGGGTAGTCGCTGAGATGGCGTTGTTAGTCGCACAACGGCTTAGGTCAGCATTCTCTAGCATCTCACTTCCTCAATCTTCGTTGCCAGGACCTGTTCCGGTTTAGCTCAGGACCACGAGCACTATTGATCTCGGGACTCTTGCTGAGAACCACCAATAACTTGGCTTGGCCAATCAGATAGAACAGCGTAGACATGGCTTGGGAGACGAAAGACGTGTTCACTGCATTAGGTGCTGGGCTTGGAACACTTGCCTTTCTACAGAACACCTATCGGTCTGTGGTCACGGAGAACAAGGAGAAATGGAAGAGCCTTCAGCAGATATGTACAAAGTCCGACTTCGAAGTTGTGCTCTGGGCGCTTGGGAAAGGGGAGACGCGTGTCGATGGTGACTGTCTGAAAAGGATTCTTGACTTGTGCATGCGTATTCAACATAAGAATGAGGAAGTGGCTTTCAAGACAGTATTCTTCAACTCGTTCAAGCGACACCTAGAATTTCTTCAAGACCATGGAATGTGGCTGGACTATGATGTCATTCACTGCTGCTGGACCTTCGATTTGCCAGCAACGATACCAGGTGTGTCGTACTGTGTATTGAATCCAGCGCTGCTTGATCGAAGCAATGAGTTGGCCGACACAACGGAGGAGGATCTCGTGGAAGCGCACCTTGACGAGATGCACGCGACCATCTACTGCATGCTTCAGGAGTACAAGGCGATAGAACGAAAGGCGAACCGAGGTGACTTCGAGTACGTTCTTCCTTGGAAGTGGTGGCGTTATAGGTGAACGCTAGCGGTCCTTGGAACAGAGACTCGCCGTGGGTGATAGACCACGTGAAGTGAGGGAAGTCCAGCGTTTCATTGCACCGGAAAGGAGCGTGAGCATCACTGGACTATAGCCAAGGATTCAGCGCACACCCGATCTGATACTCATAGGAGCGGTGTGATTATCTTGTTGCTCTTGCCCTGGTTGCAGTCCTCACACGCGGCACGTAGGTTCGAGATGTCATCGGTTCCGCCTTCTGCCACTGGAATGTGATGGTCAACTTGCAGCTTGACGCCATCGTCTTTTGACCTGTTGCAGTACTGGCAAGTGAACTTGTCTCTTTGGAGGATTTCAAAACGAAGCTTCTTCGATATGCTAACCCGTTTCGGTTTCAATGGCGACTCGGCCGACCTGCCCAGCCTAGTTGGCAACGTGTCGTACGCGTGCTTACTGAACTCCGAGCACTCAGAAAAGTGTTTGTGCTCAAGCCTTTGCTCTCGTTTTCCGTTCTCGTAGTTCCAGCTTCCTCCGCAGCTTGCGGTCCCCTCCATACCACCGAGCTGATGCTCATGGTCGAATAGATTCACTTCAGGACACATTCCATGGAAGTACCCAGATTTCCTGTCGCGCGCTGCCTGCCAAACCGGTGCTTCACCAAAGTAGCCGATTGCTTTCTCTGCAAAGTCCTTCGGTAGGTAGCCCTTCAACGCTTGTACGACATCGTCCTGTCTGTAGTCGCCGTAGAAGTACATAGTGAACATTCGACGCGCACAGTATTCAAGGATTGGGCATCGCTTTGGGAGCCCTTCGGCTCGGCTCTGCTTGAAGTAGTCCTCCTTCTTCATGGATCGGTAGCTCATTCCCTCACTCCCTCACCATCCCCAGCACCTTCTCCACCACATCCTCCACGCTGGGCTTGCTGAAGTAGTCGCCATCGCTGCCGTACGCGGGGCGGTGGGCCTTGGCGCTGAGGGTGGCGGGTGCGGCATCCAAGTAGCGGTAGCCGCCTTGCACTTCCAGGACCTGTTGCAGCAGGTAGGCACTGGCGCCGCCGGGCACGTCCTCGTCCACCACCAGCAGGCGGTTGGTCTTCTGCACGCTCTGCACGGTGCGGTGCGCGCGGTCGAAGGGCAGGAGGGTGCGCGCATCCACCAGTTCCACACTTATGCCGAGCGCCTCCAGGGTGTCGCACGCCTTTGCGCACAGGTTGAAGGTGCTGCCGTAGCTCACCAGCGTTAGGTCGGTGCCTTCGCGCACCACGTCCACACTGCCGATGGGCACGGTGTATTGGCCGAGGTTGGCGGGCAGGCGCTCCTTGCTGCGGTAGCCGTTGAGGCATTCGATGACAAGGGCGGCGTCGTCGCTCTGGATGAGCGTGTTGTACATGCCCGCGGCCTGCTGCATGTTGCGCGGCACGCACACCACCACGCCGCGCACGCTGTTGATGATCATGCCCATGGGGCTGCCGCTGTGCCACACGCCTTCCAAGCGGTGGCCGCGCGTGCGGATGATGAGCGGGCACTTCTGGCCGCCCTTGGTGCGCCACTGCACGGTGGCCAGGTCGTCGCTCATGCCTTGCAGGCAGTAGAGCAGGTAATCGAGGTATTGGATCTCCGCCACGGGGCGCAGACCGCGCAGCGCCATGCCCATGCCCTGGCCCAGGATGGTGGCCTCGCGGATGCCGGTGTCGCTGACGCGCAATTCACCGAACTGCGCCTGCATGCCTTCCATGCCCTGGTTCACGTCGCCGATCTTACCGGTGTCCTCTCCGAACGTGAGCAGCAGCGGCTCTTTTTCGAAGAGCGCCTTGAAGTTGTCGCGGATGATGATGCGGCCGTCCACCTGCTCGTCGCTGGCGTATTCCACCGGCACCTCGGGCACTTCCAGGCAGCTCTTGGCGCTCTGGCTGTGCAGATGACTTCCGTAGCGCTCGTGGTTCACGGCGGTCTCGCGTTCCACCCAGGCGCGCAGTTGGTCGGCCAGCACGCCGGGTTGCACATCACCCTTCGACTGGCTCAGGGTGACAGCACGTCGTGCGGCGCTCATTACTTCCTTGCGACCGGGCGCGGCTTCGTTCCGCAGTTCAGCGGCAATGGCCTCGCACTCGCCGCCGATGCCTTCCAGCAGGCCGAGCACTTCCAATCGCTCGCCCTTCACTTCATCCTGGAACGCTTTCCATGCGGCTTTCTGCGCGGCGCGGGCCTCGGTCTTCGCCTTGTTGTCGATGGCATCCAGCTCCTCCGCCGTGGCGATGTTGTTGCCACCGGGGCGGAAGCTGAGGATCCACTCGCGGAACTTCACGTTGCAGTCGTACACCTTGTACCAGTCGAGCAAGGGCACCTGTTCGGTGGGCTTGCCGTCCTTGTCGCGGAGCCAATCGCTCACGCCGGTCTTGTAGCGCTCGTGGCTGCCGCTGGTGCTGTGCCCTTGCGGCTGCGTCACTTCTTCCACGTGGATGAGGCAGGGCACGTGCTCCATGCGGCATTGCGCAATGGCCGTTTCGTAGGTGCGGTTCAGGTGCGCATAGTCCCAGCCCTTGGTCTTGTAGATGCGCAGGCCGTTGGTGCCTTCTTCCTTCTCGAAGCCCGACAGCGCCTGGCTGATGCTGCCCTTGGTGGTCTGGTAGGCCTTGCTCACGCTGATGCCCCAGCCGTCGTCCCACACGCTCATGGCCATGGGCACCTGCAGCACGCACGCGGCGTTGATGGTTTCCCAGAAGTGGCCTTCGCTGGTGCTGGCATCGCCGATGGTACCGAAGGCCACCTCGTTGCCCTTGTCGCTGAAGTGCGTGTAGCCGTGCAGGGCGGGGTTGTTGCGGAACACCTTGCTGGCTTGCGCGAGCCCGAGCAGGCGCGGCATCTGTCCGGCGGTGGGGGAGATGTCGGGGCTGCTGTTCGGCTGTGCCATCAGGTCCTTCCACTCTCCGCGGTCGTCGAGGCTGCGCGTGGCGAAGTGACCGTTCATGCTGCGGCCGGCGCTGCTTGGGTCGGCGTTCACGTCGGCGTGGGCGTAGAGCTGCGCGAACCACTGCTGCACCGTCAGCTCACCGATGGCGAACATGAAGGTCATGTCGCGGTAGTACCCGCTGCGCCAATCGCCGTTGCGGAACTGCTTGGCCATGCACACCTGCGCCAGTTCCTTGCCATCGCCGAAGATCCCGAACTTGGCTTTGCCGCCCAGCACTTCCTTCCGCCCGATCAAACTGGCCTCGCGACTGATGGCACAGAGTTCATAGTCGCGGAGGATCTCCTCCTTCAGTTCGTCGAAGGTCATCTCCACTTCGGGTGCGGCTTTGGTTCGGGACATGGGCGTGTTCGGTACGTGGCGAAAGTAGAGGCTGACCGCGAACGCCCGATGGAACGCGGGACAGGTCAGGGGAGAGGACCCCACGTAGAGGCGCAGAGGAAGAATCCAAAACGCGGATCCATCCACGGATGAGGATGATGAAGATGATGCACGCATGTCGCTCGTCGCTACAGAGCATTTCTCTGCGTTCTCTGCGCCTCTGCGTGAGAAAAGAACGCTGCGTGCTTCTCGCTACAACCCGAACAGCGCCACGTTGTCTATCCCCAGTGCCTCCTTCACCTTGTCGTTCCATTCCAACAGCGCGTGATAGTCGCTTCCCAGCGCGGTTTCCTTCATGTAGCGCCGCGTCATGTCGCGCATGTCGCTGGTCCATCTCGAATGGATGCTGCGCGCGTGTTCCACGGTCATGGACGGTTGTTGGAGTTCAGCCAGCATGGCCCGCCGCTCCATCTCGCACAGGTCGAAGAAGATGTTGATGAAACAATCGGTGTGGCGCTCCTCGGGCAGGTGGTAGTACGAGCGGAAGCCATCGAGCAGCGTGGCGCTGAACACGCGCAGGGTGCCACCCGTGGTGTCCATGTCGAGGTAGAGCTGCGCTTCCAGGTTCACTTGGGTGGCGGGCACCGTTGCACCGCGTTGCTGGTAGTTGGCGGGGCGCATACCGTCGTCGGGCGGCGGCGGCAGGCTCTTCAGGCTGATGCGTTTCTCCGCGCTCCACCACGCGCAGTTGCTCTCGAAGAAGGTCGTTTTGCTTGTGCCGTCCGCCTTGCGGAACCCGTTGAAGGTGCCGTGGGTGCGCAGGAAGGCGCGGTCGCGTTGCTGCTGTGCTGTGCTCACCAGTGCGGGCGCTTGTTGCCAGAAGACGGTGTCGTAAGGCTGCAACAGGATCTTGCGGTAGTCCGGCTGCTCCTGGTCGTATTCGAACAGCGGCAGCATGAATGCACCGCCGGGGTCGAATAGGTGCAGCACGGCGTTGGTGCGCACATGCTCGCGACGGCCCATGCCTTCGTAGTCCATGGCGTAAGAGAGCTCGGTGTGCTGGAGCGTGTTGGCATCGGAACGCCACACATGCTTGATGCGCAGGTCGGTGCTATGGATGCGGTCCATCGCTTTGTAGGGCTCGAAGGGCACGGGTGCGCAAGCGGTGCAGCGCAGCTCGTACGCCAGCACACGGTCGTCTTTGCGGCGCAGCCACAGGTCCACGGTGAAGGCATTGCCCGAAGTGTCGCGCGGCGTTAGGCGCAGCAGGTCGGTGCCGCTGTCGTCGGTGCTGCGCAGTTCGGCGCGGTAACGCTTCTTGATGGCCTTGGCCGTGGTCCATTGGAACGGCGTGGCGGGGTAATGGTCGTTGGCGGCGGTGGGGTCGAAGAGCGTAACGGCCTTGGTGGTGTTGAGGCTCACGAAGTAGCGCTGGCCGCCCTCGCGCGTTTGCACGGGCGCCACACCGATACGGCCGTGCTTCAGGTGCAGGTCGCGCACGCGGGCACCGGCCAGCTCCGCGTTGTAGAAACACTCGATGACCTCCACCGGTTGCCCTTCGAGGTATGTCTCCAGCTCAAAGTACGCGCGTGCCGTGCCGCTCCCTTGCTCGCGCAACGCCTTGGATACGCGGGCGACGCGCTCGTACTGAGCCTCGCTGCCCTTCACGGTGAACGACGGCAATTCCTTGGCGGTGGGTTGCAGCAGAACGATGCTGTTGCGAGCAAAATCCCGCGCACTGATCACGCGCGTCCGATAGCCGATGAGCGCCACGCGCAACGAGTCGCGCAACGTGTCGGCCACCATGTTGAAGGCGCCCTCCTCGTTCGCCAGGGTGAAGCGCACTGAGCCTTGCACGCCGATGCTCGCGTAGGGCAGCGGCTCGCGTGTACCGGCATCCAGCACGCGACCGGTCAAGGGCACTTGGGCCAGCGCGGGAAGCGGGAGGAGGAGAAGCCAAGCCAGTTGGCGCATAAGCCAAAGGAAGAAGACCGCAGCATGCAGCGCGGACCGTTGCTCGGTGCCGCTGTGACAGGTCGTTCAGCGGCACGGGACCGATGCTGGGGTCGGGATAGGTTTGCACGCCCGCACCCACAGGGCTTGCCCATGACCATCACCGACCTCGATGTCTCCCGCGCCCGTGCGCTCACACCAGGCTGCGACAACGTCATCCACTTCAATAACGCAGGTTGCGGGCTCATGAGCCAGCCTGTGCTGGACACTGTGCTGGAGCACACGCAACTCGAAGCGCGCATGGGCAGCTACGAGGCCGCTGCCGCCAAGGCCGATGCGCTGAACGCGGTGTACGCATCCTTCGGCAAGCTCCTCAACTGCCACGCTGATGAAGTGGCCCTTACCGATGGCGCTACGCAGAGCTGGCATCGCGCCTTCCACAGTGTGCCACTTGGCAAAGGTGATCGCGTGCTCACGGCCAACAACGAGTACAACAGCAACTGGCTGAGCCTCCGTCGGCGTTGCGACCAAGTGGGCGCTTCGTTGGAAGTGGTGCCGAGCGATACCGACGGCCTCATCGACGTGGACGCCCTGAAGCGCATGCTCGATGAACGGGTGAAGCTGGTGGCCATCACGCAGATCACCAACAGCAACGGCAAGGTGAACCCGGTGGCGGAAGTCGGTGCTGCGGTGAAGACCTCCAACGCCATCTACCTCCTCGATGCCTGCCAGGCCGTGGGCCAGATGCCGGTGGACTTTGCGCGCATCGGCTGCGACATGCTCACCGGTGCAGGACGCAAATTCCTGCGCGGGCCGCGTGGCACCGGCTTCATGGTGGTGCGCCGCGCGGTGCTCGACCGCCTCGACCCCATGGTCATCGACATCCACTCCGCCAAGTGGACCGGTCGCGATACGTTCGAGTGGCAGCCCGGCGCGCGCCGCTTCGAGGTGATGGAGTTCAACATCGCCGACCGCCTCGGCATGGGTGCCGCCGTGGACCATGCGCTCGGCTGGGGCCTCGACAACATCGAAGCGCGTATCCTGGGGCTTTCCACGCTGCTGCGCGAACGCCTGAACGCCTTGCCCGGCGTGCAGGTGCGCGACCAAGGCACGCGCCCCAGCGGCATCAACACCTTCACCATCGAAGGCGCCGACCTGCAGGCCTTGCTGCTGAAGCTGCGCGCACAAGGCATCAATACCAGCGTCACCAACTTCGATTGGGCCTGGCTCGACCTGAAGGAGCGCGGCATCGAGAGCATCATGCGCGCCTCGCTGCACTACTACAACACGGAGGAAGAAGTGGAGCGTTTCGCAGAAGCGATCGCGCGCCGATGAGCAGTGCACCCCACATCCGTCCGGCCACCGAAGCCGATCTGCCGGCCATCCTCGCCATCACCAACGAGGTGATCGCGAACACCACGGCCATCTACGCCTTTCAGCCCCAACGCTTGGAGGAGCGAGCGCGTTGGTTCAATGATCTGAAGGCCGGTGGCTGGCCCGTCATCGTGGCGGTGGAAGCAGGACAGGTCACGGGCTTCGGGAGCATCGGCGTCTTCCGCGCGCGGCCCGGCTACAAGTACACCGGCGAGCATTCGGTGCATGTGCACGCCGGGCACCGCGGCAAGGGCGTTGGGCGCGCGTTGCTGCAAGCGCTCATCGCCGAGGCGGAACGCATGGAACTCCGCACCATCGTCGGTGGCATCGATGCGGAGAACGCCATGAGCCTGAAGCTGCACGACGACCTCGGCTTCATCGAAACGGCGCGCATGCCGCAGGTCGCTTGGAAGTTCGGTCGTTGGCTTACGCTCGTCTTCATGCAACTGACGTTGGCAGGACCGCGAACACCTCGGGAAGGGAACGACCGTTAGATCAATAGGATCCAACGGTGCCGGTCGCGCCGATCACGGTGTTGGTCTGGCAGCGTACCTCTGCACGCGCAAACCATGCCCACCGCCCAGGAACCGTCGCGTCTGAAAGTCTATCTGGCTTTCGCGGCCATCTACATCATCTGGGGCAGCACGTACTACGGCATCCGCGAAGCGCTCACCGGCTTTCCGCCGTTCATGCTCGGTGGGCTGCGGTTCGCCTTCGCTAGCCTGCTCATGTTCGCCTGGTGCGGCGTGAAGCGTGTGCCCGTGATGCCGGGCAAGTACCTGTGGAAGGTGCTGCTCGTAGGGTTCCTGTTGCTCTTCGTTGGTAATGGCGCAGTGGTGTGGGCGCAACAGACCGTTCCCAGCAGTGTGGCGGCCATCACCATCGCCGTGGCGCCGCTCTCGTTCACGCTGCTCGACAAGCCGCAATGGCGCGTCAACTTCCGCAGTCCCGCGACCTTGCTCGGCGTGCTGGCGGGCATTGTAGGCGTGTACTTGTTGTTCAGTGAACGACTGAGCGAGCAAGTAGCGGGCGGCTTTTCACCGCAGGCATCGGCGCTGGTGGTGCTCGGTGTGGGCATCATCGCTTGGCCGGCGGGTTCGTTGTTCAGCAAGTACAACCCGGTGCCCATGCCCAACATGGTGAACAGCGCGTGGCAGATGCTGATGGGCGCTGCGTGTTTCCTCGCAGTGAGCGTGGCGCGCGGCGAGTGGACCGGCTTCAGTTTCGCCGAGGTGCCGACGAACGCTTGGATCGCCGAAGCCTACCTGGTCGTCTTCGGTTCCATCATCGGGTTCAGTGCTTACGTGTGGCTGCTGCAAGTGCGGCCCGCCACGCAGGTGAGCACTTACGCCTATGTGAATCCCGTCGTGGCCGTGCTGCTCGGTGTTTATCTCGGCAACGAAGTGCTGAGCATGCAGGAACTGGCAGGACTAGTCGTGATCCTCGGCGGCGTGCTGCTGATCAACCTGGCCAAGTACCGGGCATCGCGCTAGCGGGCCAGACCCTGCCACACGGTGATGATGCCCATCACCACCACCAGGCCGAGCACGATTCGCCGGAACATGTCCTGGGGTATTCGGTCCAGCGCGCGCTTGCCCACCCAACTGCCTCCGAAACTGGCCACCGCCATGGCGGGCAGGTAGTAGAGCACTTCGGCCGTCATGAAGCCGTGCGAGGCGTACACTACGCTGCGGCTCAGGTCCACGCCCATGTCGATCCACGCGCTGGTGCTCACGAACGCGCTCTTCTCGAGCGCGAACGCCGCCAGCGTGATGCCGCGCACAGCGCCGCCCGTGCCTGCGAGACCGGCGAGCAATCCGCTGATGGTGCCGCCCACAACCGCGTTGGCGTTCGTCGCTTCCAACTTCCAGGTGTGCTTGATGAGAAGTAGCGTCCCGAGAGCGATCAGCACGAAACCCAATACCACGGCCAACCATTGCTCATCGAGGAATACGGTCGCCTGCGCACCGATAAGCACCCCGACAACAGCCGGAGTGCCCAACCACAAAAGCAAGAGCCACGAAACGCCGCTGCGGAAGAGCAGCATCTTGGCGGCATTGCTGAAGAGGTGGAAGAGCGCTGTAAGCCCAAGTGCCTGCTCGAACGGCATGAAGAAACCCGCCAACGGCATCACCAGCATCGATGAGCCGAACCCGCCGATGGTGCCCAGCACTTCGGCCACAAGCAGCAGGAAGAAGAAGAGCAATTGCTCCGTCAGCACGCGGTGAACTTACCGCACGGCCACTTTCTCGAGCTTCGCTCTGTCCTTGATGCGGATGTCGCGGCCCTGCGTTTCGATGATGCCTTCGTCCTTCAGGTCGGTGAGGCTGCGTATGAGCGATTCGGTGGCGGTGCCCACGATGCTGGCCAGGTCCTCGCGGCTGATCTTCACGCCGAGACTTCCGGCTGCTCCTTCGGCATAACGTGCGTTCACGCGCAGCAGTGCTTGTGCCACGCGTTGGCGCACGCTGGCATACGCCAGTTGCAGCAGGTGCTGTTCCTTCTCCTTCACGTCGTTCGCCAGCATCTTGATGAAGCGGATGCTCACGTCGCGGTCCTTGTAGAGCAGGGCGAGCAGGTCTTCGCGCGGGATCAATGCCACCTCGCATTCCTCCATCGTCTCGGCGCTTTCCATGGCACGCCCGTTCTCCAGCAGCCCCATGTACCCGATGAAATCACCCGCACCGTGCAGACCGGTCACGAACTCCTTGCCGTCGTTGTTGATCTTGAAGGTGCGCGCCTTTCCGCTCACGAGGTAGGGCACGTTGCGCAGGTCATCACCTTCATGGAACAGTGGTTCCTTGGGGGGAACCTTGCGCGTCTTGCGGTCCTTGCCCAGGTCTTTCAACGCTTCCAGTCCGCGGGCCTGGTCCAGGAATTTGTTCAGCCCGTCGAATCCGTTGTCGAAGCCCTTCTTGAACAGTTCGCTACGTTTCATGCGCCCCTCGATGGCGTTGAGCAGTTCGCTCTCCTCGAACGGTTTGGTGAGATAGTCGTCGGCGCCCAGCTCCATGCCTTTGCGCACATCGCTCCGCTCGGCTTTCGCGCTCAGGAAGATGAAGGGAAGCTCGGCGGTGGCCGGGTCGCGGCCCAGCATGTGCAGCACGCTGTAGCCGTCCAGCTCGGGCATCATGATGTCGCAGAGCACCAGGTCCGGCGGGTCCTTGCGCGCCAGCTCAATGCCGCGCCGTCCGTTCTCGGCCTTCAGCACGCGGTAGTTGGCCAGTTCGAGGATCTCGGCCGTGTTGTCGCGCATGTCCGCGTCGTCTTCAATGAGCAGGATGGTCTTCATGAGGGTAGGGCTGGGGTGGGTGCGAGGCGTTGTGGCAGCGATACGGAGAACACGGTGGAACCCGGTTTGCTCGCGAACGTGATGCTGCCGCCGAGCAGGTCCAGGTAGCGTTTCACGATGTTGAGCCCGAGACCGGTGCCTTGGATGGTCATGGCATTGCTGCCACGGAAGAAGCGTTCGAAGAGGTGCTGCTGGTCGGCGGCGGGGATGCCCATGCCTTCATCCGCCACTTCCACGTGCAGGGTGCCGTTGGTGATGTGCGTGCGCAATTGGATCGGCTTGCCTTCCGGCGAGTACTTCACGGCGTTGGTGACCAGGTTGCTGATCACATGGCCCAGCATGTTGCGGTCGGTGGTCACGGTGCGCTCTTCGCCCGTGTGGTCGAAGTCGATGGACTGTCCGGGCTTGGCCAGCGTGCGCAGTTCCTCGATCTGCTCGATGCAGTGGTGCACGATGTCGAACTCCACGGGTGCAACGGTGATGAGGCCTTGCTCTATGCGTTCCAGCGATAGGAATTCGTTCAGCATGGCCGTCAGCTCGCGCACCTTGCCGCGGATACGGGAAACGTGCTTGTCCACCTTATCGGGCTCGCCGCCTTCGGTGTAGCGCCCGATCAGGTCCACGCTGCTCATGATGGTGCTCAGCGGCGTGCGGAACTCGTGGCTGGCCATACTCACGAACCGGCTCTTGAGCGCGTGCAGTTCCCGCTCCTTCTCCAATGCTTCGCGCACGTCCTGTTCGGCTTCCTTGAGCTGTGCGGTGCGCTGTTCCACCCGCTGCTCCAACTCCTGGTTGGTGCGGTGCAGTTCTTCCTCGGCCTGTCTGCGCAGGGTGATGTCAGTGACCAGTCCCATCACGTAGCGCTGCCCGTCCACTTCGAAGTGGTTCAGGCTCACTTCCACGGGCAGGCTGCTGCCGTCTTTGCGTTGGCCCCACAGGTCCATGCCAATGCCCATGCTGCGCTGCACGGGCGCTTTGTCGTAGGCTTTCCGGTGCTGGGCATGCCGACCGCGCGCGGCATCGGGTATGAGCGTTTCGATCGATCTGCCGAGAAGGTCCTGATCAGCATAACCGAACATGGAACTGAGCCTCGGGTTCACCATCAGGATCCGGCCTGCACCGTCCACTACTACCAGCCCTTCAGCGGCCGTGGAGAAAAGCATCTGGCAAACGCGGGCAATGTCCAACGTCGCCAATCCGGATGCTCCCTTGCTCATGCGGTGCAAGGTACCGGCGTGCCGGCTCATCGGGGAGGACCAGCAGGGGATACCTTATAGCCACCAGTGCCCTCATCGAACACGCGCCACTTGCTCATGGGCTTGGCATACAGGTTCAGTGTGGCAGCACGCACCGGACCGTAGTTCGTGAATCGGTGTATGGCCGACCCGTTCGCAATGCGGTCCACCTGGCCCGGGTGCAGGTGCAGTTCGGCGATGCGTTTCAGGCCCTTGCCCGGTTCCAGCACGAAACGTTCCTCCACCACTTCACCGGTCACGGGATGGATCCATGCGGTCTGGCTATCGTAGTCGTGCACGCTGGTGCGCTGACCGGGCTCGTAGCAGATCAGCAACAGCTCGAAGTCGTCGTTGCGGTGGATGCAGGTACGCGTGTAGTGCCTGCTGTTCCACCGGAAATACGGGTCCAGGTCGTGGGTGGGCACGGCATACCGTTCCAGGATGGCCGCATAGTCTTCCGGCTTACGGTGGCGCAGCAGTTCGCGAACGAGGTCGCGGATGGTGGTTATGGGCGCTAAGGGCATGCCGCCTATCGGAACGGATCGTGCTGCGAACCTACCGGGGCTCCAAACGGGCTTTCCTGACGAACGTCAGGCCGGTCGACGACCTTGCTCAGCGATGCCGCTGCTACTGCTTGCCTGCTTTGGGAACAAACCCAAGCGCCATGGCCGTGCTCAACGTGGAAGTCGAGAACCTGAAATGCGCTGGCTGTGCCAACACCATCCGTCGCAAGGTGGAAGTCATCAATGGTGTGGAAGGGGTGACGGTGGACGAAGCGGCCGGCGTGGTGCACGTGCTCCACAATGGACTTCTTGTCGAGGAGGAAGTTTTCGACGTGTTGAAGCGTGCCGGATACCCCAAGCGCGGGACCGGCGATATCCTGGACAAAGCCGTATCGTACGTAAGCTGCGCCATCGGCAAGGTTCAGCGGTGAAACGGGTCGCGGCGCTCGTCATCGTCGCTGCTACGGCGGTGGTGTGCTGAACGGCCGTGCCGCATGCGCCAGCGATCACGCATCAAGCGGTGCTCGATGAACTCCAGGTAGTTCCGGCCCACGATGGTCATCGCGCTCAATGCCGTGGTGACACCCGTGATGACGTAAAAGGCCACGAACAAACGCGAGACCTCGTGCGTGGGGTGCAGGTCGCCGTATCCGACCGTGGCCAGTGTAGTGACGCTGAAATAGAACGACGAGATCCAGCTCCAGTCCTCGGTGTAACGCATCACCACCGTGCCGATGCTCACGAGCAAGGTCAAAGCCGCCACCGATAAAAGCACGGAGGAGCGCAACCGTGCGCGCTCCTCCGATGCTGTTCTGCGTTTGTCGCGGACCCAGGCCATGTTTACTTGATGGCCACGGCCTTGGTGCGTGGCGGCGCGGCCTGGGCCTTCTTGCCGATCGTGAGGTGCAGCACGCCATCGGCGAAGTTGGCCTGCACGTTCTCCGGGTCGGCGTTCTCCGGCAGTTGGAAGCTGCGCTCGAAGCTGTTGTAGCGGAATTCCCGGCGCCGCCATCCGTCCTGGTCCTTGGTTTCCTCGTGCTTTTGCTCGCTGCTCACAGTGAGGATACCGTCCTCCACCTGCACCTTCAGGTCTTCCTTCTTGTGGCCCGGCGCTGCCAGCTCCACTTTGAACTCGTTGTCCAAGATCCGGATGTTCACCAGCGGGAACTCGCGCTCGCGGAACAGGCGGTCGCCGAAGAGGCGTGCGGGCAGGTCGAACACGTCGGTGTCGAAGAGATCGGGGGTGCGCTTGATGAGGTTCATGGTAGTGCGGGTATTGGTACAGCACGAAGCAAATCGAACGTCCAGGCGCTATCCATGACAAGTCGCGCGTTGCCAACTGATCTTCATCAACCGGATGGCTGTGCGCGGTGCGATCTTTAGGGGAAATACCGATCACCATGCTTCGCATTGTTCTTCCTACCGACTTCAGCGAGAATGCGCTGCACGCCGCCAAGTACGCCGTGCATGTTTGCGGCAAGGAAGCTGAGTACACCTTGCTGCACGCCTACTACGATGTTGGCTTCGTGGGCCCCGACGGCCCGGCCTACGGCCCTGTGGTGGTGGATGCGGCACAAGAGGGGCTTGAACGCGCTCGAAAGCGCTTCGTGGAGGCCACCGGCGCTGAGCGCGTGGGCACGCGGCTTCTCTTCGGTCCTTTGGCCATGGCCGTTCGCGGGCTGGTGGAGGACGAGAAAGCGGACCTGGTGGTGATGGGCAAACGCGGTGAAACAGGCTCGCTGTTGTTCGGCAGCAATACCACCGACGTGATCAAGAACAGCCGGGTGCCGGTGTTGGCCGTGCCGGAACATGTGCCGTTGCATCCGCTGCAACGCATCGTCCTGGGCGATGATCACGACGGCTCCTACAGGGCCGACCATTCCATGTTGCGCATGTTGGCCGCACGGAACAAGGCGGAGGTGATCATAGCGCACCTGCCCGTTGAAGTGCCCGAAGGAGCGGACCAGTGGAGCAGCAGCATGTACAACGTTGCGCTGGCCGATGTGCCGCATTCGTTCACCACGGCCA
The DNA here is from genome assembly GCA_016699575.1 of Flavobacteriales bacterium. Lineage (NCBI taxonomy): Bacteria > Pseudomonadati > Bacteroidota > Flavobacteriia > Flavobacteriales > Flavobacteriales bacterium. The sequence goes on along the minus strand of CP064979.1, from coordinate 63,747 downwards.
CCGGCGACGATGCCGTGGACGCCTTGGAGCGACTGGCACGGCGCCGCCATTGCGACATGGTCTGCGTGCTGCACCGCCACCTGGGCTTCATGAAGCGGATCTTCAACCCGAGCACCACCAAGGAACTGGCCTTACAGAGCGACCTGCCGTTGCTCGTGCTGGAACAGAAGGGCTGAATGTGAGTTCGGTCACGCTGGTCGGCATCTTCTTGCTTCTCTTTGCAGCATGGCTTGGAAGCAGACCAAACTGTACAGCATCCTGAACCGCAAGTGCCCGTATTGCCACGAAGGGGAGTTCTTCGTTTCGCATCCGTACGACCTGGCCAAGGCAGGTGACACGCACGCACAATGCCCGGCCTGCAAGCGGAAGTTCAGCATGGAGCCAGGTTTCTACTACGGGGCCATGTACGTGTCCTACGCTATCGGTGTGGCGGTGAGCGTGGCCGTGTGGGTGGCCTTCTATGTGCTGTGGCCTTCGGCCGGCATGTGGACGGTTCTGGGGTCCATCATAGCCACGCTCTTGATCGGTGCGCCATGGTTCTACGCCACCAGCAAGATCATCTGGGCCAACCTGTTCTTCCACTTCGACAAGGCCGGGGCACCGCGCGATTGACCGCCCGGGCGGTACTTTGCCGCCATGTTCAAGGATACTGTGTTGTCGACCGAGCTGGAGCGGAACGCCGTGCACAAGCATCTCCCGGCAGGCACGGTCATCATGCGGGCTGGCGATCCCATCACGCACATCCCCATCGTGACGGGGGGCAGCCTGCGCATTCTCGCTCAGAACAACGAAGGCCAGGAACGGTTCCTGTACCACATCATGCCCGGTGAATCGTGCGCCGTGAGCATGACCTGCTGCGTGGGGCGCCGTGTGAGCACCGTGCGGGCCGTGGTGGAGGAAGATGCCGACCTCCTGCTCGTCCCCATCGAACGGCTCGATGAATGGATGAAGTACCCGGAGTGGCGCTACTTCGTCAGTGACACCCAGACCCAACGGTTCAACGAACTGCTCGAAACCTTGGAAGTGGTGGCCTTCACCCGCCTCGATGAACAACTGTGGAACTACCTCGTGCGCCGGGTGCAGGCCACCGGCAACACCACCTTGAAGGTGACGCACCAGGAGATCGCGGACGAGTTGAATTCGCCCCGCGAAGTGATCACTCGGTTATTGCACCAACTCGTGCAACGGGGCCGGGTGGACCTGGCGCGGGGCACCATTACCGTGCACCCGAACGTGCCTTAGGCGTGGCGTTCCACGGCCTCCTGCAGTTGCTGCGCGCTCACCACTCCTGACACGCGCCATACCACATCCCCGTTGCGGAAAATGGCCAACGTGGGCACGCCGCGCACCTGATAAGCCTGTGCGGCCGCAGGGTTCTTGTCCACGTCCACTTTCAGCACCACGGCCCTGTCGCCGATGCGCTGCTTGAATTCCTCGAGGATGGGCTTCATGGCCTTGCAGGGCCCGCACCACTCGGCGAAGAAGTCGACCACCACGGGCTTGTTACCGTGGATCAGTTCGTTGAAGGTGGGTTGGTCCATGGTCAGTCCAAGCGTTCGTAGGTGATGTTGCCGGGATCGGCCTTGGTCGAACTGCGCGCCGGTGCACACGCTCCGATGCCGCAGCAGCCAACGTTGAACACTGCCTGTACACCGAAGAAGACCGCTGCTATATAGGCCATTGGTTCATGGTCCTTGAGGCCGGCGGCCAGGAACACCAATGCGAACACGAGCCGCAGCCAGCGCGCGCCGTTCCAACCGGTCAGTAGGCGTTCCTTGAACACGTCAGTGGCCGGTTGTGGACTTCTTCTTTCCCGTGTTGATGCCGAAAGGGGCATACAGCGGGCAGAAGCTGATGAAACTGGTGAGGGCGAACACAGCGGCCAACGCCAGCAGCACGAGGCCCAATGTGCCGGAAACAGTCCCGGTGAAGTACAGTACGGCGATGATCGCCGCAATGATCAAGCGGATGGTTTTGTCCGCGGTACCCATGTTCGGTTTCATGCCTTGTTGTTTGACCACAAAGAACGAAACCCGCGGTCGGAAGCACCGTGATGAACATCACAGAGCGCCCGATGCTCACATGCGCTTGGCCAACCAGCGCATGAAGTCCGCCTTCAGCTCGTGGTAGAGCTTCTCGAACGTGGCGATGTCCTCGCGCATCTTGGTGTGGTCGTTGAAGAGCACATGGTCCGATGCAACAGGGTGTTCCCGTTCCATCTTTTCCAGGTGGTTCTCGTGCTGCTTCACCTCGTGGCGCAGTTCATCGATCACTTCGCGCTGGCGGATGTACTGGTTCTGGAAGTGCTCCAGTTCGGCCATCACCTCGGCGCCGTTGTTGCGGCGTGCGATGTCCTCCATGCGGTGTTCCAGGATGCCGATCTCTTCCTTGCAGAAGGAGAGCACGTTGAGCCAGAGCTTGTGGTCGTTGTGCAGGTCGATCATGTGCACCTTCTTGGGTGCTGTGGTGGTGGTGCTCATGGAGTTGGGGTTGGTTGATGGCAGGTTGTTGTCGATGTGGGCACGTCGGGCAGTGACGGGCTCAGGAAAGGTATGCCGAAGCCGGATCCGCGGATGATGAGCAGCACGGCCATGCAGGTGACCACCACCGGTGCGGACCGGCGCAGCCACGCACGCAGACCGGGGCTCAACGCGGCGCTGCCCATGCGCAATGCAAAAAGCGCGGGCCAGGTGCCCAGGGCGAACAAGGCCATGAACACGGCGCCTTGCAGGGCGCTGCCCATGGCGGCCGCTCCCAAGGCAGCGGCGTAGACCAGACCACAAGGCAGGAGGCCGTTCAGCATGCCGGTGAGGAAGATGGCCTCGGGCGCTGTGCGGCGCAGTTGCTTGGCCAATCGGCCGCGGAGCCGGGCAATGAGCAGGGCCAATTTCCCTTGTGCGCCCCAGCGCTCCAGCACTCCGGGAACCAGGACGGCCAACAACAACAAGAGGCCTGCCGTCAATGACACCCATCGTTGCAATCCGGCCAACCGTAGCCCTTGCCCGAACGAACCGAACGCCAACCCGAGCGCAACGTAGCTGACGAGCCGGCCGCCGTTCAACAGGAGCGTGGATGCCCAGCGTTCCCGTTGGCCCGGTCCCATTGTGGGCACCGCCATTGCGATGGGACCGCACATGCCCACGCAGTGCGCGCTGCCTGCTGCGCCCATTAAAAGAGCTGCTGGCAGCAGTGCGTTCATGGTACGAACAGCCGCTCCTCGCGGAAGTACTCAAAGCCATCAACGGTCCAGGTCAATTGGGCGATATACACCCCTGGCACCAGGTCCACTGCGGCTTGCATGCGTTCGGTAGCTGTCCCGCTGAGTGCGACTTTCCGGTCGGCGTCCACGTTGTTCAGGCGGATCAGTTCCAACGTTCCGGTGATGGTCTTGCCGTGCATTTCAGCCGGGAAGCCGACCTGGACACGGGTACGGTCGGCGGCGATGGTCACCTTGGAGCTGAGCACGTCCGCGCGGTGCGTGGCATCGATGCGGTCCTGGTAGGCCAGCTCCTGTTCGTAGTAGTTCTCCGCGATGAGCGGCTCCGGGCTCTGCGCGCCGCGCACCATGAAGTACGTCATCATGCCCGCGAAGGCGATGAGGGCCATGGCAAGTCCTTTTCCCCAGTTCATTGTGGTATGGATATGGGTCCGACGAACGATGTGGTGACGGTCTCCAACTGCTTGTCGCCGCTGAAGACACCGATGCTAACGCGGGTCTTCATGCCGGTGAGCGAGGTCTTGGGCAGTATGACGAAGAGCTCGCCCTGGCCCAGCGCACCGGGCTCCAGTTCAATGGGCTTGCCCACCAGCTTCACTTCGCCGGGCAGGTCCAACACTTGGAAGTGCACGGGCATGCTGTGGTGCGATTTGTTGAGGACCTTGATGGTGTAAAGGTTGCTGATGCGGCCATCGGGCTGCTGCTGGAAGAGCATGCCCGGCGTGCGCAGTACGGTGCTGTCCGTATCGCTCCGGAGCGCAATGAGGGTGGCCAGCACACCGACGAGCACCACCAGCACCGCACTGTAGGCCTTCATGCGCGTGTTGAACACGAAGGGTTTCTTGTCCGCTATTCCGCTTTCGCTGGCATAGCGCACCAGGCCCTTCGGCAGGCCCACGCTCTCCATCATGTTGTCGCACGCGTCGATGCAGGCGGTACAGTTCACGCACTCCAGTTGCGTGCCGTTGCGGATGTCGATGCCCGTGGGGCATTCGTGCACGCAGGCTTTGCAATCGATGCAATCGCCTTTCCCTGCGGAAGAACGGTCCTCGCCCTTGCGCATGTGTCCGCGCGGTTCGCCGCGCACATGGTCGTACGCGATGACGATGCTCTTGCGGTCCAGCAGCACACCTTGCAAGCGGCCGTACGGGCAAACCGTGGTGCACGCTTGCTCGCGGAAGAAGGCGAAGTTGGCGTAGAAGACGCCGCTGAACAGGGTCATGGCGAGCAGCCCGCCCACGTGCGCGTCAGCCGGTTCGCGCACGATGCCCAGCAGCTCATCGCTACCGATGATGTAGGCCAGGAAGGTGTTACCGATGAAGAAGCTGATGCCGAAGAACAGCGCGTGCTTGAGCGTCTTCTTGCGGATCTTGTCGCCCGTGAGCGGCCCCTTGTCCAGGGCCTGCCGTTGCTTCCAGTCGCCTTCGATCGTGTATTCGATGCGGCGGAACACCTGGTCCATGAAGACGGTTTGCGGACAGGCCCAGCCGCAGAACAAGCGCCCGAAGGCCACCGTGAAGAGCGCCACGAACACGATGAAGGCGATGAAGCCGATCACGAAGATCAGGAAATCCTGCGGCCAGAACGTTTGTCCGAAGAACACGAAGCGCCGCTCCAGGATGTTGATCATCAGGAGCGGTTCCCCGCCGATGCGCAGGAACGGCCCGATGAAGAGCAGGGCCAGCAACGAGTACCCTACGATGGACCGGCGCGTGGTGAACTTGCCGTGCGACTTCTTCGGGTACACCCACACGCGCTTGCCGTGCTTGTCCACCGTGCTGATGGAGTCGCGGAAGCTCTCGTCGCGGAGGCCGCCCTTGCGGGCATCGGCATCGTGATCGCGTTTGAGTTGTGCGGGTTGACGGGTGTCCATTTCAGTTGGTGGCCAAGCGCGCGGTGTCGGCCGGGACGGCTAGGGAGTCGGCCGGGGCCGCAGTGCTGTCAACCGGTGCGGCCGCTTCCTGCCATAGATCGCCCTGCGGCGCTTTCTGGGCGGCGTCACCCTTGCCCTCGCGGCTAAGGATGTAGCTGGTCAGGGCAGCGATCTCGTTCGGCTTCAGCTGGCTCTTCCAACTGATCATGCCCTTTTCCGGCACGCCGTACTTGATGGTTTTGAAGATGTTCTTCACCCCGCCGCCATGGATCCAATACGCATCCGTGAGGTTTGGGCCGACGGAGGTTTCGCTGCCCTGAGCGCCCGCGTTGTGGCAGGCCACGCAGTACTGCGAGAAGATGGCTTCACCGCTGTTGATGGTGGCGGCATCGGTGCTCGCGGTCACGTTGGTCTCGTCCACCACGCTTCCTTGGAGAGCTACGAAGGCGGCCACTTCCTCTTTGGCTTCTTGCATTTTGGCCACGTATTCGGCCTCCTGTTTCGGCCACACGCCAAGCATGTGCACGTTCACCAAGTACACCACACCCCAGAGTATCGTGCCGTAGAAGAGCCACAACCACCACGGCGGCAGCACGTTGTCCAGCTCGCGGATGCCGTCGTATTCGTGGTGCATGAGCAGGTCCTGCTCTTTTTCCACGGCGGGCCTGCGGGTAAGGCGTTGCAGCAACGTGTCCACCCAAGTGGGTCCTTCCGGTTCCGAGGCTTCCACTTCTTCCTTCACGCCCGTCACGGCCTTGGTGAGGCCTTTGAGGATGATGAGCTGCGCGATCATCACGGTGAGGAGCACCATGTTCACGGCAAGCAATGCCCAGAAGAGGTGATAGTTGCTGATCACGCCGCCATCGCCTTTGTAGGTCTGCGCGTTCGCGTCGGAAGCCAGCAGCAGCAAGGGCAGGAGCACGCCGATCTTACCGGCGTTGCGCACGTAGCGCCGCGCCCATGCACCCACGCCGCCCATGGTGCGCATAACGCCGCTCAGGGACACGATGAAGATGGTCTGCATGATCGCCAAGGCCAGCATGGCATAGATGAGCCCGTTACTGACTTCGAACAAGCCGCCGCCCACGGAAGTCGCGTTAGGGTCGGGCGCAGGGGTTTGGGCCAGCAGCGGGCCGGTGATCAGCAGGAGAACGGTCGGCAGGAGGGGGCGGAGGATCCGTTCAAAGCGCATGGCGTTCGGTTTCGTTGTTGTCGTCGTTGATGGGCAGCGCGGCCATGTGGTCGATGTGCGTGCGGCGCACGGTGAACACCCACCAGAGCACGGCCAGGAAGAAGAGGAAGAAGACCACGAACGAGAGCATGGGCCATATCTCCACGCCTCCGATCGATGACAGATGGTGCTTGATGAACTTGAGCATGGCTGATCAGGGTTGGGCCACGGCGGCAGTGGCGGCGGGTTTGGCTTTGATGTCGGTGCCCACGCGTTGCAGGTAGGCGATGAGCGCGATGATCTCTCGGTCGGCGTTGGCCTCGATACCGTCCTTCTTCAGGCCGGCCACGATGGCCGCGCGTTGTTCATCCAAATGGGCGTTGGCGCGTTGGGCGAACCCGGGACCATAAGGCTCCTTGTCGTACGGCACGCCCATGGTGAGCATGGCTTCGATCTTCTTGGTCGTTGTTGTTGTGTCCAACGCATCATTGAACAAGTGGTGGTACGGCGGCATCAGCGAGCCCGGGCTCATGCTGGTGGGATCGTACATGTGGTAGTAGTGCCAGCTGTGCGGGTACTTGCCGCCCACGCGCAACAGGTCCGGTCCGGTGCGCTTGCTGCCCCATTGGAACGGGTGGTCGTACACGAACTCGCCGGCCTTCGCGTATTCGCCGTAGCGCTCCGTTTCGCTCCGGAACGGACGGATCATCTGGCTGTGGCAGGTGTAGCAGCCTTCACGCACGTAGATATCGCGCCCGTGCAGCTCCAGCGGTGTGTAGGGTTTCACGCTGGCGATGGTGGGTATGTTGCTCTCCACGAGGAACGTCGGGACGAGCTCGAACAGGCCGCCGATCGCCACCAGCACCAAGCTCGCAACGAGCATCTGGATGGGCCGGCGTTCGATCCAGCGGTGCCAGTGACCGCCTTCGTTCACCACCGCCACCTTTTCCAGTGCCGGTGCTTCGGCGTCCTCGTTGGCGATGAGCTTGCCTGCCTTGGCCGTCTTCCACACGTTGTACACCATGATGAAGGCGCCGATGAGGTAGAGCAGACCACCGAGAGCGCGGAGCCAGTAGGCGTACTTGATCTCCACCACGGTGTCCAGGAAGTTCTTGTACACCAGGAAACCGTCCGGCGTGAACTCCTTCCACATCATGGCTTGGAAGAACCCGGCGAAATAGAGCGGTATCGCATAGAACACGATGCCCAACGTGGCGATCCAGAAGTGCACGTTCGCCAGGCGCGTGCTGTGCAGCTTGGTGCCGTAAAGGCGGGGCACCATCCAGTAGATGATACCGAACGTCAGCATGCCGTTCCAGCCGATGCCACCGATGTGCACGTGCGCGATGATCCAGTCGGTGAAGTGGGCGATGGCGTTGAGGTACTTCACGCTGAGCAAGGGACCCTCCAGCGTGCTCATGCCGTAACAGGTCACGGCCACCACCATGAACTTCAGCACGGGATCCTCACGTACCCGGTCCCATGCACCGCGCAACGTCAGCAGCCCGTTCAGCATACCGCCCCAGCTCGGTGCGATGAGCATCACGCTGAACACCACGCCCAGGCTCTGCGCCCAGTCGGGCAACGCGCTGTAGAGCAGGTGGTGCGGGCCAGCCCAGATGTAGATGAAGATGAGCGCCCAGAAGTGGATGATGCTGAGCTTGTAACTGTACACCGGGCGATTGGCCGCCTTCGGCATGAAGTAGTACATGAGGCCCAAGTAGGGCGTGGTGAGGAAGAACGCCACCGCATTGTGGCCGTACCACCACTGCACCAGGGCGTCCTGCACGCCGGCGTACCAGCTGTAGCTCTTCAGGAAGCTGATCGGCAGTTCCATGCTGTTGGTGATGTGCAGCATGGCCACCGTTACCCACGTGGCGATGTAGAACCAGATGGCCACGTACAGGTGGCGCTCGCGGCGCTTGAGGATGGTGCCGAACATGTTGATGCCGAACACCACCCACACCAGTGTGATCAGGATGTCGATCGGCCACTCCAGCTCCGCGTATTCCTTGCCGGTGGTGATGCCCAACGGCAGGGTTACCGCGGCGCAAACGATGATGAACTGCCAGCCCCAGAAATGCAGCTTGCTCAGCACATCGCTGAACATGCGCGCCTTGAGCAGCCGCTGCATGCTGTAATAGGCCCCGGCGAAAATGCCGTTGCCCACGAAGGCGAAAATGACAGCGTTGGTGTGCAACGGACGCAGGCGGCCGAACGTGAACCACTGCTGTTCGCCAAGCCAAGTGAAGGGCCGTACGATCCAGTAGTACCACGCATCAGGTGGCGTGTTCTGGGCCACCATCTGCGTGGCGATGATGAGACCGACCAGCATGCCCACCACGCCCCACAGGACGGTGATGAACAGGAAGTTCTTGACGATGCGGTTGTCGTACTGGAATCGCTCGTTCATAGGAAGGTGGAATTGCTCCCTTCTCCTTGGGGGAGGGGCCGGGGGTGAGGTTGGTTTGCTTGCGGGAAGTCGTCGCGCAGGATGCGCACGGCCGGCGACTTGTCATCGTCGAACTGCCCGGTGCGCACGGCGCGGATGAAGGCGAACAGGAAAAAGCCCGCCACCAGCGTGCTCGCAGCGATCAAGAGGAAGATGACGCTCATCAGTTCCGGGCTTTGCGCTGCGAAACTGCCGGGGCGCAAAGGGCCGGTCGGTGAGACCGGTCAGGGCCTCACCTGATGTTCGTCAGGAATGTTGGGGAATGCGCATCCGCCGGTCATCGCCGACGTGCACCTGCCTGCAGCAGCACTACTTCACCACCGCGCCACCGCTCTTTTTCCACGCACCGATCCCGCCGTCGAGATCGAGCACATCGCGGAAACCCATGCCGCGGAGCATCTCGCGCGCCTCTTCACTGCGGCCACCGGCAGCACAGTACAAACGCACCGGGGCGTTCTTGTCGAGCTTCTCCACCTGTGCCTTGAATTCATCGCTGAACCAATCGATGTGCACGGCGCCTTCAATGTGGCCGCGCGACCATTCATCGGGGGTGCGCACATCGATGAGCTGCACCGTGTCGGTGCGCAGCTCGGCCTGCAACGCGGCCGCGCCGATCGTACCGGCAGGCTGGGCGGCGCAACCGGCGGATGCTATGACAAGGGCGACGGCGAGCAACAGGGCGAAGGGGCGCATGGCGTTCGGTTTGGTGCGCCAAATATGGGTCGATCGCAAGCGCTTGGCCGCTCAGTTCGTCCACACCGCGTAACCCTTGCGGCGCAGCTCGAGCGCAAGGCCGCGCTCCACTTCCAAGGCTTCGGCGCGGCTCAGCGGACCGATGTCCTGGTACAGGCTGGGCCGCAGGTAGCGCCCGTACCTGCGCACGATGGCCGACGACAGGTTGTGGCCCTTCTTGCTCAGCGCGCCGGTCTTGTGCTGCGCGAAGCGTTCCTGCGGCGTCTTGCTCGTCATGCCCACGTACAGGCATTCCAGCACACCGTTGTACTGCGGGTTGGCTTCGCGGAATTTCCGGTCCTCGGTGAAGACCTTGCGCGCCAGTTCGATGACGTAAACCGTGTATGCCGTTGGCATGGTGGAGCGCGAAGATGGATCCGCGCTGTGCTGCGGAACATATCTTGTCGCCACAACCTCCGCACATGCACCGCTCCATTGCACCCTTGGCCTTGTTGCTTGCCGGTTCCTTGCAGGCGCAAACCGTTCAGAAATGCTGCGGCACCAGCAACAGCACCTTCCTGTTGGGCAACCTCGGCACCGCGAACCATAGCCAATGCCTCTATACGCCGGGCGACCTCACCGGGGCGATCGATGGCGGCATCACGCGCATCTACTACCGGTACGGCACAACTGGTGAGACCGACGGGAATACGCTTACCAACTTCATGGTGCGCATGACACAGACCTCGGCAACGGCGTTCGCGGGCGGCAACACCTTTTTTACCGGGCTCGATACCGTTTTGACCAGTGCATCGTACACCATCGCTCCCGGCACCACCGGCGACTGGTTCGTGCTGGAGTTGGACAGCACGTTCATGTTCGACGCGTCGCTCACGCTGGTGGTGGATCTGAGCTTCACGGGAAGCCTCACCACCAATTTCGGCACGTTGAGCACCAACCTGGCAGGGCGCAAACTGTATTGGAACGACATTACCTCACCGACCGGCCAGAGCGTGGTGAACACTTGGCAGGACATCGGGTTCGATCTGGCAACGAGCAACGCGGTGGAAGCTCCGGCCATCACAACATCAGGGGCACCATACCCGAATCCCGTGCGCGATCGATTGCGCGTGCCCGATGCACGGACCAACGAGCCGTTCCGCGTGGTGGCCGCCGATGGCCGCGTGCACATGGAAGGTGCATGGCCAGCGGACGGGCTCGACCTGTCGGGGGCCACGCCCGGCATGTACCTGCTGACCTTCAATGATCATTCAGATAAACGACAATACCGCTTCGTGCTGGAGTAGTGGGATCGATCTACTGGATCCGCTGTACCGGAGCGCGGGCCACCACATTGCCAGCGCCGTCGCATAGCGTGCAGATGTAGTGGCCTGCGGTGCCCGGAAGCGTCAATTCGGCCCGATCGCGGAACGCCTGCTGAAGGACCTGCGCTCCTCGTGCATCCCAGAGTTGAAGAGTGAGCATAGCGCCGTTATAGCGCGCATCGTTGAGCGCGATGGTGACAAGCCCTTCCCTCGGCGACATGCTGATGGACATGTTGGCGAGGGCACCGTGTTCCGCCACACCCACGTTCACGGGTTGCACGGACACATCATCGATGCCGGGCGTGAGCCAGTTCTGGGTGGCTTGGTAATAGAACGCGATGTGGGCTGTCCCGCTCGTGGGCGGAATGTTCACGGCCGTGGTGGTGGTGTAGGTGCTGCCGGTGGTGATGAGCGGCAGCAGGTCCTGCAAGGGTGTCGCCGTGGCCAGGTCGGGGTTGGCGTTGCCGGTGAGCAGATAGATGCCGCACGCGTCGCTGGGCATGCTGCTGCCCATGATGGCATAGATGTTCGCTTTGCATGTGAGCACCGCACCCCCGCTCAGATCAAGAAGCGGCGATACGTACCAGTCGCGCACGGTGTCGGTGGCGTTGCCGCCCACCGGGTAGTCGTGCCAGAGCTTGTTGGGTGCACTGGCGGCAGCGTTGGCGCTGATGCCCCAGCTGTAGTTGCTCAGGTGGCCGGTGCGGAACTGCTGCCAGCCCTGTTGCTGCGCCGCATTGTCGAACCCTGTCGTGTAGGGTAATGCGGTTTGGGCGGAAGCCGCGAAGGGCAAGCAGAGAACGAAAAGGGTAGTGGTGCGCATGGGCAAAAGGGGTTTGCCGAAGAGATGCGCTTGCGCAGCGTTGTGCTGCCTAGGCAAGGGCGAACGGTTGGCGATGGGCTGGAGCACGATGCCGCCAAGCATACGGGTTGCGCCTGGTGCACGGTGCGTGAAGTTGTTGCCGTGGGAAATGCCTCACCAACGCAACGGCGGTTGATCAAATGTGCACAACTAACCGCCCGAAAATTTGGAGAAGGGGGAGGGGGCGGCAGTATGTTCACACCACCAATGAGGTCGATCGTGCAACTATTCTCCAAAGACCTCGGTGTTGGCTTGCTCGGCGGCGGAATGAGGAATGCGCAAGGTGCAAGGCGCAAGGCGCAACGGCGCAACGGCGCAACGGCGCAACGGCGCAACGGCGCAACCGACTAGGACAGGTCAAGGTATTGCGTACGGCAGCTTTGAACGAGCGGCCAACTGTGTTTTCCATGCACCGTGCGCCATGAAACACCTGGCGCTTGTGCTCGCGTTGCTGGCTACCATCTTGGCCGAAGCCCAAGACTGCGGCGCGTTGAAGGCTCTTGAGCAAGCAAAGCGCTTGCACACCACACTTCAAGTGGACAGCGGCCGCAGCTACGGGCTACAACTCATCTGCAACCCCATGCCGCCGCGCTGCGAACACCAGGGCTGCATGGGGCACCACACTGAAGTTGCGCCACGCGAGGCGCTCACCGAAGTGGATACCACCGCGCTGGCCGATCTGCAAGCCCTGTTAGCTTGCATCATGGCGGAGTGGAGGAAACAACAACCACCCGCCGCTGAGCCATGAGGACTTGGTTGCATAGCGTGTTGGTGGGTGCGTTGATGTTGGGCGCGGGGCAAGGGAGCGGGCAGAACTTGGTTCCCAATGGGAGCTTTGAGGAGTACACGATTTGTCCAACTGCCTTGGACCAGATGGAACGTGCTGTGGGTTGGTCCAGCCGAAGAGGTTCCTGCGACTACTACAATGTGTGCGGACACCCGGATACTTGCGGAGTTCCCTTCAACTGGTTCGGATTCCAGGGTGCGCGATCAGGAACGGGGTATGCGGGTGGCTATTGTTTTTCGACCGATGACGGCACCCCACTTGACCTGCGGGAGTGCATGGGTGTTGAACTCACTTCTGCACTCATTGTTGGTCAGACCTATCATATTCGCCTGCACACAAGCCTCACCACGCAGGGTAGTGGAACGAACGGAGCGCTTGCTTTTGCATGTGACCACTTAGGGGCCCTCTTCACGGTCGGCTCTTACTATTCAACGCAATTCGATGATTTGCCCGGCTACGCGCAGGTGTTCACGACCAGCGTCGTAACCGATTCTACAGGTTGGACTGAAGTGGCCGGAACGTTCGTCGCTGACTCGGCATACGCTTTCCTTACGCTCGGCAACTTCTTCAATGACGCAGCGACCGCGTGGGACTCCATTGAACCTACTGGAACCCACGGATATGCTTACTACTACTTTGACGACGTCTGTGTGGCACTGGACCCTTCTGATTGTACGTGGCCTTCCTCAATCACGCTTGTACCGACGATAGAGCCTGTGGTCTTTCCCTTGCCGTTCGTGGGTGACTTGTTTGTCGCTGGGTTGCCGGATGGTCAATGGACTTTCCTGTTGTTCGATACGAACGGAAAGTTCACGGGTACCGGATCGAACATATCGTCCAACCAACTCGTGCGTTGCTCACTTCCCGCTTTGCGACCGGGTACATACCTCATCGAAGCTCACGGCCCTGAGCGTCAACGATGGCGCAAAGTCATACAGGCAGGCGAACCCTAAACCCCAACACCCTCAGCACCATGAGAACCTCTCTTCCTAGCACAAGAGCCAACACCGTTTTAATCTGTTTGTTCTTCCATGGCGTTTGCGCGGCTCAGTTTCAGAATCCAGGTGGACTCGGTTTCTGGAATACACCGGCACCACCAGCGACGAACGGAGTTGCGATAGGCGCCCTGCCAGGCCCCTTCAACGCCACATTCCAGATCAGGGCCGATCAGATACCTGTTACGGCCAATACGCCCCAGGCCCAGCAGAACCGCATTTTCGAAACATGGGGCGACGCGACGAACCCGTCCTTCTGGCGGATGTGGCGGGGCAATGATCCACTAGGCCGCATCTTTTGCAACGGCGCCGCCACCAACCTCGGCTTCAACATTCAGCAAACCCGCTTCCAAGGTTCGCTCAACCTGATGAACCGTTGCTGACAATGAAGATCCAGCTGCAAGCATTGGGCTCTGGTCTTGTCTTGATTGGACAGCCCGCGTGGTTGTGTGCACAAAACCTGGTGCCGAACCCCAGCTTTGAGGCTTACTTGAATTGCCCGAGTGCCATAGGTGACATAGGCGAAGTACCATCATGGATTCCTTTCAGCGGGACACCGGATTACTTCAACGCTTGCAGCGACACCACGTCAACGGATGTGCCTGCCAACGCTATCGGTTACCAGGACGCGGCGGACGGTATCGGCTATGTTGGATTGGCAACCTATAAAGAGTCATCGGTCTTCCGTGAGTGCATCCAAGCCGAGCTCCTCACGCCGCTTACGATCGGACAACCTGTCCATCTCTCGATGAGGGTTGCGGCCGGTGGTTTCGGTCTGGATGCCAACAACTCCATGCAACTTGCTTCCAGCGGTATTGGAATGCGGTTCAGCACGCAAGCCGCGCCGTTGGGTCTTTTGATTACGGATCAAGCGGCATTGTATATGGCTACTGTGCTTTTCGATACTGCTGAGTGGGTCACGCTCGGTGTGTCGTATGTCCCGGATTCAGCGTACACCTATGTTCAGGTCGGCAATTTCTACTCGGACGCGGCGACCAGCACTTCAGTGCTCGATCCCAATGCCCTTAATCAGGCCGCGTACGCGTTCGTGGATGATGTTTGCGTATCGTCGGCGGATGGAGTTTGCCTTTTGCCGGATGGATGGCCATCGATGAACTCTTCTTCTGAATCTCCGCATTGGAATCTTCAAGGGCAGGAGCTAGTGGTTGGCGGCTTTCGGCCAGGAACAGCATGCCGTGCGTTAGTATTTGACGGTCTTGGCCGATTGGTGATGTTTGAAGATCGGTATGCTTCATCTGATGGCTCCGTCAGAGTCGAAGTCGCCCCAATCACTTCTGGTCATTACACCGTCCGTTTTCGATCGTCAGTTGACGCCGAACGGGCGTTCAAGTTCGTCGTCGTTTCACCCTAAATCAGTTGCCATGAGAACGAAGAGAACATTGATCCTAGGAATAGTCCTAGTAGTCTTGAGCCAGGCTGCGCTCGCTCAAGTTGTGAACAACGCAGTTGGTGACCATTGGCTCACGAATGCCCCACCAGCTCCAAGCAGTTTTACCATCGGAAACGCTCCCTTCACCGGCTCCGCCTTCAATATCCGGGGAAACCAAATGGGGATCCCTACGGGGGAGACATTCCGCAGTTTCTCAGCCAATGGCACTGTCGGCAATACCCGTTTTCGGCGAATTGCGCTTTGGGCGCCGGACACCGAGCAGGAGATAGGCCGCATCTTCCACAATATTGGTTCTTTGGCCCAGCCCAACAACGGCTTCAACATCCAACAGACGCGCTTTCAAGGTTCGTTGAACTTGATGAACCGACGGGGACAGGCAAATGACATCAACTACGACGAGCCGAACGGCAACGGCCTACGCCTCGTGGACGACTTCAACTTCGTGTGCAACGGCTACATCGGGAATCAGCGGTTCGGATTCATCGCGATAGGCGATCTGGACCAGGCAATTCAAACGACCGCTGGCAACAACGCCACGCCATGGTCCCGTTTCCACCTTGTCCACAACGTTCGGGATATCACCCCGGAGGGCGATGGCTATCGGCAATGGATGCGCAACGGTGTCATGTACACCGGCCGTGGCCTTCAGATGTACCTCGGCCAGAAGTACGGCCTGAGCGGCGCTGCCGAAGTCACCGGTCAAGGGAGTGCTGTGCTGCAGTTCGGTGATGATGCGCTCAATGCCAATCGGCAGACAATGCGTTTCCTCTACACGGTGAACCCCGATGCGCTCGCAACCACTGGAGCGAGCAGCGTCGAGGGCTTGGAACTGATGCGGCTTTGGCCGGAGACACTTACTGAAGGCTTCGTGGGCATCGGCGATTTCTTCGCTGGGGCTGATCAACCCACACAGCGGTTGGATGTCCGCACGGGCAAGGTCCGTATCCGCCAATTGCCCACCGATCCGATCATGACCACATCGACGAAAATGATGGTGGTGGAGGATCTAACGGGTGTCGTCGGCTGGCAGAACATTCCGACCGGTGGCGGCGGAGGCCCGGATTGCGATTGGCTTGTTGATGGCACAGGTCTGGATGTCACGACGGCATGGGACCCATCGGCCCCGGCTGGCTGCCCGAACAACACTTGGAAAGTCGGCATAGGTACCGATGTTCCTCAGAACAACACCAAGGTCCACATCAAGGATAACGACCATCTGGGGGCATACGACGAGGCTGCGCTGATGGTGGAAATGGCTGGTGATGCGGATAAGAGTGTTAGGGGCTACTTCGAGACCAATCGGCTAGCACCCTCTTGTCTTGAAAGTTGGGGGCTCCATGCCTTGGCGTACAATGGCAGTGTGTACAATGCAGGCGTGCGCGGCTACGTAGAGTTGCAATCAGGGCGTGGTACATCCAGTACCGACAACGTAGGAACCCGCGGTGCCGTGCACATCGCTTCAGAGTCGAGGGAAGTCTGGGGTGCGGAGGGGAATGTGTTCGTGAAGACGGGTTGTTCAGCTCGGCGGGCGATCGGTAGCCTGGGTTGGGTGGTGGTAGACCCTGTTGGTTCCACAGGGACGGTGAGCGAATCTTATGGCGTGTTGGGGCGTACGTATGTGGGTGATACGCAGTACGGCGTATACGGCAAGGTCGACCAACCACCTCCGGGTAATTCGAGCTACGGGGTCTACGGTGTTGAAACCGCTGGGGGCAACGGTGCGGCCGTATATGCCGAGGGTGATCTTGTGCACACGGGTGCGCTGATCAACGCCTCGGATGCCATGTTCAAATCCAACGTACAACCCTTGGCCGGTGCTACCCCAAAGCTGATGCAGATCGCGCCTCACACCTACGAGACCGACTCCGCTAACTATGGGTACGTTGGTATGGACGGGGGCTCGCACATGGGAGTTATTGCGCAAGAGCTTCAAGCCGTTTTTCCCGAGCTGGTCCGAACGGTAACACGCCCGGCTGAGTATGACTCGGCAGGCGCTCTGGTGCACCCGTCGTTGCAGTTCATGGCGGTGAACTACCAAGAACTGATACCGCTCCTTATCGCGGGTTTTCAAGAGCAACAAGCCCAACTCGCCGCCATGCAACAAGCCCTTGCCGCCTGCTGCGTGGGTGTGCCTACCGATGGTGGGCTCTTCCAAGGCCAAGGCAACAACACGGGCACGGGTACGCAAGACCTGTCTCGGATGGCCAGTGAAGACCTGCTCACCATTGCGCCGAATCCGTTCGAAGACCACACAACCATCAGTTATCGCAATGCCTCGCCGGGCCGTGTGATGCTGCGCGTGAGCGATAGCCGTGGCCAGCACATCGATACCCTGCGCGATGCCATGCAGGATGCTGGTGCCTTCACCTACGAGTGGAACACAGTGAGCCTTGCACCGGGCATGTACACCGTGAGCCTGCTGCTGGATGGGCAGCTGCTGGTGGAGCGTGCCGTGAAAGTCGGCCGCTGAGTTCCTACCATCGTTCTGCGAAGCCGCTCGTTACCGGGGCGGCTTCGCTGTTTTGGGCCAGTGATGAACATCACCACCGCGTTCCGCTGCAATGCTCACCTCTGCGCCACTGTAAGCACCCCCATTTTAGGCGCAGCGGTTTGTAAAGGTACTTTTGAGTGTGGTGGTGTTGTGGATGTCCTGTTGAACTGTGGGGAAGTCCGCGCGTGAGCCTGTGTAGTGGGCAGGGAGTTGTCCACATTTCAACAGGAACGCACGGGGCGATAAGCGCAGCAACGACCTGTGCGGGCGCTGGTTGTTATAGCGCCACATCCACTCTTGCGTGATGGTGCGTACTTGGTCCAGGCGTTCGAAGATCCACGCATTGAGCACTTCGGTCCGGTACGTTTTGTTGAAGCGCTCGACCAAGCCGTTCTGCATGGGCATGCCCGGCTGGATGTAGGTGAAGGCGATCCCATTGGATGCGGCCCATTCCTGCATGGCGTGTGCGATGAACTCCGGGCCATTGTCCATGCGAAGGCGTTCGGGCTTACCACGCCAGGCGATCAGCTGGTCCAGCTCACGGATCACGCGTGCAGCAGGCAGAGAGGTGTCGACCGCTATGCACAAGGCTTCCCGGTTGAAGTCATCGATCACGTTGAAAGTGCGGTACTTGCGACCGGTCACCAGCGCATCGCTCATGAAGTCCATGCTCCAAGTGATGTTCGGGCCGATGGGCAGAACGATCGGGTCCTTCACCCGCTCGGGCACCCGGCGCTTCGTACGCCTGCGCAAGTGCAGGTCCGCCTCCTTGTAGAGCCTGTGCACCCGCTTGTGGTTGGCCCCGGTCCCCTCAGTGACCATCTGGTCGAAGGTCAGACCGAACCCCCATGTGGGGTTCTGATCCACCACTCGCATCATGTGCTCGATCACTTCCGCATCGTTCTTCTCCTTGGGCGCATAGCGATACACGCTCGCACTCAAGTTCAACAGCTTGCAGGCCCGGCGTTCGCTGTACTGGCGCTGTTCGACCAGTCGGCGCACGACCTCTCGTTTGTCGTCCGGGCCTACAACTTTCCCTCGATGATCTCCTTGAGCACCTGGCGGTCCATCTGGGCCTCGGTGTACATCTTCTCAAGGCGCGCATACTTGGCCTTCAGCTCCTTGAACTCCTTGAGCTGGTTGGCGTCCAGGCCGCTGTACTTGGCCTTCCACTGATAGAACGTCGGCTGGCTCACGCCATGCTCCCGGCACACGTCCGAAACCTTCTTGCCTGCCTCATGCTCGCGCAGCATCGCAATGATCTGCGTCTCGGTGAATCTGCTCTTTCTCATCCTGATCAAGTTTAGGTGGTTCTACTTCCACCTGCACCTGTTTCAGGGGGTGCTTACACCACAACGGTCCGTCATGGGCAAGGGATCCTGCTCTTCCTGTTCAGTGTGGTGGTCGGGTTCAACTTCCCCTTCCACGTAACGATCGATCGTTCACAAGTGCGCGATCGTTGATCGGCACACGATCACCGATGCCCGTTGCTTTGGCTCAGAACGTTCTGTGAACCGATGGTGAAGAACCGCAAGATCTTCGTACTGGATACTTCGGTCATCCTCTACGATCACTCGGCCATCAAATGCTTCGAGGAGCACGATGTGGCCATCCCCATACAAGTCCTGGAGGAGATCGACACCTTCAAGAAGGGCAACGACACGCTCAACTTCGAGGCGCGTGAGTTCATCCGCCTCGTGGACGGCATCGCCAGCCGAGAGCTGCTCAGCGATTGGATACCCATCAACGGGCCCAAGAAGGGCAAGCTCACCGTCATTGCGAAGCACGAGCTCAACGGCGTGAACGCCGTGAAGATCTTCGACGATGACAAGAACGACAACCAGATCCTCAACGCGGCGCTGAGCCTCAAGCACAAGCACAAGAACCGCAGGGTGGTGCTGGTGAGCAAGGACATCTGTCTGCGCATCAAGGCCAAGAGCCTCGACATCCACGCCGAGGACTACCTCACTGGCAAGGTGCAGAACGTGGACCGCCTTTACAGCGGCCGCACCGTGGTGGAGAACGTGAGCGAGCACCGCATCGACGACCTGTTCGAGCAGGGCAGCATGCCGGCCGAGGACCTCGGATTGAAGAAACCCACCGGCAACCACTTCTTCATCCTCAAGAACAAGAAGAAGAGCGTGCTGGGCAAGTTCGATCCGCGCACGGGCGAAGTGGTGCGCGTGGAGAAGCAGAACGTCTTCGGCATCGGGCCGCGCAACGCTGAGCAGACCCTGGCCATGGCCGCGCTCATGGACCCCGAAGTGAAGCTCGTGACCATCCAGGGGCAAGCGGGCACCGGCAAGACGCTGCTGGCACTGGCCTGCGCGCTCGAACAGCGCCGCAACTACCATCAGATCTTCGTTACCCGTCCCGTGGTGCCGCTCAGCAACAAGGACATCGGCTATCTGCCCGGCGATATCCAGAGCAAGCTGGACCCTTACATGCAGCCGCTGTGGGACAACCTCAAGCTCATCAAGGGAAACTTCACCAAGCACGACGGCACGCCGAAGCGGATCGATGAGATGCTGGAGAACGAGAAGATCCAGATCGCGCCGCTGGCCTACATCCGCGGCCGCAGCCTCAGCAACATCTTCTTCATCGTGGATGAGGCGCAGAACCTGACCCCATTGGAGGTGAAGACCATCATCAGCCGCGCAGGCGAAGGCACCAAGATCGTTTTCACCGGCGATGTGCACCAGATCGACACGCCCTACCTGGATGCGGAGAGCAACGGCCTGAGCTACATCATCGACAAGGCGAAGGGCCATCCTTTGTTCTCGCACATCACCTTGGAAAAGGGCGAGCGCAGTCCGCTGGCGAACCTGGCGAACGAGCTGCTCTGATCCGGGGCGAAGGGCCTACGGAAAGTCGCGGGAAGAACGCTGCGGGGCATTGGCTGCCGCGAACGATCTTCGCCGCACATGGAAACGACCACTGAACTGAAGAGCACCGCGCTGCGCGCCGTGCACGAGCAACTCGGCGCCAAAATGGTGCCTTTCGCGGGCTATGTGATGCCTGTGCAGTACACCGGCGTGAACGATGAGCACCTGGCAGTGCGCAATGGAGTAGGCGTGTTCGACGTGAGCCACATGGGTGAGTTCCTGGTGCGAGGCCCTGGCGCCTTGGATCTCATCCAAAAGGTGACCAGTAACGACGCGAGCAAACTCGCCGTGGGCAAGGTGCAGTACAGCTGCCTTCCCAATGGCAAAGGCGGCATTGTGGACGACCTGCTCGTGTACCGCATGCAGCACAAGGACGATCACCACTACGTGCTGGTGGTGAATGCCAGCAACATCCAGAAAGACTGGGATTGGATCAACCAGCACAACACCTTCGGTGCACAGCTCGAGAACATCAGTGACCATATGAGCCTGCTGGCCGTGCAAGGGCCGAAGGCCACGGCCACGCTTCAACCGTTGTTCGATGTGGACCTGGGGGCCATGGAATACTACACGGCCCAATACGCAGAGATGAAAGGTGTGGGCCTGGTGCTCATCAGCAGCACGGGCTACACCGGTGCTGGCGGGTTCGAGGTGTACGCACCCAACCCGTTGGTCCGCAAAGCATGGGATGCTGTGTTTGCCAGCGGTGCGCAATTCGGCATCAAGCCGGCCGGTTTGGCCGCGCGCGACACTCTCCGGTTGGAAATGGGCTTCTGCCTTTATGGCAACGACATTGACGACACCACCTCGCCCATCGAGGCCGGTCTGGGCTGGATCACCAAGTTCACCAAGCCTTTCATCGACAGCGAACACCTGAAGGCCCAGAAGGAAGCCGGCCCGGCCCGAAAGCTCGTGGGCTTCGAGATGGTGGACCGCGGTATTCCACGCCATGACCACGCCATTGTGGACGCAACCGGTGCAGAGATCGGTAAAGTGACCAGCGGCACCCAAAGCCCCTCGCTCAACAAGGCCATCGGCATGGGTTATGTGCCAGCGGCCTTGGCAAAAGAGGGAAGCGATATCTTCATCGACGTGCGCGGCAAGGCATTGAAGGCCCGCGTGGTGAAAGTGCCGTTCTACAAACAAGGATGAACCCCGCCAGCAGGAACCCTGATTACCGCTTCCGTGTGGAGGTGTGCTACACGCCTGCGCAGTACCCGTTGTACGCGCAGGACATGGGCATCGTGGTGGTCATCGACATCCTGCGGGCCACCAGTGCGATGGTCGCGGCCTTCGAACACGGTTGCGAGCGGATCATTCCCGTGAGCACTATCGAAGAGGCACGGCAGTACATCGGCAGGACCGGATACATCGCCGCGGCCGAGCGCGATGGCGAAGTGGTGGACGGCTTCCCGTTCGGCAACTCGCCCATCGCGTTCGCACAAGCCGACCTCGAAGGCAAGACCATTGTAATGACGACGACCAACGGGACACGGGCCATCAGTATCGCCCAAGGTGCTCGTCAGGTGGTCATCGGTTCTTTTGTGAACATGACGGCCCTGAGCAACTGGCTGCTTACCCAGAACGAGAACGTCCTGCTGCTCTGCAGTGGGTGGAAGGACAAGTTCAATCTGGAGGACAGTGTCTTCGCCGGGGCGGTGATGGACAAGCTCTTGGAGAGCGGGAAATTCGGACTGGAGGAAGACAGCAGCATTGCGGCCAAATACCTCTTCATGGGGGCGCGCGACAACTTCATGAGCATCCTGAAGGCCGCGCCGCGCCGGCGCCGGGTGGAGAAGCTGAAACTTAACGATGACGTGAAGTACTGCCTTACCCCAGACCAGAGTTCGGTGATACCCGTGCTCAAGGACGGCGTGCTGGTACCCATGGCGGTCGAAGTCCCCAAATTGTAGTGGTGCGGCTGGTCCATAAAGTCCTATTGCTGGTCGCTGTCGGCGGTGTGCTGTGGCCTAGCGCAACGGTGGATGATGCACAGGCGTGGGGATTCTATGGCCACAAACGCATCAATCGCATGGCGTGCTTCACGCTGCCACCGGAGCTGTTCCCCTTCTTCAAGAAGCACATCGATTTCGTGAGCGACCATGCGGTGGATCCCGACCGGCGCCGCTATGCCGTGCAAGGGGAGGCGCCGCGCCACTACATCGATATCGACCACTATGCGCACGGCGATCAGGACCCCTTTTTGGTGGTGCCGCGCCGTTGGAACGATGCGGTGGCCAAGTTCACTGAGGACACCTTGCAAGCCTACGGCATCGTGCCATGGCACATCCAACTCATGTACCACCGCTTGGTGGAAGCTTTCCGCCGTGGCGATGTGGACCGCATCCTGCACAACGCCGCCGACATCGGGCACTACATCGGCGACGCGCACGTGCCCCTGCACACCACGGAGAACTACAACGGCCAGCTCACCGGCCAGCACGGTATCCATGCGTTCTGGGAGAGCCGCATCCCGGAACTGAGCGCTGAGGACTACGACCACTTCACCGGCCGTGCCCGCTACATCGAAGACCCACTGGAAGCCGCGTGGAACGCCGTGTACCACAGCCACATGGCGGTGGACAGTGTATTGAGCATCGATAAGCGGTTGGCCGAGGAATGGCCGGAGGACCGCCGCTTCGTGTTCGAGGACCGCGGTCGTGGCACCATGCGCATGTACTCGCGCGAGTTCACAAAGGCCTATGAGCTGGCCATGGGCAACATGGTGGAGCGGCGCATGAACGAGAGCATCATCATGGTGGGCAGCTTCTGGTTCAGCGCCTGGGTTGAAGCAGGACAGCCCGATATGAAGCTACTTGAAACGAAGGAGGTTAGCGACAGCCTTAAGAAGGTGCTGGCCGCGGAAGACGAACAGATCCGCATGGCCCGCGAGGCGCACGGACGGGAACATCCGGAGTGACCGGGACCGGAAAGGGAAAACCCCGCGTTCCGGCGGGGTTCCCAAGTCAGTTGTGAGCGATCACTTTGCAACCTCGGCAACAGCCTGCCGCTTCTCAGTGATACGGGCGCTCTTCCCGCGGCGGCTGCGCAGGTAGAAGATGCGGGCGCGGCGCACGCTGCCGTGCTTGTTCACGTCGATCTGATCGATGAAGGGACTGGCGATCGGGAAGATCCGCTCCACGCCGATGTTGTTGCTGATCTTCCGCACGGTGAAGGTGGCAGTACTGCCTGACCCCTTGCGCTGGATGACCACGCCTTGGAACTGCTGAATGCGCTCCTTGTTGCCCTCTGTGATCTTGTAGTGCACGGTAACGGTGTCGCCAGCCTTGAATGCGGGGTATTCGCGAACGGGGGCGATCTGCTTCTCGAGTTGCTTGATAATGTCCATGGCGGTCAGGAGGTTGGGCGGAACAAGGTCCGCGAAACGGGCTGCAAGTGTAAGGAAGATCCTTGCTGGTTCCGAAAGGCCGGGTGCACTTTGGCTCGACCGGTGCCCGGTTCCCGAGCTGCCGTCAACATTCCAAAGGCGTTCAAGGGCTCAGCCCAGCTTCCGTATGATGTTCACCATCATGTGACCGGAGTAGGAGAGGCTGAGTTCCCCCCGCCCGGCGAAGTGCTCGTCCATGCACACGTTCACCTGGCGGTTCTTGTTGCTGATCCAGAATTTCCCGCCTTCGTTCCTGAAGTTCCACTGGTGCATGCCCACATAGTCGGCGCCCACGGCCACATCCACTTCATGGCGGAGGTACACCGAGCAGCCCGGTTTCACCAGTTGGAACATCTGTTCGATGGCCGCGATCGGGTCGTATGCGTGGTCCAGGCAATTGTTCGCATGGGCCAAGTGGAAGCTCCCGGGATCGAACATGGTGGTCAGCCGCTCTCCATCGCATTCCTTGGGCATCAGTGGTGCTATGATCCCATGCTTGTCCATCAACTGCGCGTAGACCTTGGCCAGTGGATCCACCGCAACGATCTCCAGGTCCCTTCCAGGCAGGGTTTTGCCAAGCAGCGAGAACGGCCCCGACCCTACATCGATCAAACGCAATGGGCCTTGGGGTAGATGCTGCAAAAGCGCGGCGAACTGGGGTTGCAGTTCGGTGGTCCTGGACAGCCGGAAATCCGCTTCGGGGCTCAGGGTCCCGTCCGCCTTCCTCACGTAGTGCTGCTTCATATGGTTGTCCCAGAAATGCACCTCGTCACGCATGCCCACTTTCCACTTCGTTTTCTGGGGCAGTGGCAGGTACTTGGTGCAGGCCAAGAGCAGTTTCGAGTAGAGGTCAAGCATCGTTGCAGGGTGTTCAGGGGCTGATGAAAGCCTGGGTCATGGTCTTTGTGGGTCAGGCCGATCGCCTTTCCGATCGTCCGGTTCCAGCATTCCGGGCCGCCGTTCCATTGTGCGCGCCACCGCTTGCTGATGCCGCCAGGCATCGATGTTGGCCTGGTGACCGCTCAAGAGCACGTCAGGGACCTTCCATCCATTGTACTCCGCCGGTCGGCTGTAAGCGGGCGGGGCCACCAGCCCGTCCTGGAAGCTGTCGCTCAGGGCGCTGGTCTCATCATTGAGCACACCGGGCACCAGCCGGATGATGGCATCGCAGAGCACGGCTGCTGGGATCTCCCCCCCGCTCAGCACGTAATTCCCGATGCTGACTTCACGGGTCACCAGATGCTCGCGCACGCGCTCATCCACCCCCTTGTAGTGCCCGCAGAGGATGATGAGATCGCCCTTCAGGCTGAGTTCGTTGGCAAGAGGTTGGTCCAGCAATACGCCGTCGGGGCTCATGTAGATGACCTCGTCGTAAGCTCGGGCAACCTTCAGGTCCAGGATGGCCCGGTGGATGGGTTCCACCTGCATCACCATACCGGCACCACCACCAAAGGCGTAGTCATCAATGCGCTTGTGCTTGTCCGTGCTCCATTGGCGCAGATCATGCACGTGGACCTCCACCAGGCCTTTTTTCTGGGCGCGCTCCAGGATGCTGTCGGCGAACCAACTGTCCAGCAAGCGGGGCAGGGCGGTGATGATGTCAATGCGCATGTCCCGGGGCGGGCCGAAGCTATTCCGATCACGGTCCCGATCCAGCAAGCACTTTCCCGGGTCTCCCGCCGAACAATGTACCTTCGGCATCGTTCTTGGAAACCGGACCTTGCAACCAGACAATACACGCATGAAACGCCTCTTGACGCTCTCCGTTCTTGCCTTCACCCTCCAGGCTGCTGTGGCCCAGAAACACGTGTATGAAGATCTGTTGAAGGCTTTTGTGGACGAGAACTATGAGAAGTGCCTCTTCAAGGCCATCGGTTACACTGAGAGCGACGCTACCAAGAAGGACCCGATGCCGTACCTCTATGCGTCCATGTGCTACTACGAGATGAGCAAGATCGAGAAGTTCACGGCCATGGAGGAGTACAAAAAGGCCGACCGCGAAGCCATCAAGTATGCCGAGAAGTACCGCAAGAAGGACAAGAACAACGAGTTCTTCGCCAACTACGAAGACTACTGGACCGACCTCAACACCATGGCCCAGGAGAAGGGCATCAACCACTTCGACGCGAAAGAATACAGCAAGGCCAAGCAGCTATTCGACGGTATGACGAGCTACCACCCCGAGAATGCCGGCGCATGGCTGATGCTGGCCCTCTGCCAGTACAACAGCAACCTGAGCAAGGAAGCCGACCTGGCCGTGAAGGAGTTCGACAAGGCTTTTGCAGGCATCAATGACATCGGCCGCTTGCCGGAGGACCAGAAGAAGCTTCTCACCACCGCTCTGATCAATTACAGCCTTTACCTGAAGGGCAAGGGCATGCGCGAAGAAGCCAAGGCCGTGCTCGACAAGGGCAAGGACCACTTCATGGAAGACCCCGAGTTCAAGCTCACCTACGACGAGGTGAACTAGGGTTGAACGACCGTTCTTGGAGAGGGGCCATCGCGCCCCTCTTTGTTTTTCACGCCTTTGCCCTGCGCTTCATGAAGAACATGATGAGCACCGGCAGCAGGAAGAGCTCCGAAAGCAGTGCCACCGCCAGGGTGATGCTGATGAGCAGGCCCATGTAGTAAACACTGCCGAAGTCGGAGGCAATGAGGGTGACGAACCCGGCGCAGAGCATGATGCTCATGACGATGACGGCCTTGCCCCCGCTGAGGTAGGTGCGCTTCATGGCGTAGGCCAGGCTCTTGCCCTTGTTCAGTTCGATGCGGAGCTTGCCCAACAGGTGGATGGTGTCGTCAACAGCGATCCCGAACGCATTGCTGAAGATGATGGCCGTGCTCACCTTCAGGTCGATGCCCAAGGCGCCCATGAGCCCTGCTATGAAGAACATGGGCACCACGTTGGGGACCAGCGCAATGACGACCATGCGGGGCTCGCGGAACAACCACGTCATGATGCCGGCAATGAGCAGGAAGCTCAGGCCAAGACTGAACATCATCTGCCGGCTGAGGCGCTCGTTGTTGCGATCGATCAAATAGGCCATGCCGGTTTGCCGGAAGCGGACGATGCTCGCGTCCGTGTGCCCGGCGATGAAGGCATCGAGCACCGCGTTCTTGCCCTTGTGCACATGGCCGCCTTCATCCACCATTCGGCCAGTGAGCCGGGCGCTGCGGCCATCCGCGCTAACCACGCTTTTCAATCCGTCCCGCCCTGCGAAGAGCTCGGCACGGCGGGCCAGTTTCCTGCAGATGGCATCGTCTTCAGGCAGCACATCGAAGGCCACCGAACCACCATTGGCGGCCTTGTTCAGCGCTTTCATCATGCTCACCGGACCAACGATGGCCTTCACGCCATAAGCCTGCTCGGCGAAACGTTGAACGCGTTCGATCTGTTGGAGCACATCCGCATCCCAGATGCTCTTGCTCGTATCCGCAACGGCGACATCCAGTTCGAACCCGCGCACACCGCCGAAATCACGCTCAAACCAGTTGAAGGCCGCGCGGTGCGGATCGTCCTGCGGCAGGTCCTCCAGCAGGAAGTTGTTCACCTTGATGCGCGTGAGGAGCACACCGCTCGCGCCGGTGATGAGGATGCAGGCCACCAGGATGCGCCGCCGGTTGCGCAGCGTGAACCGCAGGAAGTCGTGCACGCGACGGTCCCAGAGTGACGCCCTCACCACCTGCTCGGCCCGTACCGGCGTAGGCACCAGCAACAGAATGGCCGGCAGCAGGGTGAACGACAGCGCATAGGCCAGGAACACGCCCAGCGAAGTGTAGAGCCCGAATTCGCTCATCGGCCGTATGCCGCTGGTGACCAATGTTGCGTAGCCGATGGCCGTGGTGAACATGGTGATGAAGGTGGCGAGGCCCGTTTCCGCCAGTGTGATGGCCAATGCGCGCTCCTTCCGGTGGCCCTCGCGCAGCGCTTCGATGTACCGTTCGATGATGTGCACCGAGTCGCTCATGCCCACCACGAAGAGGATGGTGGGCAGCAGCATGGTGAGGATGCTGAGCGGTTTGCCCATGGCGGTCATCAAGGCCACCTGCCACAGCACCGTTAGGCCCACCACGGCGATGGGCGTACCCACGCCCCAGCCCGTGCGGAAGGCGATGAACAGGAAAACGGTGAGCAGCACCACCGAACTGAGGAAGAAGGTGACCAGTTCCTGCTGCATCAGGCCGATGTAGTGCGCCTGGCCATGCACACGCCCCGCGCGAGCTACTTCCAGACCGCTGTTGTCCAGCACCGCATCAATACCGTGGAGCAGGCTGTCCGTGCGGGCTTTGCTCAATCCTGGTTCGGCGGTGAGCAGCACCATCAGCGCAGTGCCATCAGCATTGAAGAACAGTTCCCGCACTCGTTGGTCCTGCCAGACCCGCGCGCTGTCCGCCATGAGCGTGCTGTCACTTTCGAGGCGGATCCACGGCACGGTGAAGACCCCGAGCGGCGTGATACGTGGCTCCGGCAACCGGGTGGGAGAGGCCACCGAAGCGATGAAGGGAACGCGCTGCAACCGCGCCGCCATCGAGTCCACCTTCACCAGGAAGTCGTGGTCGAACACGCTCGGTTGATGGCCGATGCCCAGCAGCACGTAGTCGTTGTCCGTACCGAACCGCTCACGGAAGTCGAGGTAGTGGTCCAGTTCCGGGTCGTTCTGCGGGAAGAACTTCTCGAAGTCGTGGTCGAGCCGAACGTGGAGCACGGCCACGAGCGCAGGGATCGTCAGCAGCGCAAGGGCCAGCAGTACGAAGCGAGCAGTGCGCTTGGTAAGGCGGCGCTCAATGCTCGCTATGCGCTCTTCCATCAACAACGGCCGGTCGGCAGCGGTGCGCAAAGTTGGGGATGAACGCGTGCGGCCCCGGTAGTTTCGCGGCATGAAACGGTGGTGCACGCTGTTGCTCGTGCTGTTCGCATCCAAGGCGAACGCCCAGCTCTTCAAGAGCAAGCTCCAGAAGGGCTTCGATGCCTTGGCCGTGTACGACTATTTCAAGGCGCGCACTTTGTTCCAGGATCAGACCAAGCGCCACCCCAGTGCGGCGTGGTACGGCCTCAGCGTCATCACCGGCCGTGCCGACAATCCCTTCTACCAGCTGGATTCGTCCTACACCTTCATCCAGAAGGCCGATGCCGCGTTCACCGCTGCGCCTGACAAGGAGCGTTTGCTGGTGAAGCGGTTCGGGGTGGAGCAGGACGCCATTGCTGCGCAGCGCGATCGCGTGGCAGAACTTTCATGGGCGCAGACCACCAAGCTGAACACCATTGATGGCTATGAGCGCTACATGGGTTTGTTCACCTACAGCGCGCGGGCTGCTGAGGCGGAACTTGTCCGTGACCATCTTGCTTTCCAGGACGCGCGCACGGCCAACAGCAGCGAAGCGTATTCGGCGTTCATCGGCCGCTATCCCGATGCCAGGCAGGTGCATGAAGCAAGGACAAGGCTCCAGGAGGCGGTGTTCAGGGAGAATACCGTCGATGGCAGCGTTGCGTCCTACGAGCAGTTCATCGCCGAGCATCCGGGCAGCCCGTACGTGAAGAACGCCGAGGATGAGATCTACAGGTTGAGCACGCCGCACGGCACCACGGAGGAATTCATGGCCTTCATCAAGCGGTACCCGATGAACACGCGCGTGCCCGATGCATGGCGCAGCATCTACGCGCTCAGTACCCGCGACCTGTCAGCCGCGTCCATCACGGCGTTCCTCAAGGCTTATCCCGACTATCCGTTCATCGAGGAGCTGGCCCAGGACTTCACCGTTGCCAGCATGCGCTTGCTGCCTTTCCGGCGTGCGGCCGACAGCTTGTGGGGTTACATCGACGACCAAGGTGTGGAGCGGATCAAGGCGGTGTACCCATGGGCAGAACCCTTCGTGAAGGACCAGGCCATCGTGGAGCGCAACGGCAAGGTGGGCACGGTGAACAAGCAAGGTGTGATCGTGGTGCCGATCGACTTCGACGATGTGGTGGATGCCGGCGCGGCGGGTTTCGTGGTGGAACGCGACGATATGGCCGGGCTGCTGGACCGCAAGGGGCGGAGCGTTGTGCCGCTCATCTACGACGGGATCGGTGCGTTCGTGGACGGTATCGCACCAGCAGCAAAGGATGGCCGTTACGGCTTCATCAATGCGGCCGGTGCGGTGGTACTGCCGTTCACGCTCGAACATGCTTCAGCTTTCGCCGGTGGGTTGGCCGTGGTGGAGGTGGAGGGCAAGCAGGGTGCGGTGAATGCGAAGGGCGATACGGTGGTTCGGTGCCGGTACGACTGGGTCGAAGGCTTTGCAGAAGGTGTCAGCCGTGTTCGCCTCAACGGTAAGGTCGGCATTATGGGTGCTTTCGGGGAAGTACTGCTGCCTGTTGAGCACGACCATGTCGGTGCGTTCAAGAACGGACGCGCCATGGTGGTTGATGGCAACCAGTGCGGCTATGTGGACCGCAAAGGGCAGTTCGTTGTGCCCCAGCAGTTCGAGGCGCAGGACGGTGCGAGCACGTGGGGCGATTTCCGGAACGACCACGCCGTGGTGCGCTCCAAGGGCAAGGTGGGCATGATCGACCTGTCCGGGAAGTTGGTGGTCCCTTGTGAGTTCAGTGATGTCGGGGCATGGTCACCGTGGTTGGTGCCGGTGAAGAAGAAGGACAAGTGGGGCTTCGCCAACCAGAAAGGGAAGGTCGTGGTGGATCCGAAATACATCTCCGTTTCGGAGATGACGGATGGTGTGTCGATCGCCCAGACTGCGGACGGCTTCATCCTGCTGGACAGCACCGCCGCACGCATCGGAGCCCAGAACTATGCAGCGATCACGCGCGATCGCAATAACCATTTCGTGGCCACCAGCGATGCAGGCACCGGCCTCATCAATTCCCGTGGCGAACAAGTACTGCCTTTTGCGTTCGACGCCATTACCATCGTTGACGGTGCGCTGGCCAAAGTGGAGCGCAACGGCCGCATGGCCTACCTGCGGCTGTCCGACGGCAAGGCCATCTGGAAGGAGGAGGGCTTCGACGCCCGCTAGCGCAGCAGGGTCACGTGCCCGATCAAGCGTTCCTGCTTGATGCCTTCAGGAGTGTCCGCTTTGTACTCGATGGTCCACACGTAAACACCATCCGGTGCGGCGATGCCCATGGCCGTGCCGTCCCAAGTGAGCGAAGGGTCATTGCCACGCCAAACGGGCTCGCCCCAGCGGTTGAAAACAGTAAGCGCGTAGTTCAGTATGTCTCCGTTCACCACCGCTTGGAATGCATCGTTGAAGCCATCGCCATCGGGGGTGAAGGTGTTGGGGACGTACACGTACAGTCCGCAGTTCCCCGATGTAATGAGGATACTGTCGACAGCGTTTGTGCATGCACCGCTCACATGCAGCCAGTACCAGCCGGGTTCGGTGATGACGATGCTGTTCGATGTTCCGCCCGTGCTCCAATTGTATTGCGCGCCCGCGATCGGGGCCACCAGTTGAAGCGGCTCGCCCGGGCAGTGCACCACATCGGGGCCGAGGTCGATGCTGTCTACCACGGCAGCGAACGCGATGTCCACGGCATCGCTGCTGGTGCATCCGTCCAATGAAAGCACAACGCTCACCTCGCCACTGTTCGACACTGCCAGCGACGAGCCCGATGATCCATCGCTCCAGAGCACGGATGCCCCGCCGGGTTGCACGCTCAGCAACAGTGTGTCGCCTTCACAAAGTGTTTCATCGGGACCGAGGCCCGGTAGCGGCATGTTCACGAAAGAGACGACGATGGTGTCGCTCGTCATGCAGCCCGGCATGCCGGCTTGCACCCAGTAGGTGCCCGAGCTTGCAACGGTGATGCTGCTGTTGGTGCTGCCGGTGCTCCATCCGTATTGAGCTCCAGGCATTCCGGCGTCCAGTGCCAAGGAGCCGCCCGGGCAAAGACTGGTGTCCGCTCCCAAGTAGACGGCCGCCGGGTTCACGAACGACAGGTTCATCGCATCGCTCGCAACGCAGCCGTTGTTGTCCGTGACGGTCACACTGTAAGCGCCCGTGTTGGCCGCTGCGAACGTCGGTCCTGTGGAACCGTCCTGCCATTCGTAGGAAGATCCCGGTGTAGTCGCATCGAGCAGCAGCGTTTCACCGGCGCAGAGCGTGGTGTCGCTGGGCAGCTGCACGCTCGGGTTGGCGTTCACGGTGATGTTGATCGTATCGCCCACCGCGCAGTTGCCTTGTGTGGCTTGCACCCAGTATGTGCCCATGGTGTTTGCCGTGATCGTCGCGCTCGTAGCGCCGGTACTCCACAAGTAGGTTGAACCCGGTAGTGTGGCATCGAGCACTACGCTGCTACCCGCACAGAAGCTCGTGTCGTTGCCCAGGTCGATGCTGCCCGGTGTGGCGTAGCTCACGGTGATGGCATCGCTGTCGGTGCAACCAGCAGCGTTGGTGACTGTGACGCTGTACGCGCCAGTGCTGTTCACGAGGTTGGTCGCGGCGGTGGAGCCGTTCTGCCAAGCGTAAGTGACGCCCGGTGTGGTCGCATCGAGCAGCAGCGTTTCACCGGCGCAGAGCGTGGTGTCGTTGGGCAGTTGAACGCTCGGGTTGGCGTTCACGGTGATGTTGATCGTATCGCCCACCGCGCAGTTGCCTTGTGTGGCTTGCACCCAGTAGGTGCCAGTGGTGTTTGCCGTGATCGTCGCGCTCGTAGCGCCGGTGCTCCACAAGTAGGTCGAACCCGGCAACGTGGCATCGAGCAATACACTACCACCTGCGCAGAAACTCGTGTCGTTGCCCAGGTCGATGCTGCCCGGCGTGGCATAGCTCACCGTGATGGCATCGTTGTCGGTGCAGCCAGCAGCATTGGTGACTGTGACGCTGTAAGTCCCAGCGCTGTTCACGAGGAATGTCGCAGCGGTGGAGCCGTTCTGCCAAGCGTAAGTGACGCCCGGTGTGGTCGCATCGAGCAGCAGCGTTTCACCGGCGCACAGCGTGGTGTCGTTGGGCAGTTGCACGCTCGGGTTGGCGTTCACGGTGATGTTGATCGTATCGCCCACCGCGCAGTTGCCTTGTGTGGCTTGCACCCAGTATGTGCCCATGGTGTTTGCCGTGATCGTCGCGCTCGTAGCGCCGGTGCTCCACAAGTAGGTCGAACCCGGCAACGTGGCATCGAGCAATGCACTACCACCTGCGCAGAAACTCGTGTCGTTGCCCAGGTCGATGCTGCCCGGCGTGGCATAGCTCACCGTGATGGCATCGTTGTCGGTGCAACCAGCAGCATTGGTGACTGTGATGCTGTAAGTCCCAGCGCTGTTCACGAGGAATGTCGCAGCGGTGGAGCCGTTCTGCCAAGCGTAAGTGACGCCCGGTGTAGTCGCATCGAGCAGCAGTGTTTCACCGGCGCAGAGCGTGGTGTCGCTGGGCAGTTGCACGCTCGGGTTGGCGTTCACGGTGATGTTGATCGTATCGCCCACCGCGCAGTTGCCTTGTGTGGCTTGCACCCAGTATGTGCCCATGGTGTTTGCCGTGATCGTCGCGCTCGTAGCGCCGGTGCTCCACAAGTAGGTCGAACCCGGCAACGTGGCATCGAGCAATACGCTGCCACCTGCGCAGAAACTCGTGTCGTTGCCCAAGGCGATGCTGCCCGGCGTGGCATAGCTCACCGTGATGGCATCGTTGTCGGTGCAGCCAGCAGCATTGGTGACTGTAACGCTGTAAGTCCCAGCGCTGTTCACGAGGTAGGTCGCGGCGGTGGATCCGTTCTGCCAGGTATAGGTGACCCCAGCAGTGGTTGCATCGAGCAGCAAGGTCTCTCCGGCGCACAACGTCGTGTCATTCGGGAGTTGAACGCTCGGGTTGGCCACGAACGATACTTGGATGCCATCGCTCACGGTGCAGTTCCCCTGGGCAACGGTAACGCTGTAATTGCCCGCCGAGCTGACCACAATGCCCGATGTCGTTGCACCGGTGCTCCAGGCGTACGTCGCACCCGGAACACCGGCATCCAACGAAAGCGTAGCTCCGGCGCACAACGTGGTGTCGTTGCCGAGGTCGATGGCTTGCGGGCTCGCGTAGGCCACATCAATATCGTCGCTGTACGAGCAACCGTAGATGTCCGTGACCTGCACGTTGTAGTTCCCGGCCGTGCTAGCCGTGAGCGTGTTGTTCGCCGAGCCGTCCTGCCATTGATGGGTGGCGCCGGGATAGCTCGCATCGAGCACTATCGTTTGCCCGGGGCATAGCGTAGTGTCCGGGCCGAGTTCAATGAAGGGCGGCACGAACCACCCGATGCCGATCGTATCGCTGTTGGTGCAGCCGTTCGCGGTCACCTCCACGCTCCACGTTCCAGCGCCCGCGTTCAGTGTCGCAGAGGAACTTCCGTCGTTCCACAGGTAGGTCGCATTGGCCAACGTGGCGTCGAGCAGCAGTATTCCGCCATCGCACAACGTCGTGTCCTGGCCGAGGTCCACGAGCGGAAGTGGTGTGAACGTGACGTTCACCGAGTCGCGCACCGGGCAACCGTTCAGCGTGGCTTCCACCCAATAGGTGCCCGCTGCGACCACGGTGATCGCATTGCTCGTCGAGCCGTTGTTCCACGCGTAGGTGGCACCCGGCACGGTAACGCTCAGCGGCACGCTTGCGCCCGCACAAGCCACTACGTCGGGCCCGAGGTTCACGGTCTGCAGGGTGAAGTTGCCGAGCGTGGCGGCATCGCTCGCTTCGCAACCGTTCAACGTAACGGTAACGCTGCTCACGCCGGTGGCCGATGTGGTAAGTGTGGACGCTGTGCTGCCATCGTTCCACAGGTAGGTTGCACCGGGCACCGTGGCATCCCAGGACACAACTTCACCGGGACAAACGGTCGTGTCGTTGCCCAGGTAGAATTGCGGAAGCGGGTTGAAGTTCACGTTCACCGCATCGGTGCCCGAGCAACCGTTCACCGTCACTTCCACATCGTACGCCCCGGCTGCCGTCACTTGCAGCGTGCCGTTGGTTGAGCCGTCCTGCCAGAGGTATTGCGCGTTGGGCGTTGTTGCATCCAGGATCAGCACTTCACCGTCGCACAGCGTCGTGTCGTTGCCAAGCGCCACTGCGGGCAGCGGGTTGTAGTTCACCACAATAGTGTCCTGTGCGGTGCAGCCGTTCAGTGTCACGTCCACCTCGTAGGTGCCAGGTCCCGTCACCGTATAGCTCGGTGCCGGACTGTTGTTCTGCCATTGGTAGGTCGCGCCCGGCACGAACACATTCAACGGTAGGTTCTGGCCAACGCACATCGTAGTGTCGTTGCCAAGGTCGAGCGCAGGGTAGGGGTTGTACCAGAACTGCACCGCGTCGGTGCCCGTGCAGCCGTTCACCGTTACGTCCACATCGTAAATGCCCGCTCCGGTTACGGTGAAGGTGGGTGCTGTACTTCCATCCTGCCACAGATACGTGGCACCAGGTGCGGTGGCGTTCAGCACGGCTTGTTGTCCCGTGCACAGCAATTGGTCAGGGCCGAGGTTCACCACCGGAAGCGGCGTAACGAACACCTGCTGCTGGTCGCTCAGGGTGATGTTGCTGCTGATGCTGATGTTGTCCACGCCGAAGTCGTTGCCAATGCCCCAGCCACTGGCCACCACAATGCAGAAGGTGGCGCTGTACTGCCCCGGTCCGCTGGTCCACGTGCGGTTGAAGGTGCTCCACGCGCCCTGCGCTCCGGTCTGCATGCCTTGGTTGATCTGCACCCCGTCCACCGACCAATCAAGCAGCGGTGCGCCTTGGGTGGCCACGTTCATGGCGCTCAAGGTCAGCGTGTAGGTCTGGTTGGGACAAACATTGATGGTCTGGCACCAAGCGCTCCAACCCGCGTGCATCCAGCCGGCGTTCACCAACAGGAAATTGCCGGTGCCGGTGCCCTGCCACTGCGGGTGGTACCAATTGGCGTTGAGCCCCACGTTGTAAGTGGGCTCGGGCTGCAGGTTGAAGGCGTAGTTGAACTGCGAGGTGAAGCCGGTGTTGCCCCCGCTGAAGTTACCGTTGGTCACGAGGTTGCCGGTGGGGTAGCTAACCGTGCAGGTGTAGTTGCCTGCGGCGCCCACCGTGATGTTCTGCGTGGTGGCACCGTTGCTCCAGTTGTAGTTCGGGAAGCCGGGCGGACCGTTCAAGGTGGCGGTCTGGCCCTGGCAGATCGTCACATCATTGCCCAGCGCGATCGCGCACTGCGCACCCAACCGTGCTTGCGCACCGATCAGGGCGAAGGAGAGAAGTGCGAGGGGGCGTCCGAGCATGGGCATCAGACCGGTGGTCCGGGCGGGGCGCGCGCTGTTCAATTCCAGTGCCAGCGAATGTACCGCTGACGTTGGAGGTTGACGTTGCGATGCCCGGGCGTTGCGACGAAGGCTCATCCCCGCTCGACAGGTCGCCACCAGAACACTTTGTTGCCCTCCATGGGCTCCAGCACGGTGAAGGCGGTATTCCTCCCTTGGAACGTGGCGGCCAGCAGGCGGCTCATGCGCGCTTCCTTCGGCCCGCGGTCCATCGTGTTGATCAGCAGTTGACCTCCCCGGGAGGTCAGCGACATCAGCCGGTCTATGACTTCCGGCTCGGCCATGGCGGCTGGCACCGAGTCGTCCACGAACACATCCACCACCACCAGGTCGAAGGGCCATTCAGGTCCGAGCAGCGGGGCGAACGCATCACCGATGATCACCTTCACATCGGGAAACCCCTTCAGTCCGAAGTGGTCCGTTGCGATCCGCACCATCACCGGGTCCAGTTCCACGGCAGTGATCGGCGCGCTGATCGCCCGCTCGTCCCGCAGGATCTTCACCACGCTGCCACCGCCCAAGCCCAGCAGCAATACCGACGCGGGCGGCTCTTCGGTGCTGAGCACCTGACGGAACACGCGCTGCCAGATGGTGTGGAGGCTGCCATGGCTCTGGTTTGCGTTCGGGGTGTTCAGCACTTTCACCCCGTATTCGTACACCACGTCCAGCGGACCGAACGCCCCTTGGTAGCGCGCCAACCGCACGGGCCACACATAGCTCAACAGGCGCCAGAGGACTTCCACACGGCGAAGATGCACCCCTGGTTGGACCTAGCTTCGCGCCCCTTTTTTACCATGGCCCTCGCCAACATCACCCGCTACAAGCTCCGTAAGCTGCTCAAGTACGCCTTGATGAGCAGCTTCATCGCGGCCGTGCTGCTGGTGTTCGCGGGTGAGGACCTCGTGTTCGGCCACCTCGGCTTCACGTTGCTCGGGGTTTGGACAGGTGTCTTGGAGGAATTCCTGTTCGGAAGGCGGTTCCGCGCGTTGCCCATCCCGCTGCAGCTGTTCGGCAAGGTGCTCCTCGTGAACGTGCTCACGCTCGGCCTCATCGGCCTGGCCTTCGCCATGGGCCGCGAGCAGATCTTCCCTTGGCTGCAGGAGGACGGCGTGCGCATGGGCCAGGTGTTCAGCATGCAGCCGTTCTACTTGTTGCTCCTGCGCACGGTGGTCATCACGTCGCTCACCATCGTGGCCGTGCAGTTGGAGGAAGCCTTCGGCAAGCGCATGCTGCTGGGCTCGCTCCTGGGTTGGTACGACAAACCCAAGGCCCACGAGCGCATCGTCCTCACCATGGACTTGCAGGGCAGTACATCACTGGCCGAGCGTATGGGCGACATGCGGTACTTCCGCTTCCTGAAGTTCATCCATTCGCTGATGAGCGATGCCGTGCTGCGCAACGAGGCGGAGATCCACAAGTACGTGGGTGACGAGGTCATCTTCACGTGGAAGATGCCCACGGGCGTGCGCCATCACAACTGCCTGGACCTTTGCTTCGACATCAACGACCGCATCCAGGAGGAGGCCCAGTTCTTCAAGGACGAATTCGGCGTGGTGCCGCAGTTCCGCGCGGCCGTGCACGGCGGGCGTGTCATCACCGCGCAGGTGGGCCACATCAAACGGGCCATCGATCACAGCGGCGATGTGATGAACACCGTGAGCCGCATGCTGGGCCTCTGCAAGGAGCTGGACGAGCGCCTGCTCATCAGCACCGAACTGCTCGAGCGCATGGGCGACGTCAGCGACCGTTTCATCATCGGCCCGGAGAAGATCCTGCCCGTGAAAGGGCGCAGGAGGGAAGTGCGGGTGCACGCGGTGAGCAGGGTGAAGAAGTGAGCGGGTGACGCTGTAGGCGGCTTTCCCGCGAGAGCGTTGTGCAAGCGCTTACTCGCATGTGTGGTCATCCAGGGGGCGCTCTCACTACAACTCTCCGCATTTGTAACGGCGCATCAATTCGTCCGCGGTGGAAACGAGACCGGGGGGATAAAATCCGGTCAGTTCGGTGCGCCCGGACCTATACAATTCGCCGTTCAACCAAATCACGTAGACGTGTTTGCTCGGATCTTGCGTGTCAGGTTCCAGGCGCAGTCTGACTCCACTACCCTTATCGATCGTTGTGTTTTCTTCTTCCACGTACTGCGTTCGATGGGTGCAGCTGTAACGGACCGTATCTCCGTTCGCTGCGTATTCGATCACGGACTCGGTAGTGTCGTTGCTCACATAGTTGGAGATAAGGGTTCCCAACGAGTCATGCGTTGAGATCACCTCATGACGAGCGAACAGCTTGTTTCCTTTTCGTGTGATGGCGGGAGGAAGTTTCTTCGTCTCATATCGGCCAGATGGTAGCTGGATCCGATGCAGGGTGGTTTCAGTGAGTTGGCCGGTGCTGTGATCCAAGTCCCGTTCATGGCGCATCCCGGCCCGCTTCGAAACGAATCTGTAAGACTCAACAACTCCGCTCGTGTCGAAGTGAACCTCCTCCCGCCAATCGTGCTTGGTCGTTTGCCGGAATTTTAGGCTGCCGTTACGATGGAAGGCGACCAGGTTCATGTCATCGCGATCGGAGGGCAACCGCCATGCAGTGTCTGATGAAATCGGCAAGGGTGCCAATACGGTGTATTCAAGTCCCCATTCTTGCACCACAGAATTCGTTAGTTCCGCATCCACCATCTCTTTCCAATCTGGACCATCGAGCACCGTAGCGCACTGCGACATCGCCTGAAGGGCAATGAAGGACGGAAGGATGCACCAGCGTCTTGACATGCTCGAAACGTGATATTGGAACGGCGCACGGAAAGGTAGATTGTGATGCGACCGTCCGGTCATTGGAAACAACCCCCCGCGCCCTGTTCATCATCTGATCATCCGATCGTCTGATCATCTAATCGCCCCGCCTTCTTTCGTGGCATGAGCCCGGTCCTTCTCCTCTCCATCGTGTTCGGCTACTTCCTGGTGCTGTTGGGCATTGCCTGGTGGACGGGCCGTGGCGCTGGTGAGCACGCGTTCTACAGCGGCGACAAGAAAAGCCTGTGGTGGGTGGTGGCCTTCGGCATGATCGGCACCAGCCTCAGCGGCGTCACCTTCATCAGTGTGCCGGGCGCGGTGCAGGCGGGCAAGTGGCACTACCTGCAATTGGTCATCGGCTTCGCCATCGGTTACTGGATCGTGGCGGGCATCCTGCTGCCGCTCTACTACCGCATGCAGCTCACCAGCATTTACGGCTACCTGCGCGAGCGCTTCGGCATGGTGAGCTACCGCACGGGGGCATCGTGGTTCATCATCAGCCGGTTGATGGGCGCGACGCTGCGCATTTATGTGGTGCTCAATGTGATCCACCAATTCACCATGAGTGACATGGAGGTGCCCTTCTGGGTTACGGCGGGTGTGGTGATGCTGATGATCGTGCTCTACACCCTGCATGGCGGCGTGAAGACCATCGTATGGACCGACACCCTGCAAACGCTCTTCATGCTTGCAGCGCTGGTGGGCACCATCGTGTACATCACCAACAGCGCTGGCATGGCCGATTGGTCCACCGCGCTCTCCGACAGCGGCATGCTCGATGTGTGGAACACCGACTGGCGCAGCGAGGGCTTCTTTCTCAAACAGGTGCTCAGCGGCATGTTCATCACCATCGTCATGACCGGTCTGGACCAGGAGATGATGCAGAAGAACCTGAGCGTGCGCACGGTGGACGGCGCGCAGAAGAACATGCGGGTGTTCAGCGTGGTGCTGCTCGGGGTGAACGTGCTGTTCTTGTTGCTCGGTGCTCTGTTGTGGTTGAAGCTCGGCCAGATGGGCATTGAAGCGCCTGCCAAGAGCGATGACCTCTTCCCGATGCTCGCGCTCGAACACTTCCCGCAGTGGATCGGTTTGCTTTTCATCGTGGGCCTTATCAGCGCGCTGTTCCCCAGCGCCGATGGTGCGCTCACCGCGCTCACCGCCAGCACCTGCATCGACCTCATCGGCATCCGCGACCGTGGGTGGGACGAAGCCAAGCAGCGCCGCATCCGGCGTTTGGTGCACCTGGCCATGGCCGGTGTGTTCATGCTGTGCATCCTCTGGTTCTTCCGACG
Source organism: Flavobacteriales bacterium (assembly GCA_016699575.1). Taxonomy (NCBI): domain Bacteria; kingdom Pseudomonadati; phylum Bacteroidota; class Flavobacteriia; order Flavobacteriales; species Flavobacteriales bacterium. The sequence continues at coordinate 23,895 of CP064979.1, read as the reverse complement.
GCAGGACGCCACCATCATCAACACGCTCTTCGGTTTGGCCGCTATCACTTACGGGCCGTTGCTCGGGCTCTTTGCCTTCGGGCTCTTCGGCAAGGGCAAGCCCAAGGAGGAACTGGTGCCGGTCATCACCATCGCCTCGGCGGTCATCACGTTCGTGCTGCGCATGTACTCCGCCGGTCTTTTCGGTGGCTACAAGATGGGCTTCGAGACGCTGCTGGTGAACGGTGCGCTCACGTACATCGGCATGGCCGCCATCAGCACGCGGCGTATTGTGCAGCCCGGAAAATAAATAGTTCGTGTTCCGGGGCAGCGCGGTGCAACGGCTGCCGCGTCATGGATCCGAAACCCCTAAATGGATCGGACCATGAAGAGCATGAAGTGGATGTTGACCGGCTGCGTCGCGGTGGCGATGGTGGCTGTTGGTTGCAAGAAGGAAACATCGAGCGGTGGCCCCGCGCCCGTCACGCAGAACCCGTTGCGGCAGATCTTCAGCGACAATGTTGAGGACGCGAAGCAGACGTTCACCGTGCAGGCTGCAACGGGCGGCCAGGTGAGCGGGCAGGATGGTGTCACCGCGTTCTTCGCACCTAACGCCTTCATGCGCCAGAACGGTACTGTTGCCACCGGCGCTGTGGAAGTGGTGCTGGTCGAAGCGCTCAATGTGGCCGACATGGTGTGGCTGAACAAGCAGACGCTCGGCAATGACAACGGGCAGATGAAGCCGCTGATCAGCGGTGGGCAGTACTACTTGAACGCCACGCAGAACGGCGAACAGCTGTGGCTCGCCACCGGCAGCACCACCGTGATCGTGCCAGCGCCCAACGGCGTTGATCCCAACATGGGGCTCTTCATCGGCGATGTGGACGCTGACGGCACCATCGTGTGGGATCCGTTCGCGAACCCCGATCTGAGCATTGATTCCAGCGCCTTCGTGATCGGTGAGGACACGCTCGATTGGGTGAACTGCGACTACTTCATGGGCGGCGGCAACCAGACTTCCGTGCAGGTGACGTGCCCCGCAGGCCACAACGAGGACAACACCTTCGTCTGGCTGGTGTTCCCTGACCAGAACGCGATGACCGCCGTGCACAACACTTCGGGCAGTGTGTTCTCGACAGGCAGCTACTACACTTTGCCGGTGGGCATGAACATGATCATTGTTGCCATTTCGCAGATCAATGGAGCGGTCTCGTCGTCGTTCACCACCACCACGGTGTCGGCGGGCATGAACCAGACCATCCAGCTCTCGCCAACCACGTTGGCGGAGTTCCAGTCAGACCTTGGGAACATGTGAGGTAGCAGGTGCAGTTGAACGACGAGGCCTGGTCGGGAGACCGGGCCTCTGTCGTTCCCACATCCTCCATCCTGGTCTGTCATCCCGGCCAAGAGGCGGGACCGGGCCTCTGTCGTTTCCACAGGGAGCACCGTTCCACGCTATCATCCCGGCCTTGAGCCGGGATCGCGTCAGGGCTCCACGATGCTCTCCGTCCAGCGACGGATGCCTTCGTTCATCAGCTGCGTGCCGATGCTCTTGCCCTCCACGTCCTTCTCCTGGATCTTCTTCTCCACGTAGCGGCGCAACCAGCGCTCGCCGATGCCCACGATGGTGGGGCGGCCCAGGCTGTCGGTGGCGTGCGTACCGTCGTTGTCGTCGCCCATCTGGGGCACCTCGTCCTGTGCGGGTTTCGCGGGCATCGTCATACTGAAGGTTTTGCGCGGGCAGATCTGCTGTGCAGCAAAAACGGCCGCCAGACTGTCCACTAGCTCCATGTTGTGCACCGCATGATCGGGGCCTTTGTGCAGGTAGGTCTGGTAATGGTCGGCGGACATGTCAAGGTCCATGGCGCGCTCATCGATCCCGCATGCGCCTTGCAGCACGGGATAGTTGGTGCTCATCTCCAGGCGCAGGCCCCAAAGGGCGGGTTGCGAACCGCAGCCCACCACGGGATCGCCCACCTGGTGGTAGGTGAACAACGCGGGGTCATCTGCGGCATCGATGTAGCGCGTGTCGAGGATGGCGCCGAAGAAGCTCAGACAGCCCTTCACCGAAGCGTCGGTGGCCATGGGGGAGAGCTCCTGCTCGCGGATACCCAGGTCAGGACGCGCATAGGGCGTCAACTTCTCGTACACCATGCCCATCTCGCCGCATTCGACGGGGATCTCTTTCTCGTTGTCCATGTACGTGGCGTGCAATGCCGTGATAGCGCCCGCGCTGAAGCCGCCCACGAAGAAGTCCTCGGTGCTTGCGCGGTACATGGGTGCGCGCGCCTTGAGGAAGCGCACGGCGTTGCGCATGTCCATGGTGGCGCGGCAGGCGGCGCGTACCACTTCGGCGCGGTCGTAGGTGTACGGCATACGTTTCGGCCATGGGGCATGGAAGCCCAGCCGGTAGCTGATGGTGGCCGCCACGTAACCGCGCGCGGCCCACTGCATGCACAGCGAATCGAGCGTGGCGCGGTGCCCGCCCATGAAGCCGCCGCCGTGAGCGAAAATGATGACCGGCCGCTCCGTGAGGCCGTCGTTCACCGGCTTCCAGATGTTCATGCGCAGGGTGTCCATCACGCCGCGGTAGTTCAGCGCCTTGCTGTACTCCACGTTGCGCTCCACCGTGGTCTTGAAGCGCTTGGTGACGAAATCGGTGCTACAGTCCTGGGCGGTGGCATCCACCAATAGCGAGGACAGGAGCAGCAGGAGCGGGGCGGTTCGTTTCATCGGCTGTGTAAAGGACGTTCGGAGGCCGCGTTGGTTACAGGGAAGCCGGTCCGTATCGTCAACACGTCGCTTGTCAAAACGCGCGCCGCACCCGCTGGCGTATCGCGACAGGTCAACCGGCCATCAATACGTTCCACCTCCAACATCGTGAGCGCGGCTTTGCGAGCGACGCGATCCAGCCAGGGACTGATGCCATGCTGGATCGCTTCGGGTCCAAATGCGACCCTCGCGATGACGAGGGTGCGATCCCTCCCACTAAGGAGCTTCCATGCAGGCAGCTGCGGGGAGGTGTCCACGATCAGCGCGGCCGCATCCGGCTCGGGGAGCCCGTGCTGCGGGCCCGTGCGAGCCGGATTGCGGCTTTGATCGTGGTTGACTTTTGGCTCCACCTTTTCGTCAAGGAAAAGGTGGAAACACTCACCAAACTACCCTCACCACCTTCTCTTCCTTCCCCGCCTTCACGCTCAATGCATACACACCCGGGGCCGCATCACTTGCAAACGCATTCGCCGCACCGCTCCAGATCACTGCGCCGCGCGCATCCACCAACGTGCACACCGCACCCGCTGGCGCGTTGCGCACCAAGAGCTGCCCATCAATGAACACGGCAGAGACGCTCTCCAACGCACCGCTCTCGGCCACGGCGCTCGATGAATTCCAAGAGATGATGCACACGCCGCCGCTGCCCGTGCCGCCGGGCGAACCGATGCCATTACCACCGCCGCCACCCGCGCCGTAGTTGTCGCCATTGCCCTCAGGGTCGGTCACCGTGCAATTGTTATCGGTGAAACCCGCGCCCTTGCCCCCGGTACCGGACGGGCCGCCACCGCTGGTGCCACCAGCACCACCGGGTGTGAGGCAGTTGTTGCCGTTCCACACGATCGTGTTGCCGCCAATGCCGCCGTTGCTTGTGGGCCCTGCCGCGCCGCCGCCGCCGCCACCGAAGTAGGTCCAGTAGCCACCACCGCCCGTGCCGCCCGTGCGGTTCACCTGACCGCCCACGCCGTTGCCGCCAGCACCGCCGCCGCCCAGGTTGGGGTTGGGCACGCTGCTGCCGTTGCCACCGGCCTCGGCGAACATGCCCAAGCCGCCCACGATGGTGCCCGTGCCGCTGCCACCTGCGCCCACCACAATGCTGTACGTTGTGCCGGGCGTCACCGCAGTGGTGCGTCGCGCGTAACCACCGCCACCACCACCACCACCGCCGTTGGTGCCACCGCTGCCGCCCGCGCCGATCAGCTCGAACGTGGCGGTATCGACACCCGCAGGCACCGTCCATTGCGTGGTTTGCGTGATCACCACTTGCGCGTTGAGCGCCGCGGCAACGATGAGGAAGGGGAGGAGAAGTGTTCTCATGGTGGGAAGGTAGCGTGCAGTCCCATCGCGTGGCGCGATCGCCCCCGAACGAGGCCGCACCACCCCGCGCCTCGGAACACCAAGTTGAACGAATGCCCTGCCCGGCGCGACTTTCCGCGCGTGGCACGCTCCGTGGTCCACACAGCCCGAACCCCAAACACCCCAACAGCCATGAGTGCTACAACGGACAAGATCAAAGGCAACTGGAACGAGATCAAAGGCAAGCTGAAGCAGCAGTACGCCGACCTCACCGACAACGATCTGCTCTACGCCGAGGGCAAGGAAGATGAACTGGTCGGCCGCCTGCAGAATAAGCTCGGCCAGACGAAAGAACAGGTGCACGAGCTGATCGAGCGCTTGGGCAAGCCCACGCACGAGCGGAAGGCGAACAGCTGAGCCGCGTCGTGCCCAACACCGGGGCCCTGGTATTGCCAGGGCTTCGGCGTTGGGGCCTGTTTGGGCTCTCTTGAACGAAGGGCTCCGAGGCTATTTTTCGTTCAGGCGCATCCGGAAAATCATCGCGTAGCGGTGCCTACGGGATTATTTTCCGGCGAAGCATGGGCGGAAAAGAGACCGGAGAGCGAGTTCGAAGGGATCCCAAACAGGCTCTTAGGGCCAACTTGCAGGGCCGTGAAGCAGTTCTACCCTTGGTTCTTCAACAACGACACACCGCGGTGGAAGCGTGCCGCCGCGCGCTTCCTGCTCGCGGTTTCGGTGCTGGTGCTGCTGGCTGCCGCAGCATGGCTCTTGTTGGCGTGACGGACTTCGCCGCTGCATGGCTTCGTTCGGGAGCACACGGCGTCAGCGCGGGATCGGTCCGGAATAAACGATCATCTTTGATACGAAGGCGGAATTCCCCGTCCCTCGCCCAACCAACCCCTTCTTCACCATGCGCACAAGCACCTTGTTCCCCATTGCTGTCTGCGGTCTCGCGCTCTTCGCCGCCTGCAGCAGCCCTGCACCCAGCGAGCCCATGGCCGCGCCCGCCGTGGATGCAGCTGCCCTCACCGCCACCATCCAAGGCATGGAGGATGCCTATGCCACAGCCGCAGCCGCCAAGAACGTGGATGCCGTGATGAGCTATTACGCCGACGATGTGGTGAGCTACGGCATGCACCGCGAACCCCTCATGGGCAAGGCCAGCCTGCGCCAGGACATGGCCGATAAGATGGCCAACGACACCTTGGGCCGCACGCCCACCTTCAAGGTCATCGATGTCTTCGCTGGCACCGACCACGTGACCGAGATCGGCTCGTGGACCGACACCGACAAGACCGGCGCGGTGGTGGACCAAGGCACCTACTTCGCCATCTTCAAGAAGAGCGGCGACAGCTGGCAGTGCGTGCGCGAGATCAGCACCAGCAGCAAGGCCAAGGAGGAAGCCGCCGTGGCCGCGGTGCAGCCCTGAGCATTGATCGATCATGCAGCGACGCCCGCTCTGGACAACAGGGCGGGCGTTCGTTTTTGCGCTTGCCTCACTACTGCCTCCGCCCACCGAGCAAACCGGTCAATGCCGCAACATGCGCCCACAGCACCACCGGCACCAACATGGCCGGTAGCAGCACCCACGGCACGGCAGTCACCAGCACGTTGGGCGTGGAGAAATTGATGCGCTGCACGCTGCTCGGAATGCTCAGCACCGCGGTGACCACCACGATGAAGAGCAGCACCAGGCAAGCAAGGTTCCACGCGATGAGCACGCCTCTGCCGGGTGGTCGCTTGCTGCGCAGCCACAGTAGCATCAAGGCCGCGCTGATGCCGCTCGCGATGTCGAAGTTGAAGCCGCTGTACGTCATGTCGCGCGGCACAAGGCCCGCCTCGTACCCTTGGTGCAGCACCAGCTCCACCGGTAAACGCAGCACGTGCACGGCGGTGAGCGGCACCAGCGGCAACCCGCCCAGCCACGCGCGCCCGCGTTGCATGGCCAGCGCCACAAGCAGCGCCACCACCACCGGCGCCAGCAGCAGCATCTGCGGGGGAGGGAAGGCCAACGCGTTGGTGTAGGTACCACGCCATGCCACCACGCTGTGCACCGCACCGAGCGCCACCACCGCAGCGGTGAACACCTTGCTGCGCGTGGCCGCATGCACCGCACCGATGCACCACAGCACCGCTGCGGCAAAGAGCACGTAGGCCAGCACGGGCATGCCACGAACTTACTTTGCAACCATGCAGCTCCGTCGTTCTTTTCTCCTGCCGCTCTTCCTTCCGTTGTTCGCCGCTGCCCAGACCTGGGAACTGGTGACACCCGTGAAGAACAACAGCGAGCTATCGTCCGTGCACATGGTCGATGCCGTCACCGGCTTCACCGTGGATCGTATCCTGGGCTTCGTGCTCAAGACCACCGATGCCGGTGCCAGCTGGCAGCGCCAACCCTACAACCTCATCGACAAGCCGCGCATGCTGTGGATGTGGGACGACCAGCGCGGCATCATCGGTGCCAACTCGGGCCGCTTCTACCGCACCACCGACGGCTGGGCCTCGGCCACCTCCGTCTTCGAGCCCACCTTCGGCAACATGGCCGTGCTGCACTTCGTCAACGACACGCTGGGCTGGGCTGGAAGCGAAAGCGGCAAGATCGTGCGTACCACCGACGGCGGCGCCACCTGGACACAGCAGACCAGCGGCACCACCAACGCCATGGTGGCCCTGCACTTCGTTAACGACCAGCTCGGCTTCGCGGCCGCCACCGGCGCCCTGCTCCTGCGCACGGTGGACGGCGGTACCAACTGGGCCCAGGTCACCACGCCCATCAACTACAACCTGCGCGGCATCCACTTCGCCGATCCGCTCAACGGCATCGCCCTTGGGCTCGGTGGCGAGATCATCAGTACCACCGACGGCGGCGACAACTGGACGCTGGAGCCCAGCCCAACCACCAACAGCCTGCTGAGCCTCTTCGTGCAAGGCAGCATCCTGCTGGCACCGGGCAACAACGGCACCCTGTTGCGCAGCACCAACGGCGGCGCCAACTGGACGCTGCTGTCGCTCGGACTGCAGGACCTCTACAGCGTGTGGATCGACAGCACCGGCATCGGCGTGCTCACCGGCGAAGCCTGCGTGTACCGCACCCTCGACTTCGGCGCCTCGTGGACGCCCGTGCAATCGGGCACCTACCACACCATGCTCAACAAGGTGAGCTTCGGCACCGATCAGAACGGCGCCACGGCAGGCTGGCTCACCTCGGGCGGTGTGCAGAACGGCGTGCTGCGCACCGCCACCGGCGGCCGCACTTGGATGAACGTGAGCGCCGGCAATGCGCAATGGCTGGGCGTGCACCTGCGCGCCGACGGCACCGGCTGGCTCGGCGGAGGCGTTGGCGCCAACCGCAGCACCACCGACTTCTTCGCCACCAGCACCAACCACCCCGGGCCCAACATCGCCATCCGCTGCACCTGGGCCTTCAACGACAGCACGGCCATCGTGGGCGGCGGCTACGTGAACGGTGGCTGCTACCGCACCACCAACACCGGCGCCACCTGGACGCAGACGTCCGGCGGCAACATCTTCGACCTCTGGTTCGTGAACGATACCCTCGGCTTTGCCGGGGGCGAAGGCGGCACCCTCTTGCGCTCCACCGACGGCGGCGCCAGCTGGCAACCGCTCGCCAGCGGCACCAACGCCGACATCCACAGCATCTTCTTCCTCAACGACACCCTGGGCTTCACAGGCGGTGGCGGTGGCCTGCGCACCACCGATGGCGGCGACACCTGGACCTACCTCGGCGGACTGCCCCAGTACACCAAGAGCATCTTCTTCACGCACCCCGACACCGGTTATGCCGTGAGCGTGAGCGGCCAGGTGGTGCGCACCACCGACGGAGGCAACGATTGGGTGAACATCGTGCCCGCACCCTTCGACGCCATCATCGGCGATGCCACGCTGGCCGACGGTGCGCTGATCGCCGTGGGGCGCTACGGCGATGTGTACCGCGCTCCGCTGGCCTGTCCCACCGTGCCGGCCGTGCCCACCGTGCTGCAGAGCGGCCAAACGCTGTGCACCGCATGGCGCCCGCAGCTGCAGTGGTACCTCGATGGCCTGCCGCTGCCCAACGCCACCTGGCCCTGCATCACCGCGCCCACCAGCGGCAGCTACACGGTGGTGTACACCGATGCGCTGGGCTGCACCAGCGCACCGTCCGTGCCGGTGCAGATCATCAACACCGCCGCGCCAGCGCCCACCACCACTGCCTTCACGGCCTTCCCCAATCCCACCACGGGCAGCGTCACCCTCTCCTTTGCCGATGCCGCCCCGCGCACCGTGCTGCTCTGCGATGCCCGCGGCCGCGTGCTGCACACCCAGCACACCAACGGCCCCACCGCCACCGTGCACCTGCACCACCTGCCCGCCGGGCTCTACATCCTGCGCGAAGCAGGCGGCGGGAATGCGGTGAGGGTGGTGCGGGAGTGAAGCACATGCACTTCATGATCCCAGTCTTCACGTTCGACCGGTCGGAGGAAGTTGTGCCGGGGTTCGCTGTGGCGGTGCATCGAGCCGAATTCACCAAGGCCATCGCTGCCGAGGACGTCCACACCTTCGGTGGAAAGGACCTGGTGCTCGTGGACGATCGTGCACAGTTCGCTGAGGTGGCCATCCTGCGTGCCTTTGAAGCAGAGGGGTGGGAGGGACGCTGGCTGGAGACCTACGGCAAGCCCGCCATGAAGCCCGCCTTGTGGCGCGAATGGAAACTGGAGGGCCCGGCCGCACAAGAACACGTTTCCATTGAAGTGCCTTGGGTGATCGAACGGCTGCACGCGATCGCCGTTGCTAATGGCAACACCTACGCAGGCTGCTGGGATGTGGTCGCGTGGAAGGAGGGCAGACTGGTCTTTGCTGAAAGCAAGAAACAGAAGAAGGACCGATTGCGCGGCACGCAGTTGCGCTGGTTGGAAGCAGCCCTCACGTGTGGAATGACCGTCGAGGACTTTCTGATGGTGGAGTGGCGTCTACGCTAGCCCACCTGGAGCCAATCATCGTTTACCGTGCCGTTCTCAACAAGTGTCGCGCGTAGCATGGGCTTCTCGCCAACGACGAAAGTCACTGCTATGCCCACCGTGCCGGGCGCCTGACCGCAGAGGCTCACGAGGTGTTCGAGATCGTACGTGGAGAAACGATCGCTGCCAGCTTTCCATTCCATGACGACCAGCGGGTATCGCGTGCTCTCGTGCTTTTCATCCCAGCAGTTCTCACCGGACTTGGACCAGATCGCCAGATCCTTGCACACCTCCTTCTTCGCGTTCAATGGGCCACCGGGTATGCGGCTTTCGATGGCGATCTGGCCCGGGTCGTGAAGTTCAGTGCCGCGCTTGCAAGCTTTGGCCAAGTAGGCGAATGCGTAATAGCTCACGGCTTCGCGCTCCTTCCCGTACCAATGCTTCAGCCGGATCTCAAGGGCAAAGAGGGATAGGGTGCGGTGCACTACGGAGAGCAATGGCTCCGGCTGCGACTTGGCGCTGATCCGCGGATCGACCAGCGGATCCCGGCGTGGAACGATGGATCGCAAAAGCGTGCGCCACTCGGTGAGGACAGTCAACGTCTGTGGGCCAACATTCCGCATGCGTCGGAAGTCTTCCCTGCTGTGCACCAGGTAGTGCAGGGCAACTTCAGCGTCTTTGAAGCTGAAGATCCAAGTGTCGAGTACGGATCGGCACCGAGCGTCAAGGTGGGCATAATGCTGCCGTATGCGATCCTCTTGCTTGGAAAGTGGCGGCCATTGGATGGGGATGCCGGGCGGACTGAACAGCGCCAGTAGTTCCTTTTCCACGTCAGCGCTGCAACCCAAATCAGTGCTGAGCCCTCCTTCTGTCTCAGCTGCCTTGCGCAATTGGATCATGGTGCGTAGCCGGTGCTCGGCACAACAGGCCAACAGCTGCTCACTGGCACCTACATGCTGGGCCACTTCGGTTATGGTATACCTGGCTATGACGTCAGCGGGGGAGAGGTGCGGAGCGCGCACGGTTGTGAGGTATGGCGATGGAACGCTCAATGCTCGGGCTCAATTGCGCGGAGCGACAAGATGATGCCGTAGGTGTCCAACATCCCGTAAGGCGGAGCTCGGACTACTTCCTTGCTTGATCCACGATTTGCTGATAGAGTGCCTTTCCCATCAGCTTGAAAGCGAGGTCCTTGAAGGCTTGATCGTCCAAGTATTTGGTGACGATGCGATCGTTCTTCTCCATGCGCTGCACCATCAGGTTGTCCATGATCTCACGGATGCCAAGCAGGAACTTGTCCTCGGGGTTGGCCAGAGCCGTGTCAATCACTCGTTGGTCCTCTACAGCCTCGGCTTGTATTTGATCGAAAAAGAACTGGTCCGCTTCCGTGAACTCGGTGCTGAAACGCTCATTGAGGACACCCACGATCGTGGAAAAGGGGTACCTCAGGGTCATCCTCCTTGCCCGTGCCGACCGCTGTTGGTCCACCGATCGGTACGATGTCGCCCGTTTTGAGGTCAATGGCCCCGGTACCCAAACGCTCCAAGCGGTAGTAACGAAGGTTAACATCGCTCGTAGGGTCCATTGAACGCGTTTCTTTTCCAATATGCAGGTGTGCGCGTAGCTCACGTGCGAAGGAGTAGAGCTTTTCCTGGTCCGCATCGGCCCACGGGAGTATCTGGCTCATGAACGCGTATAAGTTCACATAGGCTTGCAGCTTGTCCTTGAAGTGTTGCCGGTGGTCGTCGTTCTCCAACGACTTGAAGCGGTCCTTGGCCGGTTGTATGTGCTTGACCAGTCGCTCATGGTCGGCCTTTTTGTGACGATGCTCGGGCTGGTAATAGATGGCGGCATAGGCCTCCACTTCGTGCAAGTGGTACACCTGCATGCCGTCCAATTCATGCTTCAATGCCTCGAGCTGTTCCGGACGCGACTCTTCCTTCAATTGCGTGACATCGAAGAAGGGCTTGAAGGCCGTGTAGATATCGTCCGCGCTGTTCACGAAGTCCAGCACGAACGGATGCTCCTTCCCGGGAAAGCGCCGGTTCAACCGGCTGAGCGTCTGCACGGCTTGTACACCGTCCAAGCGCTTGTCCACGTACATAGTGTGCAGCTTGGGTTGGTCAAAGCCTGTTTGGTACTTGTTGGCCACCAGCAGGACATTGTAGTCAGGGCTATCGAAGCGTTCGGGTAGTTGGGCTTCGCTGATCGATCGGCCTGTCGCCACGTCGATGTTCAGCGATGGTTCGGTGTATTCTGCTCCACTGACCGGGTCCTTCACCTTGCCACTGAACGCCACCATGGGGTTCACGTCGGCATAACCGTGCTCCTTGATGTAGCGCTGGAAAGCTTCGAAGTAGCGCGTGGCGTGCAAACGAGAACCGCAGACCACCATTGCCTTGGCTTTGCCACCGAGCAGGTGTTTTACATGCAGACGAAAGTGCTCCACCATCACTTCGGTCTTCTGCTCAATGTTGTGCGGATGCAGGCTCATGAACTTGCCGAGCTGCTTGGTGGCCTTTTTCTTCGGCAGCTTCGGGTCGTCCTCGATGGCCTTCACCAACCGGTAGTACGTGTTGTAGGTGGTGTAGTGCTGCAATACATCGAGGATGAACCCTTCCTCTATGGCCTGCCGCATGCTGTAGTGGTGGATGGGCTTCCCGAAGAGTTCGATGGTTTTCCCCTTCGGGGTCGCGGTGAACGCGAAGAAGCTCAAGTTCTTCTGCTTTCCTCGGGCGCTCATCACCTTCGTGAGCACGTCCTCGCTGCTGATGTCCTCGCCTTCCTCCGCTGTGCCTGCGCCAAGGATCGCCTTGAGTTCCTTGGCAGCATCGCCGCTTTGGCTGCTGTGCGCTTCATCCACTATGATCGCGTAACGGCGCTTGCTGATCTTGGTCTCGTACACGGCGGCTTGTTCAGCGGCCAGCTGCTTCTCGGTTTCCGATAACCCATCATAGTTGCCACCGGCTGCGAGGTTCAGCAGGCCCTTCAGCACCCACGGGAACTTCTGCAGGGTGGTAATGACGATGCTCGTGCCGTCCACCAGCGCCTCGGCCAGTTGCCTGCTGTTGTCGTCAATGGCCTGTACCACGCCTTGTGCGTGTTCGATCTGGTAGATGGCGTCCTGCAACTGCTGGTCGAGTACGCGCCGGTCGGTTATCACCACTACACAGTCATACACCTTCTCGTCGCCCTCGTTGTGCAAACTGGCCAAGCGGTGAGCGAGCCAGCTTATGCTGTTGGTCTTGCCGCTGCCCGCGCTGTGCTGGATCAGGTAGTTGCTGCCGGGGCCATGTGCTCGTGCCGCATTGATGAGCGTTCGCACGGCGTCCAGTTGATGATAGCGCGGGAACACCACGGTCTCCTTCTTCACCATCCGGCTCTTGCCACCGGCTTCGTTCACCTGCTCCTCCTTGTGCTCGGTGAAAATGAAGTGGCCGAGAATGTCCAGGAAACTGTCGCGTTGCAACACCTCTTCCCAGAAGTAGCCCGTGCGGTACCCGCTTGTGTGCTCCGGATTGCCTGCCCCGCATTGCACCTCACCGGGGTGGCTACCCCGATTGAACGGCAGGAAGAACGTCTTCTCCAGTTCGAGCTTGGTGGTCATGTGAACTTCGTCCACATCGGCAGCGAAGTGCACGAGCGCGCGCTTCTGGTAGCTGAAGAGCGGTGCGCGCGGGTCGCGGGTCTCCCGGTACTGCTTCACGGCGTCGTGCCAAGTCTGACGCGTTCCGGGGTTTTTCAGTTCGCAGGTGGCCACCGGAAGACCGTTCAAGGAGAAGGTGAGGTCCATCTCTTTGCGATCGCCCGGATGGCACAGCACCTGCCGCGTCACGGTCAACCGGTTCTTCGCGTACAGCGCCAATACCTCCGGGTTCAAGCCATGCGCGGGTTTGAAGTAGGCAACCCGGAAGAGCTTGCCATAGAACTTGAAGCCGTGTCTGAGCACATGCAGGGTGCCCTTCAGGTCAAGGTCTTTCAGCAGAGCGTCCAGCAACTTCGCCTTCAGTTCTGCACCGTGCAGCTTTTCCATCTGCTGCCACAATGCGCCTTGCGTGGCTTGTATGAAGCCCTCCACTTCATCCGGGAAGTACGCGTTCGCCTTGTCCCATCCAGTATTGGCCAGTTTCTCCCACCCGCTTCGGGCGTGCAGGATGTCTTCCAGGTTCGCTTCGAACATGGTTTCGCTGGTCACCTTGGTCATGCGAGCAAGGTAGCCGTCGGCGGTTATTCAAAAAGGCCCAACTGGTCGAGCCGCTTCGGGTAGAACACCCCGATGATCACAAAGGGATTTGCAGCCCGCATGGCGTGGAACTTCTGGGTGGTGCCCAAAAAGAGGTGGATGTCATGCTCCTTGAGGAAGGCCCCCTCGTATTTCGCGCGCACTTTGGCTACTGCCACTTCTTCATTCCCTTCAGCGTCCCGCAGGCAATTCCAGAAGAGCTGGCCGATCTCCCAATCCTCGATCATCATGCGGCTTTCCTTGCCGTCGGAATCCACGAAGCGGTAGTAGAACTTGTAGGGCAACTTCGGGATCATCTCCTTGGGCTCTTCCTGAGCTCCCTCCGCGAACAGGTCCAACTGCTGTCGCAGATCCTTCCATACCGGTTTCCAGTCGCGCTCATCCTTCTCAACGTCGAAACTGATGAACCGTGCTGGCTTGAACGTGGCAAGCGAAACGTTGGTGGGCTCCTGGCTTGCAGCAATGAGCTGCGCCATGCTGGTGTACACCTTTCGCAGGCAGAAGTGCTTTCGTTCAGCCCACGCGCGTTCAGTGCCGATATGCTCGCCAACGGCAATGGCGTTGAAGTCACGGTTCACCGGCGAGTGGCTTTCCGGCCGGAAGTCATCCTTGCGGCGTTCGAGGTCGGCTTCTATCCAGGTGTACTTGCGCACCGGCATTCGGCCGCTGCGTTTCATCTGCATGAGGAAGCTCAATGGCACCGGGTAGATGCGCACCCATGTGCCGTCCTCGCAGACACCTGCGGTGCACACCAACTCATCGTAGCTACGGCTCGGCAGCGGGTAGGTTGTCACCGTCAGGAGCACCCGCATCCGCGCCATGGCTCACAGATGCGTGAGTTGGCCGTGGAAGTCGGGGCGCTGCACGACGGCCTTGGACAAGGCGTTGCGGTGGCAGCAACCCACCTCGTGCTCGAAGCACATAATGGCCACACGCCGATGCTGTTCTACCAATGCCGCTATGTGCGCTTGTGCACTAGCGGTGGTCGATAGCGTGCGTTCCGTGTAGCGTGCGAAGAGCGCATCGCGATCGGCCTGCGTGTTCAGTTCCTGCCGTTCATCGCTGGCGATGCCCACATCGGGCAAGTGCTCGTAGCGGATCCCCACGCCTGCGCAGGCATGTTGCAGCTGCTTCTTGCTGAACCCGTACTTCATGCTGAAGGCATTGCGCCGCACATCGCACAGCACGGCGATGTGCGCTTTCAGCAACTTATTCAGGAAGGCGTCCAGGTCGAGACCCTCGTAACCGATGGTGTACAAGCCTTCCGGTCCGGCCGCTGGCAGGGCTTGGACAACTGATTGTTGCTGCGCAATGGTCAGCAAACGGGCCGCCATTTCGCTGCGCAAGGCCGTGTAGGGGTAGCGTACGTAGGTCTCGCGCACCAACGCCTCGCGATCCAAAGCACCGTAAGTGGCAAGCAGTGCATCCAGCGCATTGCGGTCGGTGGGCCTCAGTGCGGCCAAGTGGTCTTCCTTGTCCAGCAGTTCCCATTCCCGCTCGTGGTTGGCCATCAGTCCGCGGGTAGTCCACGCCACCAGGTCAGCATTGGCTTGGAAACTGAAGGCACCGAAGCGGTAGGGCACGAAGTGATAGTCCGCCTTGCCGCGCTGCACCATGTATAGCATCAGCAACTTATGCAGGCGCATCTTCTCAGCGCGGCCGCCCAAAGCTTGCAGCAGGGCCAAGAGCAGGCGACGGCGGTAGTACATGAGGCAAAAGTACCCGCATCGGAACCGGCTCGATGGACCACGCGCAACGTGCTTGCCAACGCACCTCAGTGGATGGGGCTTCACTTCCACATGGCACCTTCCAGAATTGCATCGTGGTGTTGCTGCCAGTACATGGGAAGGTGCTGCCACCCGGGCCGTGCACCTTTGACACCTACAATGTCATGTGCGACACTCCTTCAATGACCAAAGGCTCCACTCAAGGAAGTCTCCTGCACGACTAAGGCAATTGCTCATGCACCACCGCTGTCGGTAGTGTTCCCCCGATCGTGACTAGGATCCGGTCGCGGTCGTTGTGTATACCGGTGTACTTGACCCGGCCATCCAAGTTCACATCACTTCGGTCATAGGCAGAAACCACATTGGTCGGGAGTACTCCACCCAATTCAACAAGGACTACATCACGGTCGTTGTTCACGCCCGTGTACTTTACTTCTCCATCGCCGTTTGTGTTACCAGGCCATAACGCGTGAATACCGGAGACCTCAATCTGTGAGGCTGACCCAAAGGCCGAGCCGGCCGTGAAATCGTGCACCAGGGTTCCGGTCATCGACAATGAACTCGGGGCGGGGCTCAGAACGCTTAGGTGATTGCGGTGCCTGATGGCGATATGGTAATTCCCTTCCGGAGCATGTATCCCGGGTACGGAAAAGCCGTCGAGGTCTACTACATCACCATCGCGTTGCACCAGACATGCTGCTGAGGCTGTAATCGAGGTAGTGGCATCCCCAGGCCGAAGTTCGAGCACAACCCAATCAACGATGGCGTTGTTGCCTTGTACCGCAAGGACGGTTGGTGAGATGGCTTGGCCGCTTTCACCCTCGAAGACATAGCCGAGGGAGGAATACGGCTCCGTCAATGGAACAAGCCCGGCAGCCCGAAGGCTGTCGTGCATCAGTGCTGTTCCCGTGTCATATGGACCGCCCAAGAAGACTTTGATCGCCACGGATTTCGGCAATCGTTGCCGCACCAGATCAAGTGCGGCATAGGCGTTCAAACGGCCTGCACCGTGGTACTGGTCCCAACCTGGCGTGTCTTCAGCGGGGTCGCCTACTTGGTCGTCGGCCGTGGCCATCAGGATGCTCCGGATGCTGTCCGCTCCCAATGTGGGATCAAGTGCCTTGATCAATCCAGCAACCCCGCAAACAATGGGGGACGCCTGTGATGTGCCACCCCAGTACGAATTGTAGTTCGTGTTCGACGAGTAGTTCAATCCGTACATGTAGTTGCCTGGTGCTACAAGGTCTATGTGGGTACCGAAGTTGCTGCCGCTGGTCGGGTCCCAGAAGAAAGGCGCTACGCGTTCGTCGTTCGTGTCGGTGGCGCCCACGGCGATCACGTTGCTGTACCCTGCGGGGTAGTAGGTCACCGCGTTGTTGAAGTTCATCATGCAAGCCACGATGACCACGTCGTTGGCGTAGGCATAGTTGATGGCTGTTTGCATGGCAGCTGAGAACCCGCTACCGCCGATCGACATGTTCACCACATCCGCGCCGTTGTCCACAGCATAGTAGAACGCCGCAGTCATGTTCGCGCTCGTGGCTGAATTGGAACTGTTCAGCACCTTGCAGATCATCAGTTTGCAGTTCCAATCGACGCCAGCATATCCGATACCATTGTTGCCTGTAGCGCCGAGCAGCCCGGCCACGTTGGTGCCATGGCCATGATCGTCCATCGGACTGTTGTCGTTGTTCACGAAGTCCCAACCTTGGTGATCATCGATCCTCCCGTTCCCATCATCGTCGATGCCGTTCCCGGGGATCTCGTCGCTGTTGTTCCATATCCGGCCCGCAACGTCAGGATGGTCCAATTTGAAGCCTGAGTCCAAGATGGCCGCAACCACCCCGACCGATCCGGTGGTGATCTCCCATGCCTCGCGCATGTCGATGTCCGCGTCGTTCTCACTGGTCCCGTTGAAGGTTCCATCGTTGAAGTGTGACCATTGACGCGGATAATGGTGCGGGTCATTCGGTGTTATTGGTGGTGGCGCGCTGCCTTGCGCCAGGTAGTTCGGTTCGGCGAATTGCACTTCCCCCGTTGCCATGTATTGCGCGATCGCTTTGTCCGGATCGATGGCCGTGGAATAGCGCAACAGCAGGAGGCCATCCGTTTCCGGCCTCGCTTTCATTTCGTTCTGCGGCCTTGATGCAACAATCCGCTCAATGGCCACAATGCCCATTGCCGAGTTCAGACGGTCCACGCTCTCCAAGCCTGTGCAA
Source organism: Flavobacteriales bacterium (assembly GCA_016699575.1). Taxonomy (NCBI): domain Bacteria; kingdom Pseudomonadati; phylum Bacteroidota; class Flavobacteriia; order Flavobacteriales; species Flavobacteriales bacterium. The sequence goes on along the minus strand of CP064979.1, from coordinate 6,704 downwards.
GTGGCGCATTGGGCGCCCAAGAGCGGTGCCCCACTTCTGAACTGGACGATGAGCTCGTTGGATACACAGGCAGAAGTTTGCCCAAAACAATGAGCGTTGTAACCTATGAGAGACAGTAGGAGCAACGGTATGGATCGGTTCATGGAGTTGGGGGGGGGCGGATGATGAAAGTGGTGAATATTCCGATGGACCCGCACGGTGTGTTCAGTAGGCCTCAGGAAAGTCCAGCCGACGGTGAGGAGGTATCGCCCGCACCTTCCCTTTTTACTGGCGCTCGCATTGGCTCCGAGCACTATTCGGCGCCTATGGCACCGCCGCTTGCCGTTAGGTACGAAGCAAGGGTCATAACGCGGTCAGTACAGCTCGCTTCGGCCGCAGCAGTATGGAACGCTCCATCGGTGGTAACGAAACGCACTGGGGCTTTACCGATGGCATGGGCCGGTCCGATCATCCAACACAGATCCTCGTCCCAAATGAAGTTCCACCATTTCCTCCGTTTGCTTTCGACATTGATCCCTGTAGGAGCGCGCAACTTGCCTATCAGTCCGGCGAGCAGCCTGTAGTTCGCTTCGAACTTTTCTTGAAGGAACCTGCTACGGCCTTGCGCATCCGCTTCAGACTGTTCCGTCGGTACGGATGCGGCGTGACGGTCCACAATGTCGCGGCACTACAAGGGCAAGAAATGCTCATCTGCGAAGAACCGCTGCAAGGCACCCTGGTCAGCGGAGGAACTGAAGGACCCAAGCCGTTGCATACTGATGACCCAAGCCCGCTCTTTTTCATTCATCTGATCGGCGAACTCCATGGCGTTTTTCACGAAGGCGTTATCGCTGAGATCCGGCGCATGCAGCCTGGCATGGTAGGCCATTTGGGAGAGTGCTAGCGCATTGCGGGTATCGTTCTCTGCGGCTTTCCCGAACAGCGCGTGACAGGTCAAGGCCGAACCGAAGGGCACGCATTGCAGACGGTGGTCGTTTGCACTCCATGCAGCCGCATGGTGCGCGAGAAAGACCAAGGCCTTCATGCTCCTATTGTAGCTGCGGTCTTCTTTATTGGCCAGATGGGCGACCAGTTCCCAGATGACCGTTGGACTAGCAAAGATCGCTTCGCCTCTTTGGTTGGCGGCGATGCGCATGGCGTCAGCGCGGGGTCGACATTCCTCAATGGAGGACGTTTCTGCCAAGTCGATGTACGCATTCGTGTCAAAAACCAGGATGGCCGTGTGTAAGCACCCCCTGAAACAGGTGCAGGTGGAAGTAGAACCACCTAAACTTGATCAGGATGAGAAAGAGCAGATTCACCGAGACGCAGATCATTGCGATGCTGCGCGAGCATGAGGCAGGCAAGAAGGTTTCGGACGTGTGCCGGGAGCATGGCGTGAGCCAGCCGACGTTCTATCAGTGGAAGGCCAAGTACAGCGGCCTGGACGCCAACCAGCTCAAGGAGTTCAAGGAGCTGAAGGCCAAGTATGCGCGCCTTGAGAAGATGTACACCGAGGCCCAGATGGACCGCCAGGTGCTCAAGGAGATCATCGAGGGAAAGTTGTAGGCCCGGACGACAAACGAGAGGTCGTGCGCCGACTGGTCGAACAGCGCCAGTACAGCGAACGCCGGGCCTGCAAGCTGTTGAACTTGAGTGCGAGCGTGTATCGCTATGCGCCCAAGGAGAAGAACGATGCGGAAGTGATCGAGCACATGATGCGAGTGGTGGATCAGAACCCCACATGGGGGTTCGGTCTGACCTTCGACCAGATGGTCACTGAGGGGACCGGGGCCAACCACAAGCGGGTGCACAGGCTCTACAAGGAGGCGGACCTGCACTTGCGCAGGCGTACGAAGCGCCGGGTGCCCGAGCGGGTGAAGGACCCGATCGTTCTGCCCATCGGCCCGAACATCACTTGGAGCATGGACTTCATGAGCGATGCGCTGGTGACCGGTCGCAAGTACCGCACTTTCAACGTGATCGATGACTTCAACCGGGAAGCCTTGTGCATAGCGGTCGACACCTCTCTGCCTGCTGCACGCGTGATCCGTGAGCTGGACCAGCTGATCGCCTGGCGTGGTAAGCCCGAACGCCTTCGCATGGACAATGGCCCGGAGTTCATCGCACACGCCATGCAGGAATGGGCCGCATCCAATGGGATCGCCTTCACCTACATCCAGCCGGGCATGCCCATGCAGAACGGCTTGGTCGAGCGCTTCAACAAAACGTACCGGACCGAAGTGCTCAATGCGTGGATCTTCGAACGCCTGGACCAAGTACGCACCATCACGCAAGAGTGGATGTGGCGCTATAACAACCAGCGCCCGCACAGGTCGTTGCTGCGCTTATCGCCCCGTGCGTTCCTGTTGAAATGTGGACAACTCCCTGCCCACTACACAGGCTCACGCGCGGACTTCCCCACAGTTCAACAGGACATCCACAACACCACCACACTCAAAAGTACCTTTACAAACCGCTGCGCCTAAAATGGGGGTGCTTACACGTGGTCCCAGGGGGTAGCTGCTCACTGTTGGGGGTATGTGTAGTACTCATGATAAAAGGTAGTTCCAAGGTCTCCGAAAACGAAATGCAACGATGGAAACCTCACTCCACCCGCATATTCACTGTGACAGCCACGCTGATCAGCGCCGCACGGTACTCTTGCTGTCGGGGCTAGGGGCTAACATGGCATCGCGCTTCGCTGTCCAGTTCAATGCGGGGCGGGTACTTAAACCCCAAGCCGTGATCTCCCAGAGCGCGGCATTCCAAACCAGCACTCCGCCATCTTTCTTCTTGATTTGTCCATCAAGAGGCCGTCTCCATGTAGCGCGTGTGTCCGTGTAGAACTCGTTCCTACAGGATGGTGGCGTTCGATAGGTAGGAGGGGAACCCCATTTTAGTAGATCCCTGACGGCATTCTTTCCCTTCGCTGTTCCAAGCAAATTGGCCATGGTGAGCCGCTTGGGGTTGGGCAGTGCTTGATCCGTGCGCTGCCACGAAAGATCGGCCATGCGTGGGGTATGGTGGTACAGCGCATTGATCGTTGCTCTGAAATGTTCCCCCTCTCCACCCAGAAGAAAATAGATGCGCATTGCGCTCCCCTCCGAGGCAATACCTCTGGATAGCACGAGCTTCCAGATGTCCTTTAGGACCTCGCCGGCCTTCTCGTTCTTTAGCCACTTCACTTCGCAAGCGAGCCCGTTGTCACCATCGTGAGGCGCAATGAAAACGTCATGCTGAATGGGGCGTCCTTGTTCCGGAACACGGTTAGTGCCTAACCAGCAAGGATTGTTCGTCCAACTGACTGTCTTCTCGGTGTCAATACGATGTGCATGTGTGGGCATGGCTGCGGCCAAGCCACGGACCAACGCCGACCGGATGTGATCCTCGGTCATACATAATGATGCTGGCGTGATCAGCTCTTCGCTCAGCGCCGCTTCCACTTTTAGGAACGCACGCTGCATCCACTCCTTGTAGTCCGTGGTGGTCATACGATTGTGTTGGTCGCCACCCGCACCTTCCCCGTTACCGCCGCGCTTATCAGCGCCGTGCGGTACTCCTGCAAACGCAACACCGCTTGCTCCACCTTGGTGATCAGCGCGTCGATGCGGATGGTCGATGACTCGATGTATGCAACGATGGTCTCTTGCTCCTTGAGTGGTGGGCAAGGCATCACGATGTTGCGCACCACATCCTGTCCGATGTTCTGCATGGAATCACTTGCGCCGGATGTGTTCTGCTCCATGTATGAGCGCCCTGCGCGTGACCGAAGGAAGTGTACCAGGTAGCGTCCGTTGCTCACGCCGGGTAATGCGTGGAAGCGATACAACTTGTCACAAAGGATCAGTCGCGGCCGAACCTTGTCCACGTATCCACAACTTCCGATCGGATCACAGTGTTCGCACGGCTCATGAGAATATCACCGGGCTTGATCTCCAGCGCGGGTATCGGCTCCTCGGTATCGGGAAGCCGCTTGTTCTCCATCTCGTTCAAGCTGGTGCCGTTCACGCACCCCGCTTTAAGCACACCCCATTCACTTTCGTCGGCGGGGTAGTTGTCGCATTGTGGCGACCAGCCCTGTTCCATCGGGCCGATAATGTGTTTCAGATCCTTCACCTCCCAATGCTCCGGCACCTCCCCCAACCACGGCACCCCGCTCTCCTTCAACTTCACTTTCGCAACCAAGCCCCGCGTAACGGCGCGGGTAATAAGGGCCTGGCGCTTCTCCTTAAGCAATTGCACCAGCCGCTGCTTGCGCGCCATAAGCCCATCGATGCGCGCCGTGCGCTCGTCCAGAAAGGCCGCGATGGCGCGTTGTTCGGGGAGGGGGGGAAGGGCGAAGGCGGTGTTCTTGACCGTCTCGAACTCCAGACTTTCCACGGTTGCACCTTCTTGTCGCCACAGCGGAAGCAGTTGCTCTTGTGAGCCGTGTATGAAATACGCACAGAAGCGCACGTCCACATTATCAGCCACAGGGATGCATCCCTTCACATCCTGATTGATCGCCATTCGTCGGCTGTTCACGCAGACCGGGATCGTGTGTTGCAGAATGCCAGAGCGCGTAAGCAGTAGAAGGCTGTTCGGTGGTACTGTGTTCGCCGCGCTCTCTGTAAGAGCATGCTCCGATATGTGGTCTTCTGTGTCAGAGATCCACATCTTCTTCATGTCCTTTGCAGACACCCAAGGCAGCGTTCCTTCCCAGTATGCCTCGTTCGTAGTGCTTGGGGTGCCACCACTTTGGAACCGGAAGAGGAAGCGGATTTTCTTCATCTCCCAATCCGGGGGCACCTCCCCGAGCCAGGGGATGCCGGAGGGTTTAGTGGCTGCGTTTCCCTTCATTGCGGAAAGGCCAAGCGTGCTGCATCCAGTACGGGAAGAAGGTCTGTCTTGATCCGCTCCTCAATAGTCTTGCTTAGATCAAAGCCACGTTCACGCGTAAGTGGAATTCTAATGGGAGCGAACTGTATCCACTTCCCATTTGGATCGACCTTATGGACGACTTGACGTTCCGTGCCGATAACCCCTTTGATGCTGTCCAATCGGGTGTCACTGCTCTTCAATTCATGCTCATCGCGGACCTCCACAACAATGACCAGCTCTGTTCCCTTGGTAAAAGCGTCCTCCAACAGGACGGTCACGTACGCGCGATCCTCGCGGTGAACGGAAATATACCAAGAACGACCCGGGTTGCGCGTTAACTGCATTTGCATTGCCTGAGCTGCCGTATTCAAAGCCGTGGTCAGATAGACGCGAAGACTGCCTTCCAAGGCGATCACACGTTGGATCCTCTCGGCATGCTCTAGGTAGAATCTCACTTCGTCCGTGATCTCCATGTTCTCGGTCAATAGGTGTATGTTCTGTTCCAGGTCGATCAGGTACTGCCGGTATGGTTCCGGCATTGGGTAGGTTATCGGAAGTTGTGCGACCACAGCCTCCATAAGTGCAGCATGAGTGATGCATTCATACTGCGGGTGACCCACAGGTCTTGCTTTTAGGCATAGCACAATGCCGATCTTCTTTGCATTGGGAACTGAGGTCAAATAGTCATCGAGGTTATTGTTGAGCACATGGAAGACCTTGTTCTCGATGATCACAGCATTCTCCGCGCCCCCGATTCGGCCGTCGACTTCAATTCCATCATGTGCGATGATGTCCACAGCAAGCCCCTTCTCCGTCGTGAACTCCCTTCTGATGGACATGCTCTTGCCGACCCTTACCCTCTTCCCTGCATTCGCAAGATCCACGAGCGTATCAAGGAACATTGTACCGAGTCCGTGTAGCCCACTAGGGTCCATGAAGAAGGAATACCAGTTGCTCAGCACATCCTCGTAGTGAGGATAACCTGAGATGGAGAAAAGGTCTGGTCGCGGGGGTAAGTCTTCCCCCGGCAACTCCTTCAGCAATTCCGCAAGATCATCCAGAGGGCTCATACCGTAATGTCCTTCAGCATCCCCAATATCTCCTTCTCCAAGCCCGCGATCTCGCCCTCTATCTCTTCCAACGCGCGCGGCGGGGTGTACACATAGAACTCGCGCGTCAACGGCACCTCATAGCCCACCTTGGTCTTGGTGGTGTCCACCCAGGCATCGGGCACATGCGGCAACACCTCGCGCTGGAAGTAGGCTTCGATGGTCTCGCTCAGCGGCACGCTCTCGGTGTCGCGCAGGTCGGCATCGGGCTCGGGGCGGCCCTTGGCATCGGTGCACACCGCAGCCTTGGGGTCGCGCTCGCCCAAGGCGGTCACAATGGCTTTTACCTCGGCAGCATCCAAGCTAAGGTCCGCGACTTTGGCCGCTTTCTTCAGTTCGGCCAAGAAGGTCTTGCGGTCCATGTAGAGCTTGTCCGCAGGTAGTCGCCTGAGCAAGCGCTTGATGGCTTCCTGGCGTTGTTTTCCGGCTTCTATTTCCTTCAGACGTTCGGCTTCGTTCTTCACCTTCTTGCTGCTGGCCAGGTTCGCGAAGGCTTTCACTTCATCGAGCCGCGCAACGCGTTCGGCGCTCGCCCGGAAGTTCAGTTGCAGCGGGCGCTCCACGGTGATCTTGCGATAGCCGAAGTGCGCGTTGGGGAACACCTTGCTGACCATCCGTGCTTCGCTCTTGCCGTCGATGGTGAAGACTTCCTTGCCTCCATCGGCCAAGGCCCCGTAGCACCGGGTGATGGCGTCGATCTGCTTGTCGCTGATCACGTTGCGTTTGTTGCCAAGGCTCTTGCGCATTTTGCCG